>JACQPY010000004.1 GCA_016207275.1 Candidatus Kerfeldbacteria bacterium
ATTCTCCTCTATTCATTCCGCGGACAGACGTTCGTGACGATCATACGGAGTAAGACGATGGCGGACACGTTGCGGAGTGTCTTCGAACTTGCGTGGAGCGGTGCGCGTATATATCCAGGTCTCTCTTCTCAAGAGCGTCTGGCCGGCTTCACCAAGCCTCTTCCTGACCAACCGTTTCCTAAACACTAGGTCAACTCGTCACTTGGTGACGAGATTATATGAGAATAGAAGAATTGATAGATGGGCACTGTTATCACGTATTCATCCGGGGGGTGAATAGAAGTGATATATTTTTGAACGATGCCGATCGGGAACGTTTTAGTCAGGATCTTTATTTGTTTAATGACCAAGATTATTATCACCGGGGTGACCCTTTAGGTAAAGAAGCGGTTCTCGCTTCACACCCGGTCATTGGAGACTCCCGTCGTCCGTTTGTAAAGATTCTTGCATACTGTCTTCTCACAACCCACTTTCATATGATTCTTGAGCAATGTGTTGAAAACGGGATCTCACGATTCATGCACAAGTTGCTCATGGGTTATGCGAAATATTTCAATACGCGCTATTCAAGAACCGGTCCATTATTTGAACGACCTTTCCGTGCGAAGCCTATTGGTACAGCAGCACACTTTGAACACCTCCCAAGATATGTTCACTTAAATGCTCTTGATGTTTTGGGCGTGCCATGGCGGGGAGAGACGGGTGTTGATTGGGGTAAAGCTTGGCCGGCTCTGCTCGATTATCCATGGTCGAGTCACCGATTTTACAGCGGGTTTTCTCAAGAGATGAACATTGTTGACGAAGCAGCTGTACAGGAAATATTCCCGGATGTTTTATCGGATTATGAAAACTACATCAAAAGCTGGAACCCAATGATGCTCTCCTCTCTTCATGATTTCCTTCTCGTCACCAAGTGACGAGAAAGGTGGCTGGATCCTTTGGAGGCGTTTCTCCTCTGTGTCTGATAGATTCAGGCAAAGAGGGGAATGGCGGAGATGTCCGCCGAGAAGGGAAAGAACCGTGGCTCTACTTGCTTGGGGGAGTGGGAGCCGGGGGAACGATATCGCCGTAGGTCTGGCAGATGTAGTACCGGTTTTCGGCCCGGGTGATTTCGAAGAACCACTCCACCGCGTCGGATTTCGAGAGGCCCAGGACCTCGTCCTCGAGAGGCGTCTGTGACTGGTTCGCGGGAAGCTCCGTGCACTCCTTGGAAGGCCTGGGGCCTATGTGGTGCCTGAGCCAGAACTCCATGTCCTCCCGCGAGCGCTCTTGCGCCCTCGCGAGGTTGACCAGGTTTTCCCGCATCGCTTTGCTCTTGCGGTAGTCGAGGAAGGCCTGTTCCTTCATTCCCACCAGGAGCCAGCCCAACTGGTAGGCGATGGCCTTGGCCGACTGGTTGGGATCGACCACGAGAGCGATCCGCTCGAGCGATTCGATGCGCGAGCGAAGGGTATCCATCTCGTTCTTCGTCGCGTTGTCCGCTCCCTTGAGGAACTCGACTTTGTCGTTGAGGTAGCGAACGTAGGCCTCGAGAGCCGTGACGCGGTCTTCGATCGTGATCGGCCGGACCTCCGACGCCTGGGCGGCGGCGACGCGCGGGAGGATCAGGAAGGAGGATATGATGGTCGCGATGAGGGTGCCGATCAGGGCGGTCAGCATGAGCGCGCGGTCGGTGCGGGTGGGGGTGCGGGACTCGGTCACGGTTTGCTCCAGGTATGTTCGCCGGGGTGGCGAGGGGTTGAGAGACCAGCTCCTATTGCCGAGTGCTACTCGGCAATATGAGGGGGTCCTGAAGAAGATTGTGCTTCAGGTCACGAACGGAAGGGGAGAAGAAACGATCTAGTGGACGATACGCGCGGTCTGACCGTGCGTCCCGTGGTTCGTTACCCGGTGGTCGAGCCCGGCGGGCTGACGGTCGGGGTCGGATGCGGCGGGGGCCACGATGATCTCGGGCTGGTTGTGCCCGTGCCGACGGTTCCGGCGGCGGCCGTTGTGCTCGTCCTGCGCGACCGGGGGCGCGGACTCGGCGGCCTTGGTGACCATCGGGGCCATGCCCTTGACGACCGCCTCGGTCTCGCTCTTGTCGGCGAGGAAGATCTCGAGGTGCCGGTCCGCCTCCTCCACCCAGCGCGCGTTCTCGCTGTGGGGGTCCTGCCGCATGGCGTCCATCGCGTGCCGCTTGTCAGCACGCAACATCGCCTCGATCTCCGGGAACGTGCGCCCGAAGACCGTCTCGATGGGCTCGCCGTCGCGGGCCACCCGCGTGCAGTAGGTGATGCGCAGCTGCTCCATGCGGTCGTCGCCGGCCGCGGCGATCTTCTCCTCGACGATCTTCTTGCGGCGCGCCTCGCTCTCGAGCCGCTCGGCGGCCTCCTTGATC
>JACQPY010000005.1 GCA_016207275.1 Candidatus Kerfeldbacteria bacterium
GGCCGATGCCGATGCAGGCCGCCATCACCAGGATCGATCCGCCTTCGAGACGAATGAACCCCTTGATTCGCTCACGCCACCCCGACAGCGGGATGTGCTCTTCGATGGTATTGCGCATCTCCTGACGCCAATTCATAGGGTGCTCCTTTTTACCTGCCGAGCAACACTGCTCGGGCGATAGTCCAGAACAGTTGCGGGTTCTCGTTGAATCGTCTGAGTGAATACTCGAACCACTGCTGGCCGAACGGTACATAGACGAGCACCGGGTGTCCGTCAGCGAGCAGTCGCTGCGTGCGTTCCGGACGAACGCCGAGCAGCACTTCGAACTCGTACTTCGATCGCGGGATGGAGAAGTCCTTGATCAGGCCCTGTCCCGCGGTCAGCAAAACCTCGTCGTGCGTCGCCAGCCCGACAAAGCAGCCAGCGGCCAGCAGCAGCCGACAGATACGCCGGTAATGCCGTTGAATCTCCCGTCGGTTTTGGTAGGCGACGGCCGGCGATTCCCGGTAGGCGCCCTTGCAGACGCGAACATTGGCACCAACGGTGACCAAGAGTTCAGCATCTCGCCAGCTCCGACGGAGCATGGCTTGGAGCACCACGCCGGTATTTGGATACCGCTGTTGAAGCACGCGGTAGGCTTCGAGCGTGCAGTGCGTGCACGATGAATCTTCCATGTCCCAACGGACGAACGTGCCGAGCGATTCAGCCCGAGCCAGCAACGCTCCGGCGCGGTCCAGGAAGGCGTGGTAGTGAAGCTTGAGTCCAAGCTGCGACGGTTTGACCGACAAGCTGGCTCGCAGCCGTAAGGTGCGAATCAGCTCCAGTACCTGTTGGTACATATGCAGCGCTTGATCGCAGTCGGCCAGCGTCGTCGCGTGTTCACCGAGGTACGAGACGGCCGTGGTGAATCCTACGTCATTGAGTGACCGAATCGTCGCGACGGCGTCAACCAGCGTCGGTCCGGCAATGTAGCGACGGGCCACCTGCCAAACCAGTTTTTTTGGCGCGACTCTCAGGACGCGAGCAATCACGGCCAGACCCTCCTTTCTGGTGGGTTGATGGCAGTCGTTTTAAGACGTGTTGTCAGGGAGCCGAGTAGCTTCCTGGACTCCTTCGAGCGCCTGACGAAGCCGACGTTCGTAACGGGCACGATACTTGGTAGACAGGCGTTTCGTCAGTTGACTGATCGGCACATGCATCCAAGTATGGATTGAGTCGGCAAGCGGCTTCTTGTCGATCAGCCGAACCCGAATCATTGTTCTGGTCTCAACCTCAACGAACACACGTCCGGGATAGAGCTCGATCAGCCGATTCAGAGTCTGACTCTTCCGGGTGTAGAGCGCGTCGACAGCCTCGCCGTACGATCTCTTGTACTGTAGTGCGTGAGCCCAACGGTTAAGCCAGTGGGCGTAGGTGAAGAGCGCGCGATGTGACGGCTTGAGGTCCCCGATTGATAACGACATCAGCCGATCAAGAATTTCCACAACCCGTTCCTGGTCGAGCCGCTCCGGAAACTTGACGGTTGTCCAAAAGCCGTCCCAGGATGCCTCCGGATCTTCTGTCTGAGCCTTAGCTTCAGTCTGTTCAAGCTCTTCTTCTGTGTCCGGCGTCGGCAGCGAAGACGGAACGAGCTCGGGGAAGCGCTCAATCAACGATCCGTGCAGGTCTTGGAGTCGCGGGTGATCGACCGTGTCGAGGATGGCCGAAAGATCCCGCGCTTCGCCAACGGTCCGAACGCGAGAGGCGCTCAGTTTTTCCAACCTCTTGACCAGTCGCCCCTGTGCTTGCGGCGGTAGCGCGGTCCACACACCTTGCTGGAAGAACCCCAGCATTCTGGAGATGGATCCGTCAGTAATGATTCGCTGAGCGTCAGACTGGTAACCAGCCATGAACTTCATAAACCGAAACCTGAGACTTGCCTCCGTTGTCCTAGGCGGCATGATGGACCTTTCTATGTTCAGGGTTATTAAGTTGTCAGGGAGCAGGCAAAACCCCGTCCCTCCGCTGTGAGTTTCGCAGGTACTCTACTCTACGAATGCGCCGTAATGCAAGTTTGTCGTTTGTTTGTCCACAAATTTGTGGAAAAAGCGTGTTCATAAGGTGTGTGCAACCGGACTTGCGCCTAGTTTTAGGCATGCGGTATGCTGTTTTTGTTCTGTGCGGTGCGTGCGTGGATCCTTCTCCAAAAAGGAGTAATCCCGAAAGGGAAAGCTTCTCGAGGAGATCGAGGCGCGAGCCCCGAGGCTCAAGTTTCGAGGGCGCAAGCTCTCGAAATCCATAGCCCAGAGGCCTCAGCCCTGGATCCACCGCGCTACCGCGCAGCACGGGCCAAACCACTCTGTGGCGAGGCCCTTTTTCTTTGGAAAAAACGAAACAGGCCCTTGACGATTTTCGCCGAGGGCCCGTGGTTTTCTCGATAATGAGCAGCCTCCAAGGTTCAGTAGTAGGATGAATGGTTACAGCCGGTTGATGACCTGAGCGAGCTGCAGAGCCAGCGTGCTCGCGGTCTGTCTGACGACTGCCAACACGTCGCCGTGACTGGTGAGCTCTCCGGCCGAGTCTGTGACGATCGACAGGCCGAGGACTTCCATCTTCAGATCACGCGCCGTCAGTGCTTCGGTGGCGATGGACATGCCGACGATGTCGACACCCATTCGCCGCAGGAACTCGGCCTCGGCCGGCGACTCGAAGTGCGGACCGCGAACCTGCGCGTAGATGCCTTCCGGCAGATTAAGTTCCCGGCATGCCCCTCGCAGTCGCCGTGAGTAGACCTCGTCGCACTGCAGAAAGTTCGGACCGGCGAGCGGCGAGGGGACGAAGAAGCTGACGTGATCCTTGATCAGGACGGTCGTGCCGGTCGGCATGGCCGGGTTGAGGCCGCCGACCGCGTTGGTCAGAATGATGCTCGTGCAGCCAGCCGCGGCCGCAGTTCGGACGGCGTGGACTGTTGCGGCCACAGGCAGGTTGTGACCGTCCTCGCCTACCTCGTACAGATGCTTCCGTCCGAGGAAAGCCAAGACCCGCTTGTCTTCGGCTCTGATGCTCCGAATCCGACCGGCGTGTCCCTCCACGCCAGACGGCAGGAATCCGGGCAGCTCGGCGGCCGGAAAGTCGAGCGCCATTTCCCCGAGATACGGTGCGACCACGTCCCAGCCGCTGCCGAGGATGATGGCGACGTGGTGCTTGACGACACCGGTACGACGTTTGAGCTCGGCCGCGGCCTGGCTCGCCGCCGCGATCGGGTTGCGTTTGAGTAGATCCAGCGTCTCTAGCGTACTCATCTTGCCATCCCGTGAGGAGCGACCACGCGCTTCCCGTTGCCCAGTACCTTTTTGGTTCCGAACGAATGCGGGGCCAGCGTGGCGAGTGTCTTGTAGATGATTCGCTTCCGGTCAGGTCCGGCAAAGCCAACGATCCTGATGCCCAGACCGAAGTCCGTTAGGAACTGCCGGCACTGGAGGCAGGGCCAGGGATCGGTCGGATTCTTGACCTGGAAGATGGCCAAGGCTTCGATGAAGCCGTCCTTGGTCAAGTCCCTACCGAGGGCCCGCTCAAGCGCGCCGTCGGCAATGGCCGTACAGACCGCTACTTCTTCGGCGTGCACCGTTTGCGACAAGGCGGCGTTTTCGACGTTGCAGCCCGGGTAGAAACGGCCGTCGAAGGTGAGCACGGCCGCCCCGACCGGGTAGTCGGAGTACGGCCGGTAAGCGAATGGCGCAGCTGATCGCGCGATGTCGATGAGCTGGCGGTACTGCCCTAACTTCACTTGGCTAAGCATGGTCTGCCTCGCAGGCGGAAGGGGTTGTTGATTCGGGTTGTGAGGGAGCAAAGCAGCCGCCCCCTCCGGAAAGCCGCGCAAGCACTCTACAGAAAGTTTCGGTGAATGGCAAGCTCACCGAAACAGAACTTGAAAAATCGAGAAAACGTGATATGCTACTGTACTGGACTGCGCGCGGATGTGACCAAACTGGCATACTCCGCAGTTGTTCTCACTTTGATCGAACAGTGCGGGGCAGGCGCGCCAGGATGGGTGGTGCGCGAGTGGCGGAACTGGCATACCCCGCACAACTCCTCGCAGAGCTCGGAGTATGCGGGGCGCAGCGCGCTAGTGAGCAGTTGGTGCGGACGTGGCGGAATTGGTATACGCGCCAGCTTGAGGGGCTGGTGGTCGCAAGACCTTGGAGGTTCGAGTCCTCTCGTCCGCACCAACTGCTTAGAAAGCGCAAGCTTGCCTGTCCCGAGCGGAGTCGAGGGAAGGGGCTAATGCCCGCAAGGGCTTGAGGGTTTCCCGCCACCTTGATTCAAAAACTCAAATGACGGCGGGATCCCGTCGGACCTGTCCCGTCGAATGACGGGATGGCGGGACAAATCCCTCCTCGCGCACCACCCGCTCTGGATAGCCAGCTTGCTTGCCCCGCACCTGAGTCGTCTCATCTGCGCTATGGTGGCATTCGTCAGTTAATCGCTGGTGGCGGAATAGCAAAAACAGCCGAACGTCGCGCGGCCGAGGTCAGGCGGAGTTATTTGTTACGCTCAAGTTTTTCCAAGCCGTGCGTGCGCAGGTAGTTGAGCTTGGCGCGGCGGACCTTGGCTTGGCGGACGACTTCGAGCTTGGCAATGTTTGGCGAGTGAAGCGGAAAGATTTTTTCAACGCCAATGCCCTCGGATACCTTCCGAACCGTCATCGTGCCGTCGAGTCCGCGCCCGCCGGACCGGCCGATGACAATGCCTTCGAAAATTTGAATACGCTCTTTCTCACCTTCCTTCAGTTTCTGGTGGACGCGAACCGTCGCGCCTGGCCGAACGTCCGGCAAGTCAGCTTTTAATTTCGGTTGGTTGATTGCTTGAATGGTGACCATGGTGAACGCAAAAATACGAGCGGAGTGAGTATAGCGGCGGCGAGGTTTTACGTCAAGGAAGTAAGATTTCAGACCGGAGTGTTCAGGTGAGTCCTGATTGAAGGTACGCTTTAAGCTCTCTCGGCAACGGCGCCTCGAACTCCCGCGTCGTGCCATCGAGATCCTGAAACTTTAGCCGGGCAGCATGAAGCCAAGGCCGCGACAACGTTGTCGATTTCCGGCGAGCTGGCTTGGTCGTGTAGACCGTGTCACCGACAATCGGATGACCAAGGGCTTTAAGGTGAACGCGGATTTGGTGCGTTCGGCCGGTTTCGAGTTGAATACGAAGTAGGGCGTTGCCGTTGAAGACGCGTTCGACGGTGTAGCGAGTAACGGCTTGCCGACCGCGCTCCTCCCCTCGGCTTCGCCGTATCCCCTCCCCCTTCGGCCTCCCGTTCAGGGTCTGAGGACCCCTCAGGGTCTCGAACGACGAGCTCATCTCGATGCCGAGCCCTCGATGCCGAGGCAGGGCCGAGAGGTCAGGCAGGAGGGGAAGCGCGCGCATGCGGCCATGCTGCCGCCTTGACCGTTCAATCCGAAAGTTAATGGTGCCTGATCGTTGCTTTGGTACACCGTGAACCAGGGCGAGGTATTCTTTCTCGACGGTCCGGTTTTTGAACTGTTGCTTGAGATGCTTGAACGATGTCTGGGTTTTGGCAATGACCATCACTCCGGAAACGTCGCGATCAAGGCGGTGGACAATCCCCGGCCGGATCGCCGGATCGTCGCCGACGGTCGTGACCGACGGCGCGCGCTTAACCAACCAGTCAATCAGCGTTGGCCCATGGACACCGGCGCCGGGGTGGACGATTAAACCGGCCGGTTTATTGACAACCAGCAGCCGCTCATTCTCAAACAGAACGGTCGGACTTGGCGCGGCCGCCGCCGGCAACGGCTGAGCAGCGACTTCTTTGATTAATACCCGATCGCCGTCTTTGAGCAGACGGTGGGCTGATACGATTCGGCCGTTGAGCAGAATTGCGCCGGCTTTAATGAGCTTCTGCAGCTGGCGGCGCGAATAGGCGGGGAGCCGGCGGGTCAGGTAGCGGTCAAGCCGTTCACCGCCATCAGTGGCGGATAGTTCAGTGGGCATGACGTTTACGAACGAACGCTTCGGCTTCGGCGCGGGTGGAAACTTTTCCACTCAGCTGAGCGTCGCGTAACTCCTGGAGCAGTTGACCAATCCGCGGACCGCCAGCAATACCGAGCAGCCGCATGATATCGTCACCGCTCAGGAGCGTCTTGACGCGTTGGCCTTCGTAGCCGATGGCCTGCAGCTCGGCGAGTTGCCGTCGCAGTTGGGCGAAGCGTTTCGGCTCCTTAAATTGGCGACCAGCGTTGACGGCGTCGGGACCGAGCGAGGCGCGGCTGTCGGCCCAGGTCAGCTGTAGCAGCAACGGGCCGCGGACCGGCCTCAAGTACGTCTGCTCGAGCGTCGACGGCTTGATTGAATCGAGGTTGAGAATGTCGAGGTGGTGTTCAATGCACCAAACAATCATGTCGAGATCAACGCCAGCCGCATCGAGGCGGAGACGCTGGCCAATCTCGTCAGCAAGCTGGGCGCCGACCGGGGCATGGCGATCAAAACGGATGCGGTCGACATGGTCGCGCTCCGGCGTTTTCTGGGTTGGCGGCTTGCCGACATCGTGTAGGAGCACGGCGACGACGAGCTGCGGCGTAAGGGTTGCTTTCGGAAAGGTTTGGGAAAAGCCCGGGTCAGTCAGCGCCATCAGGGCCAAGCGCGTATGTGTCCAGACATCGCCTTCGGCATGGAACTCGGCAGGCTGCGCGCAGCCTTTCATGGCCGTTACTTCGGGAATTAACGTTTGAAACAAACCGTGATCATCCCACAGGTCAAAGGCTCGAACCGGATTAGCAACGAACGCCCGAGTCAGTTCGTGGGCAATGACCTCGCGCGGGGTGATGGCTTGATCGTTCAGGAGAGGCAGCTTTTCCGACATCGCGTCGGCGGTGACTGGCTCAATGGTGAAGTTGAGCTGAACCGCAAAACGGACTGCGCGCAGGATGCGGGTGGCGTCCTCTTGAAAGCGCTCGCGCGGATCGCCGACCGCCCGGACAAGATGCTGGGCGAGGTCGGCCTGACCGCCAAAAGGATCAACTAGTCGTTGTTTGCGTATATCCCAGGCGATGGCGTTGACCGTCAGGTCGCGGCGGGCCAGGTCGGCTTCAATCGGCAGATCTGGATCGGCCGTGATAGCGACGTCGCGGTAGCGGCCGGTGCGGAAACTCTGATCGGTCCGCGGCAGGGCCACGTCGAGCTCGCGGCCTTCAGCCAGCCAGACCTTCAAGACACCGAACCGTTTGCCGACGCGATCAACCCGACCCAGCCGTTTTAGCACATCTTCAACCTGGTCGATCGGCAGGCCGCGAATAATCACGTCGACGTCGGTGAATGGCCGACCGAGCAAGGCGTTGCGAACCACCCCGCCGACGGCAAAGACTTCAGCCCGGGGCATCGACTCGAACAAGCTGGCCAAGGTCTGCACCAGCGGGTGTTGCTTGAGGGTGGTTAGCGGCATACCGTACGTGTCGAGTATAGCAAAAAATAATGAAAACAACCGTGTCGCCTTGGATGTTTGGCGGCTAGTGGCGAGCCGGTGGCGATGGGGGCGTCCGCACGAAGGCGGCGACCAGGCGGACGCCGAGGCTGCCGAAGAGCAGGGCCACGCCGACGGCCAGCAAGGGATAGCTGACGGTCGACAGCACGTTGCGCGCCAGACTGGCAATGGCCGCTTGGGTGGCCGGCTGTAAGCCGCCGAGGGCCAGCTGGCCGACGACCAAGGCGTTGGCGCCGAGCACGCCGATGGCACCGACTGCCAGCAGCAGCACCGCACTGACCCACAGCATCGTGCTGAGCCAACGGATCTGGCGTGGCCGCTGGGGAGCCATCAGCATCAGCTCAAGCAGGCCGACGATGACGATGCCAACCAAGCTAATCGTCAGGCCGCGGCGAAACGCTTCAACGCCGACCTTAAATGATTCTAGGGCAGTGCGGATTTGATCGGTGCCGCTAAGGGGCGGTGCGTTAATGGCCTCTAAAAAAGGCGCCAGCGACTGGTTAAGATCGAGCAGGTCAATTTCATTTGGCAACACGTTGGCGGCGGTCGCGGCCACCTGATCGGGGAGCTGCTTCTGGAGGGCGTTT
Organism: Candidatus Kerfeldbacteria bacterium; assembly: GCA_016207275.1. Classification (GTDB taxonomy): domain Bacteria; phylum Patescibacteriota; class Patescibacteriia; order SBBC01; family SBBC01; genus JACQPY01. Next base: position 8,065 of record JACQPY010000005.1, read on the forward strand.
TCCAGCGCCATTCGTCGGCTGGTCAAGTCAAGCGTCAGGCGCAGCGGCTGGTTGCGGTTTAGCCAGCCATCGAGCGCATCGAGATTGCGTTCGATTTCGGTTTGCAGCCAGCTCGGCTCGACCACGCTGTTGATAATCGCAGAGAGCTGAGGTGAAAGCGCGGCTGGTCGTCCGGGAAGACCGCTCGATTTTGTTAGTTGCTGCTGCAGCTCATGGGTCAGGACTTCGTAAGCCTTGACCTTGGTTAATTCGGCTTTGAGAAAGTTGGCTCGGAGCACTGTTTCGTTGACCGATGTGCCGAGGACAAACCCAACGATCGCTGCAGCCAACAGCGGCAGCAGTAGCATCGCCACGAACTTTCGGAGCACCAGCATGGCGCTCCCTAGCGTAGCATGTTGTCGTAGATTGGTTTAGGGCTTGTAGTCGACGACGATGGCCGTCATGTCATCAACTTTGGCGCGGAGGTGCTCGTGTTTTCCGTCGGCGGACTGCTCGTGGCTGCGCGCGACGGCAGCTTCAAAAAGCCGGCTGGTTGCCTCGTCCGGTTGCGATGCGTCAGTGATTATCTTTTCAATCTCAGCGGTGGTGAGGTTATCATGGATTCCGTCGGAACTTAGAAGAATCCTATCGCCCGGCTGGACATCGAACGACAGCACGGTTGGTTCGGCCTCCCCTCCCACAACATTGGTTAATCCGTGTCGCTCCATGAACAGCCGGAGTTCCCTATCGGTCGGAAACTCATCGAGGTTAGTAACACGGTCGTAGAACGCTTGTCGAGCGCGACGCTCTTCCCGACTGCCGAGCAGCGCCAGCGAATAACTGTCGTCAAGGGTCATGGTCGTAATCCGACCGTTACGGAGCAAAGACACTCGGCTGTCGCCAACGTGACCGACGACGGCGGTGCGCTGGCTCCCCTCTCCCCGAACAAACTTTAATACCGTCGCGGTCGTGCCAATTTCTTTGTTAACTGGATGGTTTTCCGGATACTCGCGAACTGACGCGTCGGCAGCTTTAAACGACCTGACCATCCACTCTTTCGCTTGATCGAGCGTGGCGTCTTCGGGCAGTTGCCTGAGCAATTCTTGAAAACGTTCGCGGGCAACTCGAGCGGCGATTCCGCCGCCGGCAGGGTGAGTCATGCCGTCAAAGACCCCGAACGCTCCGCGTCCAAGGTCGGCAAAAAACAAGTCTTCATTACGATTCGGATGCTCTTCACTCGCTTCCGATTGGCCAGCGTAAACCAGCCCTCGTTCTGCTTCCGCGTTGCCTTCAGGGCTGCGTGGTAATCCTTCTCTTTCCATATTGCTTCTGGTGGAGGCTCTATCAGAGAATCCGAACGGAATTCGTGGGATCTCCTGCAAGGGCGGGAGAATCCCGAACCCCGCGTTGCTCGTTCGGGACGGCGCCTCTCGTCCAGACTCGGGTGGGCGGCAGAGGACTCGAACCTCTGACCTTCACAATGTCAATGTGACGCTCTAACCAACTGAGCTAGCCGCCCACCCGAGTCTGGATTGTCAAGAATTACTTACTCCACAATGCTTGCCCCGTGAAGTTGAGCGAAGCGAAACTTTTACGGGGTCAATGTGGCGCTCTAACCAACTGAGCTACGAACCTATGAACCAGAAGGTGCGGGATCAATGTAACGCTCTATCCTGGGCTTCGGTGCGCCTCTGGCGCATACCTCAGCCCGTTCTCCCCCGCACCAGGCGCTTGCGCTTCGGTGCGGGGTCGAACCCAACTGAGTCCCGATACTCGCTCTACGGACGAGTATCGAGGATCCTCGACCGCCTCATGAGGCGGTCGGGACTAACCGCCCGTTCGGTAGGAGGGTAGCATGGGAGGATGAATAACTCAAGATCTCGGTGGTCTACCTCAACTATGAACTGTAGTCAAATGGGCGGCGAAATACCCAGACGTTCGCAAAGTTTTTGAGTGGAATCAGATCGATCGGCACGAGGTCGTGATCTTCGTTGCTGGCTTGCTCAAGTTGTCCCGGCGAGAGGATGCGGTCGTAGAACTTCTCGTCGCGCTGCTCGAGTACGCCGAAGCCGGTCCAGAACTTGGTGCGTGAGGATTTGGTAGTGCCGATTGGAATCGCGTTATTGATCGGATTGGAAAAGATTACGATCTTGTTGGCCCCGCGGACAAAGGCTCGGCGTCGCGAGACGGCGCAGTGAGCGTCGTGCAAGATGGGACCGAAGTCGATGATTTCCCGCTTCTCCTGGTCAGACAGCCCAGTCAAGTCACGAACCCCATCCCAGCGGATGTTGAGCTCCGAGCTTTTGTTTTTAGCTTCTCGTTTTTTTGGAGCCACGGCCGCGTATGTCTTGGTGTATTCCTGGATCTGTTCAGCCAGCTCTCGCTCGTACTCGGATTTATCCGGATACATGTCGGCGACGCGCACCAATTCCATTTTCATGTTTGGCGGAAAGTATTTCCGGAAGTTTTCCAGCAATTGTTTGAACGATTCGATATACGCTTCTGGTTCGGTGTGCGGAACATTGTTCATTCGTTCAACAATAACGTCGTCCGAAGAAAACGAAAACAGCACGCCAGGCTGATAGGCTTGCAAGACGGGAGCTACGTACTGGCAGTAGTATGAGAAAGTAAAAAATTCCGCCCAATCAACTTCGGGCGTTGATGGTAAGCGCCATAGTTTATACGCACCGAACGGAAAGGTCAGTTTGATCGGTTCGTTTTTGGCCAGGTTGAGCTGAATCGCTTTTTTGATGTTGTTTTGAGTAGTCTCGTCAATTGACCACTTGCGGAATTTTTTGCTGGTCAGGACTTTGTAAATAAAGGCCTCAGTGCCGTCGCGCTCTAGCACGGCGCGGTCGGTTTTCGTCAGCTCGTAGGCTGTGCAATGCCTGAGCTTGCCTTCGAGGTAAGCGGGGGCGTCCATTGTGCTAAGGTAATTTCTCGACTCGTTCCCCTCGACTCGCCCTGCTCGCTCGGGGTCCTCGCTCGAAAACAAACAAGAGTTTGCGTTCGAGCGAAGTCGAGAACCGTTTTACTGTAGTCGCCATTCTTGCAGAATCTTGCGGCATGTATTGAAATTGCCGAGGTGGCAAACGGCCAAGCGAGAGGCGGTGAAGGAGAACGGTTCGTTAAGCACAGGCGTTGGCCCGACCCCGAGTGTCATGTGCGGATGATGACTCGATTTCGTTCGGAACTCATCGACCCACTTCAAGCTGCCCGTCCGGATTGATTCTCCAGAATCACGGTACCAGCCATTCTCATCTCCGGTCGCTACAAACGGCTCAAGTTTGGCTAAAAGAATATTCTGTAGTCGCTGAAAATTCGCGGGATTGCTGAGTTCAAAACCGAAAATATTCAGTCCTTCAAAGGTTTCCGCGGAAATTTTCGTGATATCAAATGTAATCGGTCTTGTGTTATTTGCGATGCTTGTGATGGCTGTCATCACTGCCGGCTGGTCAGCTGATCGAATATATTGTTGGACAAGAGTGATGTGCGGCAGGTGGGTGTCATCAAATCGAAAACCTTGTTTGGTTTCTTCCCAAAGTCGCGCGTTTAACTCACGGCATTTTGCCATTACATCTTCCGGCGGCAGCAGAACGACGTCGATGGCGAGGGATTTTGGCATGCTGTGAATTATACCATCCATACCGCAGCGTGGGGTTTAAACCCCACGCTGCGGGTGATGAAATTTACACGGGTAGGCGGGCTAGGGTTCTCCCGCGGAGTGGGATCCCGCCTTCCTTGAATTGTTAAGTCAATGTGGCGGGAGAACCTAGGACTGGTCGTGTACCCCGCACGATGACCCCCTTTCGGCAAGCTCAAGGTCGTCAAATGCGGGGCAAGTCCGCCCAGCATCGGAGTGAAACGACTGGTGCTGGGTAAGACGACCGCCTGGGCACTTAGTGCGCACCCCAGGAGTCGAACCTGGAACCACTCGTGTATAAGACGAGAGCTCTAACCATTGAGCTAGGTGCGCACTAAGTGCCCATTGCGACGACTGCTCCTCGCCCGGCGCCTGAGTCCCGCCGTCCGGCGGGATAAACTCCGCGAATGGTGCTGGGTACCGTTGAGCCACAGGCCGACCAGGGGGTGGATTCCTGCCCGTGCCGATAGTACGTTGTCAGCACGAATGTGTCAAAAAAGCAGCTCTGGTTTGGCCGCCGAACCGCTGGTTGCCGCTACCGCCGAACACGCGCAGCAACTGCCGGTTTGGACGGCTGCTCGCGTATATCCAGCAGGTAGTGGATGATCCGCTTTAGCTTGGACGGCGCCTCGTCCGCTTCGAGCCGGAGGAAGAGGAACGTCCAGGCCATGAACTGGAAGGTCGTCAGCCAGGCGAAGATGAAGCCGAGGATGACGAAGAAGGCGAGGTACTCCCCGGTCGCGAGGTTGGGAAAGTCGAAAGCGTTGATCAAGGTCGAGACCGTAACGTAGACGGTGACGAAGTTGACGGCGATCAAGAGCAAGGCGAGCTCGATGGTCACCAGCCAGTGCCGGGTGAACAGGGTCCAGCCGGCGGCAATGGCCTGGCGGACCGGGTACTGCTTGATGACAATGTAGGCGTTGGCGAATTTGGTGACGAAGGCGATAATGACGATCAGCGGAAAAAGGACGATGAAGGTCCAGAGCATGATGCTGAGGGCCGCGGCGATGCTGCCAGTTTTAAAGAAGACTAAGGCCAGCGGCGCGATCACTACCAACAGCGCGCCGTAAACCACGACCTTGGCAATGACGTTGACCAAGAAGATCGGCCAGAAGTTACTCATACCGACGTCAAAGCCGCCGAGGACGTTGAGCGATTTGCCTTCCTCGTGGCGACGGGCGCCCTCGATCAGCGCGCCCTGGGCGACGATGACCAGCCAAGCCAGGGCCAAGACGGCGATCGCCCATGTGGCGATGATGTTCAGTGAGCCCGCCGGGTTGACCTGGAAAAAGGTTTTGAGGCTGTCGGTGAAGCCGGCAAAGATGCCTTGCTCGGCCGCCACCTTGAACTGCTCGAGTCGTCGCGGGATGCCGTCGAGGATGTCGCCGTTGCGGATCAGGATGTCGTATTCTTCCCCAAACGACAGGATGGCGGCGAACAAACCGAAAAACCACAAACTCTTGTGGGTCCAGGTGGCGCTCCACGCCTTACCGAGGACGTCGTTTCGAAAGAATGAGGCCATTCGTTTGTGGTTTCGCTCCAGTAGGCCAAATTATAGCACAGTTCTCCATCCTCCGCATAGGCGCGGAGGTTGACGGAAGCAATCCACCTCGGTCAGCCTGAGCAGAGGTCAGGCAGGGACAGCTTGTGGTTGCTTGGCTGGCGTTTTGGCGAACAGGGCTTCGAACTCTTCGCGTTCGAGCGTCTCTTTCTTGAGTAATTCGTCGACGATACGGTCGAGCATCCGGCGCTGCTTGCCGACGATTGACTTGGCCGTCTTAAAGGCTTCGTCCAGGAAGCGGGCCACTTCGGCGTCGATCTGTTGGGCAACTTTTTCCGAGTAATCGCGTTGCTCGGCAATCTCGCGGCCGAGGAAGATCAACTCTTCTTTTTCGCCAAAGGTCCGCGGCCCGAGCTTGTCGCTCATGCCGTACTTGGTAACCAGTTGGCGGGCGAGCTTAGTCGCCTGCTGCAAGTCGTTCGAGGCGCCGGTGGTCAGGTCACCGAAAACTTCAAGCTCAACCACGTAGCCGCCGAGCATGACCGCTAGATCAGCCAGGAACTCTTTCTTGGAGTGGAGCTTCTTGTCTTCGGTCGGGAGCTTGAGTGTGTAGCCGGCGGCTCGGCCGCGCGAGATGATGGAAACTTTATGAACCGGATCGGCGCCGGGAGATTCGTGGGCGACCAGGGCGTGTCCGGCTTCGTGGTAGGCGGTAATTTTCTTCTCCCGCTCCGAGAGCACGTAGCTCTTCCGTTCCGGGCCAAGCATAACCTTCTCAATGGCGTCGAAGCAGTCTTTGACGTCGACGACCTTCTTGTTCTGGCGGGCGGCGAGAATGGCGGCTTCGTTCAGGAGGTTAGCCAGGTCGGCGCCGGTAAAGCCCGGCGTCCGCTCCGCCACCCGGCGCAGCGAGACGTCAGGGGCCAGCGGCTTCTTCTTGGCGTGGACCTTGAGGATGGCCTCCCGGTCATTGATATCAGGTACGTCAACCACGATCCGTCGATCGAAGCGTCCCGGTCGTAGCAGCGCCGGGTCAAGGATGTCCGGTCGGTTCGTGGCGGCGATAATAATGACGTTGGTGTCGGTCTCAAAGCCGTCCATCTCGACCAGGATCTGGTTGAGCGTTTGCTCGCGCTCGTCGTGGCTGCCGCCCAGTCCGGCGCCGCGCTGGCGGCCGACGGCGTCGATCTCGTCGATGAAGACGATGGCCGGGGCGCCCTTCTTGGCCTTGCGGAAAAGGTCGCGAACGCGGGAAGCGCCGACGCCGACGAACATCTCGACGAACTCGGAGCCGGAAATAGAGAAGAACGGCACGTTCGCCTCGCCGGCCACGGCCTTGGCCAAGAGGGTTTTGCCCGTGCCTGGGCTGCCGAGCAGCAGCACGCCCTTGGGAATGCGCGCGCCCAGACTAATGAATTTGAGCGGGGTCTTGAGAAATTCGACTACCTCGTAGAGTTCCTCCTTAGCTTCTTTGGCCCCGGCGACGTCGGCGAAGGTAATGCGGATGCGCTTGTCTTGCGGCTGAATCTCGCGGGCATTGGCTTGCCCGAACGACAGGGCGCGGTTGCTTTGGCCCTGGGCTTGCCGGAAGATGAACCATAAGAAACCGGAAATCAACAGGAACGGCAAAAGGAAGGAGAACAGCGCGTTTACCCAGAAGGCGCCGGTCGACGTCTTGACCGAGACCGCCGCGGCCGTCAGCTTCTCGGCCGGCACGTCGTAGTTAGCCGCCAGTTCAGACAAGCTTTGCGTTTCTTCCTTATAGGTAATTTGGTGCTTGCCGTCCTTGAGTTGGATGGTTAGCTTGCCGCCGTCAACTTCAATGGCCTTGATTTTGTCTTCTTTCAGCTCGGTGACGAACGTCCCGAGGTCGACGGTGGTCGGTTTAGACAGCGGGACCGAGACACGGCTAAAAATGAAGAAGATCAGCAGGAAGACGCCGAAAAAGGCCAGAAAGTTTTTGAGGACGTTACGCATAGGTTGGTATGGTCAGCCTACCGGTCTGGTGGCGAGGTGACAAGCGCTACAGCGGAGTTGGTTCAGACGTGGCTGGGGTTTCCGCTGGCAGCGGCGCCGATTCCGGGCTAGTCGCGCCCCGCGTCGCGGCTTCCGCCGCCGCTGATGGCAGCGGCGCCGCCTTGGTTTCGAGCCGTTTCTTAATTTCGTCCGGCGGTTCTTCCAACGCCTTGAGCGACAGACCGAGCCGGTGGGCGTCGGGGTCGAGGGAAATGATCTTGAATTTCCTCAGCTCGTCGAGCTTCACTACTTCACCAGGGTGCTTGATCATCTTCCATGACAGTTCGGAAATATGACAGAGGCCTTGGATGTCGGGGTCGAGTTCGACAAAAACGCCGAACGGGTTGAGCTTGATGACCTTGCCTTCGATGATCTGCCCGATCGAGTACTTCTTGATCGCTTCTTTCCAGGGGTTGTCGAGCAACCGCTTGCGCGAGAGTGAAATTTTGGTGCCGTCGATGCCGATAATCTGCACTTTGATCGACTCGCCGACCTGCGCGATCTGGCGGGGGTCTTCAATCCGTTGCCAGGCTAGTTCACTGATGTGGACCAGACCTTCGAGCTTGGGGCCGAACTCGACAAAAACGCCGAAGTTAACAATGCCGGTGACTCGGCCTCCCACCACGTCGCCGAGGTGGTATTGGCTGATGATTTCCGCCTGTTGCTCCTCCCAAGCGGCTTTTTCCGAGACAATCAGTTTGGACTCGCGTTCGTTGACGTCGATGACCTTGACCTTGAGGCTTTTACCAACGAGCTGCTGGAGAAGCTCGAGAATCTTCTGTTTATCACCGCCCTCGACCCGCGGATAGTGTTCGGTGGTCAGCTGAGAAACAGGTAAAAATCCCTCGATTCGGTTGACCCGGACGAGCAAGCCCCCGCGGTTGGCGTCAACCGCCGGTGCGTCGATGGCTTGTTTTTTTTCCATCAGTTCTTGCAGTTCATCCCAGGCTCGTTGGTGGCCGGCGGAGCGGAACGACAGTTCCATCTCGCCGTCTTCGTTTTCCAGATCGAGGACCGTGGCCTGGACCACCTCACCAACTTTGAGGTTGGTGAATTGTCCCGATTCATCAAACAGCTCGCGGCCGCGGATAGTCCCGGCGGCAATGCCGTCGATATCGACGTGGACTTCCGACTTGGAGACACTTAAGATCGTTCCGGAAATTATTTGGCCGACCTTGGGAACGGACGGCAACTCGGCGCTCTTGAGGAGCTCTTCCATGGCCGACGGTTTAGTGCCGGCAGTCGTCGTGTTTAACGTCGTCATGATTAATGCTCGGTAAACTCGGGATATCGGGATAGCCGAGTGTCGGTTTGGTAATCCGACTGAATTTAAAGCTGTACGAGTGTAGCTCAAGCGGGGATTTTTCGCAAGCGGTCGGTTGACGAATGAGCAAAAAAGTTGTACAATGACGATATATGGCTGATGTTCCCTACCGACCGAGCGTTAAACTCGGGTCGTTGCGACAGACCACCAAGAAAATGATGGTCACGAAAGTCAGTGGTTCGAACGTTGGCGAGCAGAAGCTAAAAAAGTTTTTACAGGAAGATAAAGGACTCCGTCGAGCCGCCTACGGTGATCAACGACAGACCATGGAGTCGTGGCGCGCCCGGCACTACTTCAAGGACGTTAAAGAAAAGGTCAAGGGCTCGGCCCAGTATCGGGAGACGCTCTACGGCAAAAAGACAACGGCGACCCGGGAGTTTCGTGACACGGTTCGGGAAGAAGTTCGGCAGGACGAAGCGGCTCACCCGGCCGGACCGGGTAAGGACGAGCCGGAGCGACAGCATCGCCTGGAGCACGCCAAGCAAAGCCTCCACCGTTACGAGCAGGCTAAACAAATTGAACGCGAACAAGGAAAGCCGCTGGAAGCAGTTCATGATCGGAGCGATGGCGGCCCGGCTACGTCGATAACCGCGCAGACGGTCAAGCCGACGTCAGCGGGCGGCGGGTCAGTCAAAGGCGTACCGCTGGCTGGCAGCGGGCCGGGCGGGGGTGGCCACGCGCCGGCTGGCGGGACCGCGGCGCCAGCTGGTCTGGGCAGTACGACGGCCGTCTCGACAAAGGCTGCTGCGGTACCGCCTATTTTTGGCTTGCGCGGGCGCGTCCTCCGATCCGCCCCGGATCAAGTCGGGGGTCAGGGCAGTGAGCTGCTGGTGCGGGTGCTCAATGCGCCGCCCGAACTGGCCGTGTTTATTGGCCGCGACCGAAGTTTAACCGTCGACGCTAACACCCGGTACGTTCGTGATCGCGCGTCCAGCTCGGCTAACGAGGTGGTGGTCGGCGATTTGATTGATGTCCGCGGTAAGGTTGTACATGAAGCGTTTATGGCTGACGAAGTGTACGTCAACAACAGCGAACTGCCGGATTTTGTCATTCACCTGAGCAGTTCGGAGGTGTCGAAAGATGTACCGATTCAGCCACCGAGTGAATTAGCAATTTAGGTGTTAGGAGTTAGGTATTAGGGGGTTAGGGCGGGCGGTTGTTATGCTACTCCTCTTTTGTAAAGAGGACGATCGGGTGCGGAGGAAACAGCGAGCAGCGCGCTTGAAAATAGTGCTGATTGATGCTACATTTTAGTTGTTCGAGACAACCTTTTTATTGTCAGTCATCATGACGATTGAGTGGTTTGGAAAAACCTGCGTGCGACTGACGACCGCGAATGCGACGGTCGTGATTGATCCGTTGCTGGCGTCCACCGGCTTAAAAGTTCCGAAGCTGACCGCCGATCTTGTCCTGGCCACTGACCAGCAGGCCGATCTTAAAGCAGTCGCCGGTTCACCGTTCGTGGTCAGCGGTCCGGGCGAGTACGAAGTTAAGAAGGTGTTTGTCTACGGCGTACCGGTGGCTAATGAACAAGCCGACCGACGGACCATCTACCTGATTGAAGCGGAAGGAGTTTCCTGCGCCCACCTCGGCCACCTCGGTCATCAGCTGACCAACGGTGAACTAGAACGTCTCGAGGGCGTTGACATTCTGTGTATTCCGGTTGGTGGCCACGGCGTACTCAATGCTGAACAAGCCGCCACCGCCATCAGCGCGATCGAACCGCGGGTGGTCATCCCGATGCAGTATAAGATCGCCGGTCTTAAGGACAACCTCGATCCAGTCAGCGCCTTTGCCAAGGAGTTGGGTGTTAAAGAGTCGGAAACAATGCAGAAGTTTAAGGTCACGACCCGCGACTTGCCACAAGACAACATGAGGGTCGTAATTCTCACTCCTTAGTATGGCTGCGCTCACCGTCCCGACGCCTCCGCGCCGCAACGATCATCATCGCGCCCACGCCGTGCCGGTCCGGGTCGTTCGTTCGAGCCGGCCGCGGCGAATCCCGGCCACCGACCCTTCGCTCGCCGACCGTCGGGTTAGCGGACACCGGCGCGACCAGGCGGCGACTGAGCCAGACCGCCGTCTGCTGATGTGGCTTGGCGTATCGGTGGTGACGGTCGCGATGGTAGTTTTCTGGCTTAGTTTTATCCGCGGTTATGAACCCCGGCCGGCCGGTCGCGACACCATCTTCGAGAAAGTGCGGCAGCAAATCACTTCGTTCCTGCAGCAAGTACGGTTGTTCCGCGCTACGCCGCCAAGTCAGGACCAAGAACTCAACGATCTCCGCGACCGCGTCTTTCCGGAGATTAACAATCAGTAATCCATGAGCGCCAAAAAGAAAGGTACTGGTAAACCACAGCCGACCCCGGTTGATCCGCCGGCCCCGCCCGGGGCGGCTATCGGTATGGTTGAACCACGGCCAATCGTCGAGGAGATGTCCCAGTCATACCTCGACTACGCCATGTCGGTCATCATCAGCCGGGCCTTGCCCGATGTTCGCGACGGCTTGAAACCGGTCACCCGTCGGATTTTGTACGCCATGTGGCAGAACGGCATCCGGCCGGGGGCGAAACACCGTAAGTCAGCGTACGTGGTCGGCGAAGTCCTCGGTAAGTACCACCCGCACGGCGATATTCCGGTCTACGAAGCGATGGTGCGGATGGCGCAGGACTTTGCCATGCGCTATCCCCTGATCGATGGGCAGGGCAACTTCGGCTCGATGGACGGCGATGCCCCGGCGGCCATGCGCTACACCGAAGCGCGGCTGGCGAGAATTTCTACCGAGCTCCTGCAGGACATTGAAAGGAACACCGTTGACCTCGTTCCCAACTACGACAACACGCAGCGAGAACCGAGCGTCGTGCCGGCCCGGCTACCGAACCTGCTGCTCAACGGTACGGTCGGCATTGCCGTCGGCATGGCCACCAACATTCCGCCGCACAACCTCGGCGAGATCGCGGACGCCGTTATCCATTTAATTGACCACCCCAACGCTACGGTCGAGGACTTACTCCAGTTCGTCAAAGGCCCCGACTTCCCGACTGGCGGGCACATCTTCGATGCCGAAGCGATCAAGCAGGCCTACGCCACCGGCAAAGGCTCAATTGTGATGCGCGGCGTGGCCGAGGTCGTCGAAGGCAAGGGCAACGACTTCCGAATCGTCATCACCTCCATCCCGTACCAAGTGAACAAAGCTCAGCTGGTCGAGCACATTGCCAACTTGGTTCGCGATAAGAAGCTCGAAGGAATAAAAGATCTCCGCGACGAATCCGACAAATCGGGCGTGCGCGTCGTCGTTGAGCTCAAGCGCGACGCCTACCCAAAAAAAGTGCTCAACCGTCTCTACTCGTTGACCCAGCTGCAGGAAACGTTCCACGTCAACACCTTGGCGATCGTCGACGGCATCCAGCCGCGCGTGCTGACCCTGAAGATGGTGCTGGAAGAGTATCTCAAGCACCGCCGCGAGGTGGTCCGCCGGCGAACCGAGTACGACCTGGGCGTAGCCAAGGACCGGGTGCACATTTTGGAAGGCTTGAAGATCGCTTTGCTGCACATCGACACGGTGATTAAGACGATCAAGCAGTCGAAGGACAAGGACGAAGCGCGAGGCAACTTAATGAAGCGGTTCAAATTGACTGAACGGCAGGCGGTGGCCATTTTGGAAATGCGACTGCAGCAGCTGGCCAACCTGGAACGACTGAAGATCGAGCAAGAGTACAAAGAAAAGAAAGCCTTGATGGCTGAGCTCGAGTCAATTCTGAATTCGCCGAAAAAATTGCTCGGCGTGATTCGTAAAGAAGTCGTCGATTTGAAAACGGCCTACGCCGACGAACGAAAGACCAAGGTTTTTGTCAATCCGGTCGGCGAGTTCACCCAGGAAGACCTGATTCCAAACGAACCGGCGATCGTGGTGGTCACCCGCGACGGCTACCTTAAGCGCGTTTCGCCGGAGCTGTTTAAGACCCAGGGCCGCGGCGGCAAGGGCGTGATCGGTCTGACCACCAAGGAAGAAGATGCCGTCAGCCATTTCCTGTCGACCACGACACACGCTGATATCCTGTTCTTCACCAACCGCGGCCGGGTGTTCCAGCTCAAGGCCTACGACGTGCCGGCGGCCTCGCGCACGGCCAAAGGCCAAGCCATCGTCAATTTCCTGCAGCTGCCGACTGAAGAAAAGGTCAACGTGGTGCTGTCGACGCCCGACCTCAAGCCGTACAAGTTTTTGGTGATGGTGACGAAGAACGGTATCATCAAGAAAGTGGACATCAACTCGTTTTTGAGCGTCCGGAAGTCAGGTTTGATCGCCATTAAGCTCAAGCCGGGCGACCAGCTGCGTTGGGTCCGGCCGTCGGCCGGCAAAGACGACGTGGTCTTGATTACCGCGAATGGCCAGTCGATCCGTTTCCGCGAGACCAACATCCGGGAAATGGGTCGGAACGCGGCCGGCGTCCGCGGTATCAAAGTGAAATCGGGTGATGAAATCAGCGGCATGGATCTTGTTCATGAAGGCCAGGCTGAGGCCGGCGAGCAGATTTTGGTGGTCATGGCGAACGGATTTGGAAAGCGTACACCCCTGAAGCAGTACAAGGTCCAGGGCCGCGGTGGCACTGGCATTCGGACCGCCAAGATCACGGAAAGGACCGGCAAGGCCGTGGCGGCGTTCATCGTCAACGCGAAACTTGAGCAAAACGACATTATCGTGATTTCCGGGAAAGGCCAGGTCATTCGCCTGCCGTTGAAGTCGGTCTCAGTGCTGGGCCGCGATACCCAGGGCGTCCGCGTGATGCGGTTTTCGGAGAGTGGGGACAAGGTGGCGTCGGTAACCTTTATTTAAATGATTTCCACAGCCGACGCCACCCCGCGCTGGTCGCGGGATCTCCGGGTGTGACGTTTGTGTAGGGCTTTGCCACCCTTCTTGCAACTCAGAATTGAGAAGTGCATACTGAATCCATGGACGCACCATCACAAAATCCAAGCGGTTACGGCAAACGCCCGCTTTGGCAGTGGATCGTGATCTACCTCGTTGTCGGCGGGGTTATTTACGGGGCGATTTACTATTTCGCCATTGCCAAGAAAGGCGGCTACGGCACGGATAGCGGAAACACGAACACCAGCCGCAGCCTTTACTAAAGCCAAGAACTTCGCTCCCTAGGTAGCGAGCCCCGCACCACTCCCCATTCGACTCACTCCGTTCGCTTAGGATCAGGTGCGGGGCAGGCGTGACGATTGTGTAAAAATCGGAGGTCAGCGGTTGGAGGTTGGAAATCGGAGTTCAAACCCTTGCGTGGTTTGGGCCACACCTCACCGGTTCGTGGTTCGATCAGCAGAGTTTTTTGATCCGCTCCCAATCCACGTACACGAATGGTGGCTGACCATAGCGGTCTTCAAGCGCCTCCTTTTTGTAGTTGTGGATGATGTAGTCGACCGTGTTGGCCAGGCGGCTGTGAGTTTCGACGATGCGGAAGTTAGAGCGGTGTTGCCAGAACTTGCCCTTAGGAAGGGTTCGTGAAAACGTGCCCTTGATCGACCGCATGAGGTCTGACAGCGTGTACTGCTGACAAGGCGTACATCGCCGACTGGCCCCGCCATCCGACGGGGTCCCGCCGTCCTTAGAATTCTTAGATAAATGTGGCGGGAAGAGTCGACGATGTGGGAAGAGGAAGGCCGCAGGTGAGCGCCTGCACGCTGCCTCACAACGTACTCTCTCAAGAGTGCGTTGTGAGCCGAGAAGCACACCATGGCTGAGTTTTCGCACCAGCAGGTGAACGTGATTCGGCAGGATGCAGTAAGCGAGAAGATCGAAGTTTTTCAACTTACAGCACGTCTGGATGGTCTGGCCAAGAACAGTCGCCCGTTCTGGCGTGACGAAAAAACACCGTCGATCCTGGACGTTTACGGTCACAAAGTAGATATAGTCCCCATCAACGGCGCGTTGAGTCATTGGTTCCGCCGCGCCACCGTTTTGTCGTTGCCAGATTATCGAAAAACGTTTCAGCTGTCAAACAATAGCAGAAACCCCAGGTTCTCCAAGCCTGGGGTGTTGATATCGAGCGTGTTGTTGCCTACTCAGTTGTTCCGTTCTTGAGCTTCCCCCCGAACAGGAAGTTCCGCCACTCCGGGTCGTCGTCATCAATCTGGCGCTTGCCGCCGGTCAGACGATAGTACTCTCTCACCATTCGCTGATCGCGACGTAGATGACCCAGTAAGTCAGGCCGATGATGAAAGTCAAGATGTACGGCTTCATCAGTTCACCTCCTTGAGTGTCATGATGTCAGCCGATGACCAGACACTTGTTCAGCGACGATGTTGCCGGTCTGGGGTTCCTTGTGGCTCTTCATGCGTCCTCCTAGTCTGCCAGCCGGCAGTCGGTTAGTCGCCAGTGTTCTTGGACGATGCCTCGGCTGGTGGTGACGTTGACCACGGCGTAGCGGTGCGGTCGGCCGCCGGTCTTTTTGGTGGTGAATGCTTTGATGAAACCGATGCGGCTGGGATTGTCCTGGCGGTAGACGCGGTCGCCACGACGCAGCGTGACGGTCTGGATCATAGTTCCTCCCTCGGTGGCTCGTTGATGGCCGCCGGCTGTGGTCGTGATACGGCATGGTAGGCCCGGACAGCCTCGTCGGTCTCGGAGCGAGCCAGCCGATGCAGCCGGTGGATGAACTTACCAAATCCTCCAGCCAGCGCACGCGGATGTTCAGCGATCTCGCTGAGTTTTTCCCAGCTCACGCGAAACCGCGGCTCTTGGCCGCGCAAAACCAGTTCTTGTTCAAACTGGTGGCGGCGGGAGAAAATCCTACCAGCCAGGTACAGTCGGCGTGCCGTTTGGAGGTTGCGTTTGAATTGTCGGTCCAGCATTGCTGGTTTGCCACGAGGTTGGTCAGCCGGGTGGTTCATGTCTCTCCCCATAACGCCATCAACAGTGGCAGTTTTGATTGTCAACGAAGCTAAGGAGCGGTATTAGAAACGAGCGCATAGTAACAGCGCCTTGAGGCCCTTGTCAAACCGTCGTTTTTTCGGTAGACTACAAACGTTTATTAGCTAGTTCAATAAGAACAACTCCGAGACATGGGACTGCCAGCCAAACGCCGGACCAAGCAAAGTAAGCGGGAACGGGCGTCACACTTTGCCCTGGTGAAGGCGAATCTCACGACCTGCAGCCACTGCAAGCGTAAGATTCTTCCTCACCGCGTCTGCCCGTACTGCGGTTACTACCGAGGTCGGGAAGTTTTGAAATTGGAGACTATCCTCGGGAAGAAAGCGCAGCGGCGCGCCGAAGAAAAGAAGGCGAAGACACCCGAACATCGCCACTAGTTCCGAAGAATAGGATTTGCCATGTCCAATCGCCACCTTGCCCGGATCCTTCGACTTTGCTCAGGATGGCGCTTGGCTTTTATTGAAGACTATCCCTTATATCTCTGATGGAGCCGGTAGAGTATGTCTAACCGACATCTGGCGCGCACGGTGGCTATGCAGACGCTCTATGAGTGGGATTTCCACGGCCGCAAACGCAACCTGGTCGAGCTGATGCGTCACAACCTCAAGGAGTTTGCCCCGGACTTTAACGACGGCGGTTTTTCCGAACGGATCGTCAAGGGCGTCGAGCAGCACGAGGCCGAGATTGATAAGGTCATTGAGCGCTACGCGCCGGAATGGCCGATCAATCAGATTACCATCGTCGATCGGAACATCTTGCGGATCGGTGTCTACGAACTGAAGTTCACCAAAGACATTCCGCCCAAGGTGGCGATCAACGAAGCGATTGAGCTCGCGAAATCGTTCGGTGGCGAGTCGTCGGGCCGCTTTGTCAATGGCGTGCTTGGCGCGGTCTTTAAGGATATGGGCGGACTGCCACCCGCACGAGAACGAACGTCGGAGCAGAGGGCAGGATAGGGGTTTGGTGGTTTTGGGGTTTAGAAGATTAGACAGATGAATCGTGAGAAGTTATAAAGAACTTCGTGTCTGGGAGAGATCTCGCCGGTTAGTAAAACTGGTATATCAAATCACAAGGGGCTTCCCTAGTGATGAACAGTACGGAATGGTTTCACAAATGCGACGGTCAGCACTGTCAATCCCTTCAAATATTGCCGAAGGCTACGTCCGAAGCACGAAAAAAGAGTTTAGGCAGTTCGTAGCCGTGGCACGCGGATCGTGTGCGGAGCTCGAAACACAGACAGTCATTGCGTCCGATCTAAACTATCTAACCAGCGGCGAAGGGGAGACTCTCTTGCGTGAGATTGAGGTTGTTGCCAAGATGTTGTCCTCACTTTTTGGAAAACTGTAAACTGAATTGAATAAATCGTTTTACAATTGCTAAACTCCTACTCCCCCAAGCCCCTAATAGACTACATCCATGCCTGACCTAACTGTTTTCTCCAAACTGGAAACCGACCTCGGGGTCACTTTTAGCCGCCGCGACCTGCTGGTGCAGGCGTTTACCCACCGTTCGTACCTGAACGAGAATCCAGGCTTCAAGCTCAGCCATAACGAGCGGCTGGAGTTTTTGGGTGACGCCGTGCTCGAGCTGATCGTGACCGAGCATCTCTACCACACCTTCCCCAACCCCGAGGGCGACCTCACCAACCTGCGGGCCAGCCTGGTCAACGCCAAGACCCTGGCCGAGGTGGCGCTGTCGTTGAACTTCGACACCTACCTGCTGCTGTCGCGCGGCGAGGCCAAGGATACGAACTCGAAAGCCCGGCACACCATCCTGGCCAACGCGGTTGAGGCCCTGATCGGCGCGATCTACCTTGACCAGGGCATGGCGGTGGTCAAGCGGTTCATTGAGCAGCACCTCCTGACCAGGCTCGACGCCATCGTGGCCGGACAGAAGTACCGCGACCCGAAGAGCACCTTCCAAGAGTTTGCCCAGAAGTACGTCAACGTTACGCCAGCCTACAAGGTGCTGGCCGAGTGGGGGCCTGACCACGACAAGCATTTCCGCGTCGGGGTGTACTTGGGTGAGGAAGAGGTAGCCGTCGGCGAGGGACAGTCGAAGCAAGAGGCGCAGGTGGCCGCCGCCGCCGCCGCCATCACCGTCAAAGGGTGGGGCGGGTGATCCCGTTAGAAGCCATTGCGGTATTGCAACGTCAGATGAAATTATATATCAGAGCTCATGCAGCGGGGCTTCTAACGGGATGATCCCGTTAGAGCGCCCGGTACGCAGCGTCGGTCATGTTGGAAACATTTTCGTGCTGTCAGCTAACACTCTAACGGGATGAACATTCCCAACGTCCTAACCTCGGCGATCTTCCTGGCCACGTTTGCCGTCACCATCGTCGGTTTGGTCAGCATCGTTTTCCCGTTCCTGCCCTCGATTCCGGTCATTTGGTTAGGGATCTTTTTGTACGGCGTTGGCACCAACTTTCAGGTCGTCGATTCCAGCTTTATGCTGCTGATTTCGCTGCTGGCCTTCGCCACTATTTTTCTGGACTACACGACCAGCGTCTGGGGCCTGAAAAAGTACCACGGCAGCGCCTGGGGGATTTTGGGGGCGGTGGCCGGCGGCTTGATCGGCTCGCTGTTCGGCATCCTCGGCGGCTTCGTCATCGGGCCGATCTCCGGGGCGGTGGTGTTCGAAATGCTGCGCGGTCGCGACAACGTCTTTGGGATCGAGACCGACCGCTTCACCATCGTCGGCTTCGTCGGCGGCACCCTGGTCAAGTTTTCGGTCGGCGTGGCGATGATCGGGTTGTTCCTTTGGAAAATTATCACGGCTTAATAAAACGTTTGACACTTGACTTTTGACGTTTGACCAGAGGCTACGCATGCTAACAGTTGGGAACGTCAAATGTTAACAGTCAAACGTCACATGTCTGACTAGTATGCACCTGGAGCGCCTTGAGGTTCAGGGTTTTAAATCGTTTGCCAGCAAAACCGAGCTTGAGTTCGGTCGCGGCGTCACGGCGATTGTCGGGCCGAACGGCTCGGGTAAGTCGAACATTGCCGACGCCGTGCGCTGGGTTTTAGGTGAACAATCATTAAAGTTGATCCGCGGCAAAAAGGCCGAGGACGTCATTTTTGCCGGCTCCGATAAAAAAACGAAGCTCGGCGCAGCCGAGGTGTCGCTGTACTTGAATAACGAAGATCGAGCCGCGCCGATTGATTTCTCCGAACTGGTGATTACCCGTCGGGTCTACCGTGACGGCGTCGGCGAATACCTGGTCAACAAACGACCGGTGCGACTGCAGGATATCCAAATGCTGCTGGCTAAGGCCAATTTCGGTCAACGGACGTACTCGGTCATCGGCCAGGGCATGGTCGACTCATTCTTGGTGACCAGTCCGCAGGAACGAAAACACTTTTTTGATGAAGCCGCCGGCGTGCGGCAATACCAACTCAAGCGTGAGCAGGCGATCAGCAAGCTCGAGCACACTCGGGAGAACTTGCGTCAGGCCGAAGCCTTGCTGCAGGAAATTGAACCGCGGCTCCGTTCGTTGACCAGACAGGTTCGTCGGCTGGAGCGCCGGACCGAGGTCGAGCAGCAGCTAACGGAAGCCCAGGTCAAGGCCTACCGCGGGATGTGGCAAGAACTGCGGCAGCACCTGTCCAAGGCACAAGCTCAGTTGAGCCAATTCGAGGCCGAACGAGGCAAGCATGACCAGGCGGTTCAGCGCCTCAACCGTCAGCTGTCACAGCTCGAGCAAGAGCAGTCGCGATCCGAGGTTTTTTCCGCCCTCCAGCGGGAGTTTGAACGGGCGCAGGCCGACAAAGGGGTGCTGCTGGCCGAACAAGCGGTGCTCAAGGGTCAGCGCGACGCCGCCTTTGCGCAGCAAGGTAAGGTCAACGTGGTGTGGTTGGAAAAGCAAGCGGCGGCGGTGGCCCAGCAGCTGGCCGACGTTGCTGGCGAAGTGACCGTCCTGGAGCACGGTCTCGGCGTCGAGCAGTCGAAGTTGACCGCGCTCGAAGCTGAGGAAGCACAGCGCCGAAAGGGCTACCAGAAACTGGAGGATGAGGTGCATAAGGCCCACACGGCCTTGGCCCAAGGCGCCGTGACCGTGCCGGAGGTCCAGCGCGAATTTACTGAGTTCGTCGCGTTCGAGCAGGCTTTCGTGGCTGAGCTGCGGGCAGTAACCTCGCCCGAACAGCTGGCCAAGTTGCAGCGACAAGCCAATGAACTTGAGGAGCGCACCGCACGGCTAGGTTCGCGGCTGGAGCGAATCGGCGCGACGGTCACGGCCGAGCAGGTCATCCAGCTGCAAGACAAGGTTCGGCAGGCGCTGCGGGTCCGCGATGAAGCCATGCAACGGGCCAACGACCTTCGCCTGTCAGTGCAGTTGAAGACGGAGAAGCGGTCGCAGCTCGAGCGTGGTCACGAACGGCTGGTTAATGAGCGGGATCGGCTGCAGCGCGAACTGGCCCGGGCAAGCGCGGAGACCAAAGAAGACGCCGCGGCGATGTTCCGCGAACAGTCTGAAACGTTGACCGCCAAGATCGCCGCCGTTGACCAGCGGCTATCCAAAGTCACCGCCGACCTGCAGCGGTTCAACCAAGCCGAGACCGAGAAGCGCGATGAGCTTTTCCGCGTCCAGCGCGAGCTGCGGTCGGCCCAAGACCAGCTCAACCAAGTGGTAACAGAGCAGAACGAGGTTAAGGTCGAAGTGGCGCGGCTGGAAACTCGCCAGCAAGACGTCGAACGTGAAATTCGGGAGGAGGTTAAAGAAGCAGCCTGGGCAGCGATTTTCGACCGCCCCGAAGCGACGTCACCGCCAACCCCCGAGCAGCTCGACGAGGTGCAACGGTTGAAGCACCAGCTCGGCTTGATCGGCGGTCTCGATGAGGCAGTTGAAAAAGAGTACACCGACACCAAAGAACGCTACACTTTTTTGAAAACACAGTACGATGATTTAATCAAAGCCGCGGGCCAACTCGAACAGGGTATTGCCGAGCTCGACCGGACCATAAAGGAGCGGTTCGATGAGGCATTTCATAAGATTAACGAGGAGTTCGGCAAGTTTTTCAAAACGCTGTTCAGCGGCGGTTCGGCCAAGCTGGTGCTCCTAAAAGAGGAGGTAGCTGAAGAAGCGCCAACCGATGAGGAAGGCGAAGGTGAAGATGAAGAAGAGGAAGTGGTGCCGAAGCAGACTGGCGAGAAAGTGGTGACGGGCATTGACATTCAGGCCACGCCGCCGGGTAAGCGGCTCAAGGGCATTGCCATGCTGTCCGGCGGCGAACGGGCGCTGACGTCGATCGCGCTCATCTGCGCCATCATCGCCAATAATCCCTCACCGTTTGTAGTCTTAGACGAAGTCGACGCCGCCCTCGACGAAGCAAACTCGCAGCGGTTTGCCGCCATTCTCGAACACCTAGCCAAGCAGACGCAGTTCGTGGTCATCACGCACAACCGCGCGACCATGGAAAAATCCAACATTCTCTACGGCGTGACCATGGGCGATGACGGCGTGTCGCGGATGCTGTCGGTCAAGCTGGAAGAAGCGGAGCACGTTATCAAGAAGTACGGAAACAGATAATCCGAATCTACGAATGTGGGCGAAACTACGAATTTGTTGATTCGTACTATTCGTAGCTTCGAGACGACTCACTGCCCTGTTGACAAAAGAAGCATAATACTATATACGAGATATAGGTGGCGATGGTTAACGCCGCCGGATTTATTATGGAAACATCAAGGACCCTGCGAAAAGATATTATTGAAAAGGAGTTGTCATATCAATTGGTAGGCATTTTCTTTCACGTGCAGGAACAGTTAGGAAGATATTGTCGAGAGATTCAATATTGCGATGCCCTTGAACAAGAATTGAAAATCCGAAAAATACAGTATCAACGAGAATATTCCATTCCGGTTGCTGGCAGATTATCGAATCGAATTGACTTTCTCATTGCCGCTCGTGTGATTGTCGACGTTAAGGCTAAACCATTCGTCGAACGTGAGGATTACGACCAGATGCGCAGGTATCTTCAGAGTGCTAATGTCAAACTCGGAATGATTGTCAATTTCCGAAATAAATTTCTTCTACCAAAACGCGTTCTGAACCCTGCTTACGAACCCCATTCGCATAATTCGCATCTTCCGTAGATTCGTACTATACCCATTGACGTTAAGTCGGGGAAAATGGTAAAGAGCGGTCAGGAGCAGCTCGCTGAAAACTGAATAGCACCTTTTTCGTGAAAGGGCACGTATGGGACCCCAGTGGGTAATTCTCCGTACCTTTGCTCTGACACGAAATGTCCGAGCATTGGCAGTCGGCGACCTTGTGCAATTCGAGGTTATGAGCGAAGAGAGCCGTTCCATTTCGCGACTGAAGGTAACGATTTCGAAAGTCTCTGATGTTGATGAGGCTGACGAAAGGCGTAACTTCGAAGGCGAAACGCGGATTGGGAAGAAGTCGATCCTGGTTCAAGGTACGCTGTCGGAAAAAATCGGATCAGGCCGGATGGTGCAGCGATAACCAGAATGACGAGGAGGTGAGGACGGTGTTCGAATTGCGGCGGAACCATCCGGTGGTTAAGCGGTTGCGGTGGAAGCAGCAGATGGGTTCAGGCGCCAAGCACATCCGTCCGCTCCTCTTGGTTACGAGCGGCGGGATGCGCGGCGTCTACGGCGGCGGTACGGTTTTGGCCTTGCGTGAGCTTGGACTACTTGACGCCTTCGACGTGGTCGTCGGAATCTCAGCTGGCGGACCGATCGCCGCCTACAGCTTGGCTGGTGATCAGCAGGCAGAAGTCGGTGTCTCGGTCTACCTCGAAGAGTGCACCGGCGGTCCACCAACGAACTACCCGTTCATCGCGCTGTATCGACTGTCCAAGATCGTCGACGTTGACTTCCTACACTTCGTCTTCGGACTTGGTCGGAAGCGAATTGACGTCGAGGCGGTTCGACGGTCGCGGCCGGACTTCTACCTGGGCGCGTTCAACGTCGAGACCAGACAGCTCGACGTGATCAACGCCAAGACGGCTGAGCCCGACATGCTGACCGCGATCAAAGCCTCGATGGCGATCGTCGGCTGCGTCGAGGAGCCGGTCTCGCTGAACGGCAGCCGGTACCTTGACGGCTGGCTTGACCCGTTGCCGCTGCAGCAACTGGTCGAGCGATTTCAGCCGACGGATATGATCGTCGTGCCCAACTGTACTGTCCAGCAGATGCAGCAGCGGACAACGGTTAGCCCGACCGTGGTGGCGCTGGCAACGCTGGCGCTCCGCTACCGATCGCGTCGGATCGTGGAGGCGGTTCTAACGGAACCTCGTCGTATCGCCCAGTCACTGCGCTGGCTGAAGCAGCAGCACCAGGTCAATGTCGGCGTGCTGTGGGCGCCGGACAACAGCGTTCATCAGCTGACGACTGATCCGAAGAAGCTTCTAAGGGCTATGAAACTGGCTCACTGGAAGACGTTAGAGGCCTTCAAGTAGTCGCATCAGCCCCGTACTGCAAAAATTGTGGTACGGGGTCAGCCGGATGCTGACTGTCGGAACAAAAGGAGGAGTCACATGCGTCCACGGACAGTTGTTTGGAATCTCGCAGCAGTTGCGGCGGCTGTATTCCTCGTTATCCTCATCGGGCAGAGGTCAACACAACCTTTGAGGGGGGTCGAAGTTCCTGAGGAATTCAGGGCCTATCTCAACACGCGCGATTTCCTCGCCAAGGCGGAACTTCTATCGACGCAGCACCTTCTGGAAACCACCGTGCGATGGAAGATCGAAGTGCGCGTACTCGACTGCTCGGACAAAGCCCTACGAGGCAGCCGCGTCGAGCTGTACTCGCTGCGCCGCCCGCCCGAGCTTCGTCAAGGCGCGATCGTGCTCGTCTACGGAAAGAAGACCGTTTCAGACGGCGGTCGTCTCTGGGGAAGCGTCTTGCCAATCGTGACCGGACCCGACGGTCGCAAGCGCGTTGCCCTCGACGACACGGCAGTACCGTGATTTGAAGATCCCGCGCCTGCCCCGTACTACAACAGGTTTTAGTAATACGGGGTCAGCCGGAGGCTGATTGTTCTCTATGCGGAGGTGACGAATGGCTTCGAAGAAGGCCGTGAAACTTCCGGAGGAAATCCGGAAAGAAGTACGCGCTCAGGTTCGCGCCTACTTTCAAGAACCGGATGTCTGGATGGAGCGGTACATTCACTACTGTTTCCAGCGCTGGTTGCGTGAGGGCAAGTTGAAGCTTCCGAGGACGCGGACTCGACGGAAGAAGTAACTGAGTCAGCCCCGTGCTACGTTGGGTGCGGGGCAGGCCGGATGCTGATTCGTGTCGTACGAAAGGAGAGTTCCCAATGTGGCAGACCCTACTGGAAGGAATCGGTTACCTGATGTTGGTTGCGAACCTCGTTCACGCCATCTGGATGATGAAGCGCGTGTTCCCCGTCGATCAAGACAACGACAGCGTGTTCTGCACGCCGTTCAACATCGGTATGGCTGCGGCCATCTTGACCGCCTTTCCGTTCAGCTTCATGGCGCCGTTTCGTCCGCTGATCTCCGGGTGGTTTCCAGTCTTCATCGCACTCGGCTCGGTCATCTTCCACCTGATCTACAACACCCCGATTCTCAGTCGGGCAGCGAAGCATCACGAATTCCGACATGGAGTCAGGTCGTTCTGGATGTTCTAGCCCGTCTCATCCGGAAGCTGACAAGTAAGGAGGGTTGATGACCAAACGCAAAAAGCCCCGACGAAAAACAACGGGGACGAAAGTCCGTCGACCCAGCCTCGCGCGACTGCTCGACGCGTTGTGGCAAGCGATCGAGAAGCATGACGAGAGAACCTTCAAACTGCCGAAACGGCCGTCGCGCAAATCTTGGATTCACCCAGCCCGTCGGGCCGATTAGATCTGGAGGATTGCTCGCGAATCGAAAAACACTCCCCGCTCCCATTCTGTCATCCCGAGCGGAGCGAGGGATCTCCACACAAACTGCGGTGTGTTGGAGACCCTTCGACTTCGTCTCAGGGTGACAGGGGGCGGGGAGTTGCTGTATCCAGTAATGAGGAATACCCTGAAATCATGGTGGTGCGTCATCGCCGGATACCGTACGTGATTCTCGGCGCTGTTTTCGCGTTGTGGTGTTTCCCTCGTGTTGCATCGGCGAAGGTTCCGGCGACATTTTCAGAAGGTATGGCGTCTTTGAACTTCGACGACGGGTGGAAAAATTTTTACACGAACGCGTTGCCGCTTCTCCAAAAAGCAAAGGTGAAAGCCACGCTCTACCCCGTTTCCGGCTATGTCAAAGAACGGCGCAAGCAGTTCATGACCGCGGCGCTGTTGCGAGCAGTCGAAGCGCAGGGACACGAGATCGGTGCCCATACGCAGTACCACGTGCTTCTGACAAAGGTGACGCGCCAGCGCGCCGACCGTGAGATTCGGCAATCACGTCAGGATCTCGAAGACCTCGGTGTTCGCTCGGTCACGACCTTTGCGTATCCGTACGGCGTTTACAGCCGACGCCTCCGCGGCGTGGTGCGGGAGACGGGCTACTCCGGCGCGCGCATCAGTTCGTGCGGTCTAAACTCGCCGCGGAGCGATCGATTATTGCTCAAAACGTGCGCGGTTAGCAGGAAGATGAAGGTTGCGCGGCTCAAATCATGGATTGATGATGCGGTACGAGAAAAACGATGGTTGATTATCACCTTCCATGACGTACAAAAGAAGCCAAGGAGGTACGGGACAACGCCGAACGTCCTGGAAGAAATCCTGAAATACTTGAAGCAGAAACGGGTCCGAGTGGTCACCAACAGCCAGGGCCTGCAAATCATCAACGAAATCAGGCTGACCAATTGAAGGCGTTGCTCAAAATCAGGATGTTGACTGCTGCAACTCGGTGCGACTAATAGTTACGAGGGGCTGAAGTTCGGCTTGACCCCCCCTCGGGGGTTGTATAGTGTTATTTCAGGTATCATTAACTACCAGATATTATGAAAAAGGCAGAGCTCACCCTAGCATCAGGAGCGCTTATTGGCGCTCTAGTCTTTTTCGGTCAGTCGGTTCAGGCGGCCGGCCCGGACATTGATGACATTACCGCATCCACAGGGAAAAACTCCGCTACGGTCAGCTGGACGACTGACGTTTCCTCGTCCTGCACTTTGGAGTACGGTACAGAATCTGGAGTCTACGCCGCGCGTCAATCATCGAATCCTGGGACTGAGCATAGCGTGTACTCGGGTGGTTTGGCGGAGACGACAACGTACTACTACCGGATGAGCTGTACTGACGGCGATGGAGCAACAACTCGTTCCACGGAACGCTCATTCACCACAAAAACTACAACTCTCGCCTTCACCGATGTCCACGTCACGGCTCTCGGCAGCAACGCGATGGTAGTGGAAGCCGTGACGAATAAAAATGCCCACACCACACTGTACTACGGCACCTCACCTGATGCGCTTACCAACACCGCAGCGGAAGCAAACAGATTCAGTCCCGTTGGCCAGACAGTTCACTACCATGCGATCAAGAATCTCAAACCAGAAACGACGTACTACTTCAAAGTGACCGCCGGGCAGAACTCGACGTTCTTCGACAATCCAGAGACGGCTGAGTCAGTCGTTGAGAACGACACGACGAGGAAGCAGACGAAAGTCACGAGCATAAAACCGACGAAGGGCGGAAACGGAACCAAGCTGACAATCAAGGGTCAAGGATTCGGCGGAGGACACAGCTCATTGAATCCTGAACTCCTGACCGCGGTCGGCGTCGGATGCAAGCTCAGCAAGTGGCCGAAGACCGCCCCCTCGTGTCTGGCGAGGGTGCTCTCATGGACTGATTCAAAGATTGTCGTCCGAGTCGGGAAAAACGCAAAAACCGGTCCAGTCTACATCGGTAAAGCGTATGACATCGGCTTCCAGTTTACTCCAGAGAACATCTATACGGTCAAAGGACCGACGTTCACAAAGAAATAGCATCAACGGACAATCCCCCGCACCCTGTCACTCTGAGGCGAAGCCGAAGAGCCTCCAACAGACTACAGCCTGGCTGGAGATCCTTCGCTGACGCTCAGGATGACAGGATGGGTGCGGGGGGTTGATTATTTAAAACACCGCCAACTGCGGATTGGCCGACGTCACGCGGTAGACTTCCTCGAGCGTCGTCCTTCCGGCCTTCGCCTTTGCAATGCCATCGTCGCGGAGCGTCCTCATTCCTTTGTGCCGCGCTGCTTTCGCGATAGTCTCGTACGCCGCCCGACCGGTGATGAGGCTGCGGATCTCCTCGTCCGGTTCAAGCAGCTCGAAGATGCCGGTTCGGCCGAGGTAGCCGGTCAGGCCGCACTGCTCGCAGCCTTTGGCGCGGTAGAGCGTGACGTTTTTGCCGGTCAAGCCGAGCTCGTCAGCCAGCTCGGGCGAGGCTTGGTAGGCTTCACGGCAGGTTTGGCAGACCAGACGCACCAGTCGCTGGGCCACGACACCGATGGTTGAGGAAGCGATTAAAACCGGCTCCACACCCATGTCAGTCAGGCGGGCTAACGCCCCGATCGAGTCGTTGGTGTGGACCGTGGCTAAGACCAGGTGGCCGGTCAGCGCCGCCCGGACGGCGATTTCGCCGGTTTCGGTGTCGCGAATTTCGCCGAGCAGCAGGACATCCGGGTCTTGCCGCAAGACCGCCCGCAAGCCCGAGGCAAAGGTCAGGCCGGCGTCGGGATCGACCTGGGTCTGTCGAATCAGCGGCAGCTGGTACTCGACCGGGTCTTCCAGCGTAACGATGCTCTTCTCGACTGAGTTAATCATGTTAAGGGTCGAGTAGAGGGTGGTGGTTTTGCCGGAGCCGTTCGGGCCGGTGACGAAGATAATGCCGTACGGACTCCGGACCATCTGGTCGTAGGCTTGCCGCGTCTCCGGCGACATGCCGAGCTGCTCCAGGCCGAAGACGATCGACGATTTGTCGAGCAGGCGCAAGACGATGTTCTCGCCGAAAATGGTGGGGAAGGTCGAGACGCGGACATCGAGCGCTCGGTCGCCGACGGTCAGGTGAAAGCGGCCATCCTGCGGACGGCGGCGTTCGGTGATATCAAGTTCGGCCAAGATTTTGACTCGCGAGACCAGTGATTCCAGCAGCGAGATTGGGTGCTTCTCGATTTCCCGTAAAATTCCGTCGATGCGAAAGCGTACCCGGACGACGTCAAGCTCTGGTTCAAGGTGGATGTCCGAGGCGTTGTTGGTCACGCCCAACTGAACGATCGTGGTCAGGAGCTGGACAATGACGCCGGAGCTTTCGGTGGTCGACGGCTGCTTGGCCATGAAAGCATTGTAGCACTTTTCTCACCTGACACCATACGGAATGAGCGGCTTGACCTTTTTTTCGTCTTCCGATATCCTGTCCAAGCAATCATACCGCCGATACAGCGGCGGGCTACTGATAACCGTCAACTGTTAACTGATTATGCTCACCATCCGTCTCCGCCGCATCGGCAAACGCCGGCACGCCACCTTCCGCTTCGTGGTGATGGAAAAATCGCGCAGTCCGCAGAGCCGGGCGGTTGAATTCGTCGGCTCGTACGATCCCCACGCCGATCCGCCGACGGTCAACCTTAAACGCGACCGCGTGGAGCACTGGCTGAAGGTTGGCGCCCAGCCGTCTGAAACTGTCCATAATATTTTAGTTGATGCCGGGTTGGTAACTGGTCCAAAGGTGAAGGTGGCTAAGCCGAAGAAGAAAGAAGCTCCGGCTGAACCATCCGCTGCCGCCGCTCCGGCCGCGCCAGAGGCAAAAACTGAAGAGAAGAAAGAGGAAAAGACTGAAGTCAAGGCGGAGGCTAAAACTGAAGCGTCGGCTGAGGCGAAGTAACTGGCTACGCGCCGGGGACTACCCCGTACCGTCACCTCGAGCAACGCGAGAGGTCTCATTTTCATCGGGATTTCTCGCTACACTCGAAATGACGGCTTTTTTTGGGGTCCGGCGCAAGCGGGTTGACGTCGGCTAGGAGCCGCTGGTACCCTGGGTAGTATCCACGAGCTGGGGAAGGGGCAGGAATCTCCGCTGTACCCGAGGTCGACAGACTCGCTGGCAATGATAGTTCGAACTGTACGGTAACGAATCTACTGAGCACTGTATGGCAGAAGGAACACAGGAAGACCAGGTGTTCGTCGAGTACGTCGTCAAAGCGCTGGTGGACCGGCCGGACGACGTTAAGTCCGAGCGCACGGTCGATGAAATGGGCGTCCTGATCACCCTTAAGGTCAATCCGCAGGACCTCGGCCAAGTCATCGGTCGTCAGGGTCAAACGGCGAAGTCACTCCGTACCCTGTTGCGGGTGGTTGGCGCAAAAAACCACGCCCGGGTAAACCTCAAGATTTACGAACCGGAAGGTTACCGCAAGGGGCCGCGACGCGAGAGCGCTGGCGGCGGCGACCAAGCCGGGCCGGCACCGGCACCGGCCGCGACTGATGACATAATGTCACCGGTCGACGACCTGAAACTGTAATTCGCATTAAAAACCGGACGCTCTCGTTACGAGGGCGTTTTGGTTTTATGAACAAAGTAGATCGCTCCTCACCTGTCCTCTCCTCAGAGAGGAGAGGGACTGATTGTAGAGTGCCTCTCTTTTGAAAAAGGAGAGGCCAGGTGAGGATATTCATGGCGTGATATAATCATGACATGCGTTTTGACGTCGTCACCATCTTTCCGAAAATGTTTGGTGCGTACCTGAACGAGAGCATTATCAAGCGGGCGCAGCGGAAAAAATTGGTGTCGTTCCATTTCCACGATCTGCGCGACTTCACGACTGACAAGCATCGCAGCGTGGACGATCGGCCGTACGGCGGCGGGCCAGGCATGGTCATGAAAGTTGAGCCGATTTACAAAGCTTTGAAAGCTGTCCCGCGAAAAGGCAAACGGCGCGTGCTCCTGATGTCCGCCAAGGGTAAGATGTTCATGCAAGCCGATGCGCGGCGGCTATTGAAATACAAACAAATCGTCATCATTTGCCCGCGGTACGAAGGGGTGGATGAACGGGTACTCGATTACGTTGACGAGGAGATTTCCATCGGGCCGTACGTCCTGACGGGCGGCGAACTGCCGGCGATGGTGGTGATGGATGCAGTCACGAGGCTGATTCCCGGTGTCCTGGGCAAGGACGAGTCGAGCCTGGACGAATCGCATAGCCAAGCGGGCGTTTTGGAGTACCCGCAGTTTACACGGCCGGAAGTGTGGCGTCGAAAACACGTACCAAGGGTGTTGCTGTCTGGAGATCATAACAAAATCGCGGCCTGGAGGCAGCGATTGAGGAAACGTATTCAATGAACTTGTAGCGTGCCCATATATGGGCGGTCAACCTAATGGATGGAAGAAAGAAATTACAATTGACTTTTATTAGAGTCGCCGATGAATCGGCACGCTACCAGGTTTTTTAATGTTTAAATCCGAACCATTTCTGTTGTGTGTTCAGTCCGTCGTCAAGCTCAAGGATAAATCGGTCCTCGACATCGGTTGCGGCGACGGCCTGCGAACGAAGGGAATAGCCGCCGTGGCGAAGCACGTCATGGCTGTTGATCCCGATGCTGAGGTGATTGCCCAAGCGAAAAAGGAAAACGGCGCCAAGAACGTCGAATATCGGCGGGCTGACGGGCGGAAGCTCCCCTTCAGCGATCGAATCTTTGACGTCGTCATCTTCACCATGTCGTTCCACCACCTGCCGACCAAAGACATGCCGCCAGCGCTCGACGAGGCATTACGCGTGACGAAACGCGGCGGATACTTGGCGTTTTTCGAACCGGACTGGGCCGGGACCATCATTGAGGCGGAACGACGATTTGGATTTGGCGATGGTGACATTCGCGACGTTAAGGCGTACGCCTACCACGTGATGCTGACTGAATCGCGGATGGCAGAAGTGGCCGAATTCTTTAACCAGGCCGTCTTCACCTACCGCTCGGTCCAGGAGTTTGCCAAGCTCGAGCAACCGCGGCGCGGTTCGCGGTCCGAGTGGAAAGCTTTTTTAGAAAAGAATCGCTACCGGCTCTGGGCAGACGAACGGACGAACATTTTCAGAAAAAAATAGATGGACGACGCCGTTCCGATTCCGTCTGGAGGGCTGAAGAAGTACCTGAGCGTGCTGGCGCACCGGAATTTTCGCTTACTCTGGCTCGCCCAGGTCTGCGCCAAGCTCTCGGAAAACTTCCTGAACTTTGCGCTGGTCATCCTGCTGTTTCAGGTGACCAACTCGACGTTCCTGGTATCGGTGTTGGTGGCCTTGGTGTCGATTCCGCCGATTCTGTTTTCGGCCGGCGCCGGCGTATTCGCCGATTCGTACAACCGCAAGAAAATTATGTTAGCGACCAACTTCTTGCGTTTGTTGCTGGTGGTGCCGGTGTTGGTCTCATGGCAAGAACCGTCATTCCTGCTCGGTAGCGCGTTTGTCCTGGCCGTGTTCGCGCAGTTCTTTTCCCCGGCGGAAGTGGCATCGATTCCGACGCTCGTCCCGAAAGAACAGCTCTTTACGGCCAATGCTTTCTACCAGTTCACCGGCTACGCCGCCTTTCTGCTCGGCTACTCGCTGGCCGGACCGTCGCTCCATCGTCTCGGTGAAGGATCGACGTTGCTGATTTCCCTTGGCTTGTACGCGCTCGCCGTGATCCTGGTGGCCTTCTTACCGAACCTCAACGCCCACCTGCTGAAACTGTCGCAGATCGAACTCGCAGTTCACCGAAGTTACCGGCAGTTCTGGCAGCGCCTGCTCGAAGGCGTGCGGTTCATCCGCCAGCATCCCGTGGTGTTATTCATCATCATTCAAGTCGGAGTGCTGTTCGCGATAGAAAAGAGTTTCATCTCCCTCGCCCCGTCGTTCTCGCAAAACCTCCTGAGGTTCAACGTCGAAGAGCTGAGCTTGTTCCTGATCGTGCCGACCGGCATCGGCGCGTTCGTCGGCGCCATCGTGGCCAACGCGGTCAGGGGTAAATTCCAAAAAGACCACTTGATCAGTTTTGGCATGGTGCTCGATGGTATTGCATTGTTTTTCTTGGCATTCATAACGCAGATCGTTGATTTCGGCGTTGGCCTGGGGTTGTCAGCGGCCGTCGCCCTGAAAACGTTCGTGGTGATGATGGCCTTCCTGTCCGGATTTGCCGATCCGTTCATTATCATTTCTGCACAAACGGCTATCCATGAACTGGTACCGAACGAAGACCGCGGCCGCGTGTTCGGCGTGCTCTACACAGTCATCAACACCATGAGCATCGTTCCGGTGCTGATCATCGGCGCATTAACTACACGCGGCATTGCCATTCAGGCGATTGTCGTTGGCCTGGGGCTGGTCATCCTGGCAGCCGCGGTCATTGGCGTGGTGTACTATCGTGGACATCATCTGGGAAGAGAGGCTCCCACCACCCCCTCCCTCATCGCCCCCGATCGAGTCGGGGCTGCTCGGGACACCCCTTCCCGAAACAAGTTCGGGACAGGCTCTCGGGCAGGAGGGGATGTATAAGAAACGAGCCCCGCTGGATGTTCAGTCCATTGGGGCTCTGTAATGCTTGCGACCTCGCGTATCTCCTTGAAGGAGAACGGTTGGCACGCGTTGTTCGACCTACGTCGTGGGCTGGTAAACGGACATGGTCGGCAGACACTGTTTTTCTAAGGCGGGGACCTGAAGGCCAGGTCGAGCGCCAGGCAGAACAACAGAACGAGAATGATTGCTGTTTTCGGATGTCGATCAAAGAAATCCAGTAACCTCTGCATAGCTTCTTCTCCTCCTCACGCTTCCGGATCAATCCCGTTAGAGGGTTGCTCCGGTCGGCGCGTTGAGACTGTCCGTTCATCAGGGCTGTTAACTGCGGCCCTCTAACGGGATCAATCCGGGCGTGGTTGGTCCGTTTCGTCGTGAGACAATTCGGACACGGGGGTGGTTGACTTAGTCCGGAATCTCTTCCATCTCCCGAACCGGCGGCTCGTGGCTGCCGGCGCAGAAGTTGTCCTCCCGATCGTGGTGCGGCTTGATCACCAGCTGGCGCTCGTGCATCTCGAGCTCGACCGTCGCACGACACACTGAACAGGTTCCGTTCACGGCTCGCCTCCTTGGCTTGGGGTTTACTGCATTACTGCAACTACAGCTAGTGGTACGGGGTTCCGGATCGGTAGGCCGCCAGAGCAGCGACCGCTCGTTCCTTCATGCCGCGCCACAGGTCTTTGAGCGGACTGCCGTTCGCCTGACGAATGAGACGGTTGGCCTCGTCCATCAGGAACACATACGGCTGTTCGAGGATCCGCCATTCCTCCGGCGTGTCGGTCAGGTACATTATTTGTCTCCTTCGGATTGCGTTTGATCGATTTACTCCGGTTCGGCATCCGATTCGAGGCCACACTCCTCGATCGTCGGTTCCAGCTCGATCTTCGCGGCGCGAACTGCGTAACACCACTTACTCAATCGTTTGATCGACGGGTGCGGATCGTCGGGGGCCTGCGGCCGCTTCGCGTCGTACACGACGTCACCGCCGGTCTCGACGACGATGTCTCCCCAGACGCGAATCCAGAATTGAGGCGCGATGAGAGTATTCTCAAAGGCCTCGGCGATAACTTGCCGTGGGTCTTCGGAAGAACGATCCGGCTCGATCGGAGTGAACCGCAACAAACTACGCTGTACTTCTTCAAGTGACATTACCTCGTCGTGTTTCAAGAAGACGGTGTTGTTCGATGTCCGGATTTCGAGCGAACCAAACAGGGGAACCGGAATCTCGTCGACGGTAAAAAACGATGCGTCTTCCGCCCTGAAGTCCCGGTAGCTTTCGACAGCCAGTGAAACAAGGAGTGCTACACCACTGAGTTCCATACGCGCCTCCTATTTCGCGCTCACTTCGTCGCGTCGTAGATGCGGCCGCGAGCAGTCGTGGTTTACTTGACATGTCGCTTTCGCCACTCGTAGGCTGGAACAACCATCAGGTAGAATGTGGCGCCGGCTAGTACTTGGCCGATGATGATACCGAAGTTGACGCTGCCAACCAAGCGCGGCGCCCAGAACATGAAGAACGGTCGGGTGACGACCGTGTCAATGGTGTCGGCGACGCTGTATTCGAGTACGACGTCGCGAAACGCAAGCGCGATTGCCTTGATGCCGCGAGCGTGATTGTGGCGATGTCTGCGCAGTTCACGGACAAACGCATAGCCGTAATAGGCAATTGCGTCGGCGATGGTGACAATGTAGGCAGCCGCGACCTTGCTCCAGGCGAATCTGTCGTCGAGGAAGAGCGGTCGCAGCATGTTCGCCGCGTAGAGCGCGAAGAGCAACGCCACGACTTCCTGAGGAACATACCGCCGAATCCACTCCCAGATTTTCTTCCGGGAGGGTATGGTCAAATTCATGATCGACTCCTCCCGATTGTAGGTCGAATTGTAAGGTGCAGCATCCTTCGACTCAGCCGCACTTGTCATCCTGAGGTTCTCGAAGGAACAAGTGCGGCTTCGCTCAGGACAGGTCCGCTGCGCCTTGATGATTCGACGCAGCAGATTTGGTTCCGAAGTTGGAACGCCTGAATCTAACAGCAATGGCAGGGAAAGTCAAGGCCGCCTCCCCTTGTCCTTCGCGTAAAGCGACGTGGTCGCCACGCGACTTTACGTCGGACAATCCCCTCCACACTGTGGAGGGGAGGCCGCAGAGCGGCGGGGAGGGAGAAGCCTTGACAGGCTGTCAAATCTGGGTTATCCTCACATTGTCGATAATTATTGTCGTTCCCCGCGTCTGCGGGGACCCATCAACAAGGAGACGATAGATTCGGCACTACACATTTGCGCACATTGAACTGAACTGATCCCAGCTCAAGGCTGGGAAGAGAAGACAGGGATTGCTGAAGTTTTGGCACTCACTGTTTTTGTTTGCCAGGCGAGCCAAAGGCCTTTGGCTCTTAGTTCCCTCGCCTCAGCACGAAGTAAATTCGTGCTTCGGCCCGAGCCGATCCACATTAGTTGCTGCTCACCACCGGTGACTAGACAAGTGATGTGAATCCTGGATCCACGAGGATGCCAGTGGTCTCAATGGGACCCTTCGTCCGCAGTAGCGGAACTCAGGGTTTCAGTCGAGGCCCCGCCTCTCCTGAAATTTGACAACTGAAGTGCGGTAAGGAAACTCCGTAAATCCCGTCGAATGACGGGACACGGGGTAAAGAGCCCCCTGTACCAGTCGCCCGCCATTCGGCGTGGCTCCGGTGCAGGGTTAGACGTGATCGTCGGAGCAGCGAGGGTTGAGTTTCAGGGCCAGGGCACCCATAAAATTCTTTAGGAATTTTATGGGAACCCGCCAGAGCGTTTTTTATAGCTCGTTTGGATTCCTGCTCCCCTCACTCCTCCGACGGTCCGTCACCAAGTCAATTCTAAACGGTCTTAAGCGATTCCCCCGTCATCCTCGTGATGATGTCTCAAGTGAATCGCGCCGCGGCTGGGTCCCCCGATCAAGTCGGGGGTAACCACCGCGGGTCATATATGAGAGTTTGATCCTGGCTCAGGATGAACGCTGGCGGCGTGTCTTAGGCATGCAAGTCGAACGAGCGCTCCGCTATCGCTTCGCGCAGTTGTAAGATTAAAGTTGTAAGATTTAAGTAAGTTTCTATAAACTTAAATCTTACAACCTACAACTTCGCCGAGCGGTAGCGAGGCGTTAGTGGCAAACGGGTGCGTAACACATTGGTAACCTACCCCGAGGTTCGGTATAATCTCCCGAAAGGGAGACTAATCCCGGATGTGACTCTGTGCTGAGATGCACAGAATGAAAGGCGCAAGCCACCTTGGGAAGGGCCTATGGTCCATCAGCTAGTTGGTAGGGTAACGGCCTACCAAGGCGACGACGGATAGCGGGTGTGAGAGCATGACCCGCCTCACTGGGACTGCGACACTGCCCAGACTCCTACGGGAGGCTGCAGTCGAGAATCTTCCCCAA
>JACQPY010000006.1 GCA_016207275.1 Candidatus Kerfeldbacteria bacterium
CGGCTCACGTCAGTGCGATTTACTATTCACTATTCACCATTCACCATTCACGGTTCTTAAGGGTCACGCGTCACGCGTCCTTGCCATTCACCATTCACCATTCACCATTCACGGTTTTTGCGAGTCACAAGTCACGACTCACGAGCTCCATCTACGATACCGTTCAGTCGGTCATTGGAGATAGAGGATGGCGTTCGTGAAGTTATTCCGTGACTGCAACAATCCGTCCAGCGCCTTGGCGATCGCTCCAATATTCGTCCGGGGATAAGTGCGAGAGTGGATGAGGACAATTCCTCCGTGGTCCTCCTGTCTGTGCGCGAATGCCTGCGCAGCCTCAACGAAGTCGGCAAGATTGAAGG
This sequence comes from Candidatus Kerfeldbacteria bacterium, assembly GCA_016207275.1. GTDB lineage: Bacteria > Patescibacteriota > Patescibacteriia > SBBC01 > SBBC01 > JACQPY01. The sequence goes on from JACQPY010000006.1 coordinate 360, forward strand.
TCACAAGGAGACGACCTTGGCGGGTGGCTTCTCTCAGTAGATCGGCATCGTTGAGCGGTTCCAGTGCGGAATCACCGGATGCAGTAATGACATCGTGCCCAAGTTGTCTGACCGCATCGCCCACCGCCGGAGGGACGTCTGCATCAAGGAGGACTCGACCCGGCACTTACGGCCGCACCCTTTGCAGCCACGGCAATTGACGTCTCAACTGTTCCGGAGTTCTGGCATTCAATGCAAGGAAAGCTGTAATCTCCTCGGGATACGCTTCCGCGTATGCCTGTGCGATCTGAACCGCCATGGGCGACAGGCGCGGGAATTGCTGGCATAGGGCGGACACGGATCCAAATTCCCGCAGAAGCTCAATGACCTCCCAGACGTCCAGTCCGGTCCCCGCTAGGCGAGCCCTTCGCCCCGCTGGGCCATCGACGAAGACAATCCCGGGGAACCGCTGCATCCTCACCGCCATATCGAGCAACTCTCTGATAACCCAAGAAACCGGCTTCCCCGCCTTGCGGGCCTGGATCTGAATCGCTTCTCGAAGTGCGCGCTCGATGCGTACGGAAACAGGACTTTCGCGCTCCTGACGCCGCTCGGCTACCCTCCTGGACATAAGCCCTCACCTTCCTCAACGTTAATGGATTACATTGTATGCTGTCTACTACACTGTAGTCAAGTGTAGCCGCCGGCCATGCTCCAAGCGCTGTCCCATCTGGAGCCTGAGGATGCCGATCAATTTGCCCGCGATCTGGACTTAGGCCTGAAGGTTATCGGACCGAATTAGCGATTCACGAATCACGAGTCATCTATGAAAAGGCTGCGCCTGTCAACGCCTTCTGAAGAGAATCGCACTGCGACCCCGAGGTCAGTCATCTATCCGTGCCGGTTTGGCACACTGTGTTTTGCGACCGCGGGCTCCCAATCACGAATGGGGGTCCTCAGTGGGACCAAGACTCGTAGGGGAGTCCCGGGTCACAGCCTCAGGCATATGGCGCAGCGTCCAGTACACCGTGGTCAGGAGTTCGCGCGCGACCGCGACGTAGGCGATGTTCGCGCCCCTGCGGCGCTCCAGCCGGCGATAGACCTCCTGGAAGCGTCCGCCCGACGGCCGGCGTGATGCGCCGCCTCCAGCAGAATCCAGCGCAGCCAGGGCGAGCCTTGCTTGGTGATGTGCCCGGTGCGGACGTGCCCACCCGACGCGTGCACCGAGGGCGCCAGTCCCGCATAGGAGACCAGCTGCTTAGGGCCAGGGAAGCGGGCGACATCGCCGATCTCGGCCAGGATGAGCAGCGCGCTGTAATGTCCGATGCCTGGCAGTCGGCACAGTGCTTGGGCCGCGGGACTGGTCTTCGCCTGCGCATCGATCGTTTCCGACGCGACCTTGATCTGGGTCTGCAGCGTCTCGAGGACCGCCAGGAAGCTCTGCAAGGCTTGCTGGTACACCGGACGCAGAAACAGGGTCGCCAGCCAGGCCCGGCCCTTTTGGCCAAAGACATCGGTGACTGGACTCTGATATCCGTGCTTGAGCAGGATCGCATGGATCCGGTTCTTTACCATGGTCTGCAGCCGCACCAGCGCGGCCCGGAACCGCAGCAGCTCTCGCAGATCCCTCGCGCGGCGGGATGTAAGCGGCGGGCACGAGGTCCGCCCGCAGCAGGTGGGCGAGGATCGTGCTGTCCACCTTGTCGGTTTTCACTTTGGCCTCGGCGATGGCGCGTGTGCGCTCGGGATGGGCCAAAGTGACCGGAATCTCCAGCACCTCTAGGAGGTCAAAGAGGTGATACCAGTTCATCGTGGCTTCCATGGCCACGCGGGCGGGCTCGGTGACGTCGGCGAAGAACTCGCCCAGAGCTTCTCTCGTGTTGGACAGTTTCCCCTGTCGTTGGATGACGCCGGTCTCATTCATCTGGGTGTAAAAGGTGTATCGCTTATGGATGTCAAACCCGATGTA
>JACQPY010000007.1 GCA_016207275.1 Candidatus Kerfeldbacteria bacterium
CCCTATGAATTGGCGTCAGGAGATGCGCAATACCATCGAAGAGCACATCCCGCTGTCGGGGTGGCGTGAGCGAATCAAGGGGTTCATTCGTCTCGAAGGCGGATCGATCCTGGTGATGGCGGCCTGCATCGGCATCGGCCTCCTCGGCGCCGCTGTCAGAGGCAGTTTTCCTGCTTGGCTGCTCGTCATTCCCTTCCTGATCGGGATATTTGGACTGGGAGCATTGCTGACCATGTCCAAAGATCTCATGGTCACGATCATGTTCCACCGACCAGACGATCCAGGCTGGCTGAAAAAAGCGGCCTCACTCTTCTACGAAACCCTCGACTGGCTGATGGTGTTCGCAATCGCTGCCCTGGCCGTTAGTTCCGGTCAATTTGAGTGGCTGTTCTTTGCCGCCGGCATGGTAGCCGCCAGGTTCCGGCGAAATCTGTGGCGGGCATGGCGGCACTGCGAAACGATTGAGTTGTCCGGCGCGACGGCAAAACCGATTGAGTAACCAGCGGCGCTTCCGCGAACACCCGCAACTGTTCTGGACCATTGCCCGGGCGGTGCTGCTCGGGAAGTGAAAGACAGGAGGACCATCATGAACCCCAGTAGTCGAATCTTCGTCGCGCTTGATACCCATAAGATGCAAGCTGCAGTCGAGGCCACCGCCCCGACCGGCTGCGCCTTCAAGTTCGGCCTGCGAATGATCCACGGCCTCGGTACACCCACTGCCCTCACGCACCTCCTCGAACTCGGCGCAACCGAGCTGTTCTGCGACGCCAAGCTCCACGACATTCCCAACACCGTGTCTGATGCAGTCAGAGAGATCGCCCGACAGCGGGTCGAGTGGACCAATGTCATGTGCCTCGGTGGCGCGAAGATGATGGCGGCCGCGGTCGAGGCAGCCAACAAGGTGGCCGATTCGACTGGCCACCGGACGCGCATCCTCGGCGTCACCATCCTGACCAGCCACAGCTTCGAAGACCTTGTCCAGCTCGGGATACTCAATGACCCGCAGCTGGCAATCACCGGCCCCGAAGCCGAGACCTACAAGCAGAGGCTGATCGAAGCCAGGGTAGTTACCTTGGCGCTGCTCGCCCAAGAAGCTGGTCTGGACGGCGTGATTGCTTCGCCGCGCGAGGCCGCCGCCATCCGCGCTCACTGCGGTCCGGACTTCGAGATCGTCACGCCGGGCATTCGTTCTGGCAACGAACCGCCGGACGACCAGAAACGGACAGCTACGGCCGCCGAAGCTATCAAGAACGGCGCCACCCGGCTGGTCATCGGCCGGCCGATCCTCAAGGCTCTCGATCCAGCGGCGGCGGCCAAGCAGTTCATGGCCGAGGTCGAGGCGGCCCTGACCACCACGCAGTCAACGTAGTCCGGAGGAACCATGAAGCCCATCAATCTGGCCGGGCTCGAACTCGAGCATCCGGTCATGATCGGCGCTGGCACCTGTAAGACGATTTCAGACCTCAAGCAAGCCCTGCGCACACCCGCTTCAGCCGTGGTCATCGGGTCAATCACCGCCGATTCACGGACGGGCAACGGCGGAGATGTCTACCACGACGGCGGATACTTCTCGCTCAACTCGCTGGGGCTTCCCAATCCCGGTATGGAGTACTGGCGATACCAGCTCCGATACTACATTGAGAACGTTGAGGGCAGCAACCCCGAACGAAAGCCGCTGCTCGTCAGCGTGGTCGGGTTCACCCCGGAAGAATACGGCCTACTGGCGAAGACCATGCTGGAGCAGAAAGCCCGCGCCATCGAGTTGAACTTCGGCTGTCCGAACATCTGGGGCACCGAAGGCCAGAAGCCGATTCCCAGTTTCCGGCGAGACATGGTCCGCGCCATTCTCGAAGCGGTCAGTCAGGCTGTCGCGGATGACACTTGCATCGGGGTGAAGCTGTCGCCGTTCTCTGATCCGGACCAGCTCAAGGAGATCGCCAGGACGATTGCTGACTACGTCGGACTGGTGCAATTCGTCACTACGACAAATACCTTTCCCAACGCCTACGCCGTCCATCCCGACGGCCGCCCCTGCATCAGCTTCAGCGGAAGCAGCGGCCTGGCCGGGTTGTCCGGCAAGGCGATGAAGGCGGTCGGGCTCGGCCAGCTGCAGCAGCTGCGGTCGATTCTGCCGGCACCGATTCAATTGGTCGGCGTCGGTGGCATTTCCTCCGGACAGGACGTGCTCGACTACCTGCGGGCCGGAGCCACGGCCGTGCAGGTGGTGACCGACTACCTCAACCGCGGAAAAGCTTCGATCGATGCCATCCTGACCGAACTGGTCGAACTGACCGAGCAGTCCCAGCCACAGGCCTCGGCCTGAATCCAAGGAGTGTCTGTGATGAGCGCGATATCGGAAGAATTCTACCTTGAGCTTCTGCGCCGCTGCGGCGCACTACGGCTCAACGGTCACTACGTGCTGCAGAACGGTGGTCACTCCGACACCTACGTGGCCAAGTCGGACGTGACCGCCTTGCCCGGGATCACCACGGCGCTGGCAGACGAGCTGGCCAATCTGCTGTCCGGCCTCGGCGTCGAGGTGGTAGTTTCTCCAGCCATTGGCGCTATCCCGATCGGCTTCGAGGTCGCCTTCCACCTGTCGCAGCTCAGGCCGGATTCGACGGTGCGCTTCGTCTATGCCGAGAAGTCCGATGGCGGCTTCGAGCTCAATCGCGGTTACGACCAGCTCGTCCGCGACCGACGCTGCGCCGTGGTCGAGGACATCGTGACCAGCGGGGCAACGGTCCAGCTGGTGGTCGACTGCATTCGTCGGGCCAACGGGAACATCGTCGGCGTGGGCTGCATCTGGAACCGGGCCGGCGCGGCGACCGAAGGCCTCGGCGTGCCGAAGCTGGAAAGCCTGATCACCCGCCAGCTGTCAAAGTGGTCGGCCGAGGAATGCCCGCTCTGCACCCGAGGCGTTCCAATCAATACCGAGCTCGGCCACGGGGCGGAGTTCCTGGCCAAACAGCAGGCCTAAAACCAATACACCACCAGGAGGACTGCTCGTATGGGAAGTCAGGGCGTTCGGTCTCGAGTATCCCCGACTTGATCGGGGACAAGAGATCGGGTGCCCTTTTAGCATAGTTGACAAATTGCTGCCGTCGGACTACGGTGTGCTCAAACGAGCGGCAGAAAGGGGTGATGCTCGTGGATCTCATTTTTGCGGTTTTGGCAGCGCTCTTTTTTCTCGGCGCGATCGGGGCATTCGTACGGGTCGGCTGGCTCAGTCGAGCCCACTACCACGACGTTCGAGCGTCCGAAGCGGAGCTGGTCCGCTACGGACTGCTCTGCCCGGGGCCGGTCATCGGTCGACTCGTGATAGTCGAGCAGTCGTACTGGGCGCAGGTACGCCCGCTGGTCATCGCCGGGTCCGTGCTGGCGGCGCTGACACTCGTCGCCCTCATCCTGTCCCTCGCCTGAGAAGGCGATTGCACTGCTGAACCATCAGCTTCATCGAGCCATCCGTCGTCTCCCGATAACGGCTGGCTCATTCTGTCCGTCCGCTTGAAAAAAGGTTGTTTTTTCGCTATGCTTCACGCCGCTTGATGGATAGTTAGGGGCAATTAGCTCAACCGGCTAGAGCGCTTCCTTTACACGGAAGAGGTTGTAGGTTCGAGTCCTACATTGCCCACCACGTCTATGCAAGGCTCTCTTGCGCTCCCCCTAACCCCTAATTCCTAAATCCCTAGCTCCCTCCTTTGAAATATCTCATCGGCTTACTCGTCATCGGCCTCGGCTTCCTCTTGGCTTGGAAGACCGAGTGGCTGGTCAACAACTTCGGCCGGATCGAGTGGGCCGAGCAGCACCTCGGCACCGAGGGCGGCACGCGTATCTTTTACAAACTGCTCGGCGTCGTCCTGATTATCTTCTCGTTCCTGGTCATGTCAGGTTTCTTTAACAGCATCTTGGTCAATATCTTCGGCGGCGCATTTCAGGAACCAGAAACGTCGACCCAGTACTAAACATGGGCCGTTAGTCCCGGCCGCCAATGCCTAACGGGGATGTAGCTCAGCGGTAGAGCATCGCATTTGCAATGCGAGGGTCGAGGGTTCAACTCCCTCCATCTCCACCAGACACCGGCAGGCGGGAGTTTCCCGCGAAGCGGGATCCCGCCTTCATTAGCTTCTTAAATTAATGTGGCTGAAAAATCGTCAAAAAGGCGGGGCCGCATAATCAGTTCGCCTGCCTGCCGCGGGCATGGATTTTTTTCAAACAGCCTGTGTTGTGTTTACTTTTTTTTCTCGGCCGTCGAGCGATAATATTCTAATTCCCCATCGAGCCGAATGATTTCATCAGTAGTTACCTGAATTTTGTTTTCAACCACGCGAATTATATCTCGCCGATCGGTCGTAAGCTTTTCATGAATAACTCCTTCCAGTTCTTTTATTTTTTTTCGACGCTTCTGATTAAGTCCCTGCAAGTTATTGACCACCCCCGTAAGTCGCTCTCTCGTCTCGACGGCTTCTCGGTGGATGTCTTCCGCCTCAAACTCAAGACGTATACGGTACCACTCATACTTTTCTAAAGCTTCGGCTTTCTCATGGTAATAAGATGGTATTGCGAGTATTAATCCAACACTACGGCCTATAGCTTTCGAGCCAAGAGCTTTTGCTATACCGGTCTCAATACCCTGGGATACGGCCGCCTCGGACCCCTTTTCAACAAAATATTCAGGGTTGCTAAAGTAGAACTCGAATCCTGATATTTGTTCTGCTTCGGTAACCCTTTTAAGTGCTGCTCCTTCTAACATCGGTATATACTCTAATTCCCGTCGATACTTTCGAATAAATTGTTCGCTCTCATCTACCAGAGCATTGAGGTCGGCCATTGATTCACGTTCGTGTTTAGTTGGGTCCCTAAGATTTTCTACTTCTTTTTCGTAATCACGAAGTTTCCACTGTAATATCTCAATCTCTTTCGTAATTTCTTGAATCTTGTACTCTGCTCTAGCTTTGTCTACATGTTCATCTAGTCCAAAAGAGTCAAGATAGTTCACGGGGTTATTTCCGACATAGACATATTGATTTTCCCCTGCTCCAGCCACCGGATCCCTCCCCGTAAACCTTCCTAAGTTTGGATCCATCATCCGCGCGCGGTAGTAGTAGAGACCGCTTTCCGCTTCGTACTCGCGGCCGGTGAATTGGTAGCGCGTCGGGACATTCTGCATGAGCGCCGTCGGTTTCCCGAAAGCCTCGTAGTCAAAGCGCGTCTGAACCGCGCTGCTGGCGTCAACCAGTTCCCGCGTGCTGCCCAAAGCGTCAGTTAGGAAGAAAGCATTGATGCCGTCTTGCTCCACTGCCAGTTTCTCGTCAATGCCCAGGCCGTTGACGTATCTTCGCAAAACAACATTTCCAGTCCCGTCAAGGTCAAGCAGCACGTCGTCGCCGTCGTAGTAGTACTGCTCAATCGAGATGTTGCCGTTGTCATTGACGGTCTTTTTGATGCGCCGACCGAAGGCGTCGTAAGTGTAGGTAGTGGTAGTCGTGCCGCTGGTAAATTGCGTCTGGCGGTTTTCTGAATCATACGACGGCGTGCCTCTTCCGCAATCGCCCGAATTGCCGCGTTCATCGCTCATGCAAGGGAAGACATCGGCGCGACTGAAGGAAAAATCGTTGAACATGCCGTTCCCGTCCGCCGTGAGGCCAACCCCACCGCTTTGGAGCGGTAGATTGTCGACGTTCAGTACCTGGACGTCGTTCAGGTAAACGTCGACCGTTCCTTCCTCGACGTCAATCCTCAGGGTGTGCCAATTACAACTTGATTTTGCCCAGACACCGCTAACCACCTCTGACCCGGCAGCCGTGACGTGAGAGATGCGGACTTGGAGACCTTCTAGGGTGAAGCGAGTTCCGCGGATGACAATATCATCATCCTCGGTGGAGGTACAGGGAATCGGTAGTTGGTTCGTGAGAATTGGTAACTCGCTTGACCGTATTGGATCACGCATGAGTTCGGCGACGAGGTAGTCGCTGGGACTCTGAATGTTAAAGGCGATGCCGAGCGCGGTATCGATTCGCATGAGGTCAACGCTGGAACTGAAGGTTGAACCGTTCCGACCCGAGGCTTGAAGCAAGGAACGGGGGGAGGTATCGGTACGGAGGCGACCGAAGAACTCTGACCACGTTCCGCTCTCGGCAGACCAACCATTGAGAGGTTCCTGCTCAAAATCATCAACGAATGTCTCGACGCCGGGGATCACCTCGCGAAGCACTTCGTTCCCTTGATTGTACCGCGTGTACTTCACTGCTCCATTCCGCGTTTCTGATAGGCGGTTTCCTGCTGGATCGTAGGTCCAGGATACGGTATTGGGCACGGCGCCACTCCGTGTTTCCGACATCAGTCGATAGAGATTGTCGTAGTCGTATTGGATTGTGTGGTTCAGCGCGCCATCAAGCGTGACGTCCATCCGCGTCCGGTTGCCGACGTTGTCGTACTGGTAGGCAAAAGCGGAAACGACCGCGGCGTCCGGCTTCTGATTGCTCAACAAATCCAGTTGCTTGGCCGTGTCGTACTGGTAGTCCGTCCGTGCTCCGTTCGGACGAATCAGGCTCTGCCGCGTGCCGTCGGAATGATGATTGAAGTCGTACTGATCGCTGCCGCGGAGGATTTTGTCGATTTGCGCGGCGTCATCGTACTGATAGGTGACGGTGTCCTGCAACGCGCCGCCGTGGTAATCAGACATGCTCGTTCGTTGGTCAAAGCTGTCGTAGGCGTACCGCAGTTCGCGACCCAGAGCATTGTCGCGATCAACGACCATGCGGTTCAATGAATCGTACATGAACGTATGACTGGAGTTGGCATCCACGATGGTTAATAGGTTTCCGGCCGGATCGTACGTCCGCGTCACGTCTGGTGTTGAATTGGCGTAATCGGTTACCTTCAAGCGGTGCAGCACATCATGGCTGTAATCAGTCTGCACCGAGGTTCTGTCATCGGCCTGCACGCGCCGAATAACGTTGCCGAATTCATCGTAGGTCGTGTCGGTCCGTTTGTTCAGCGGGTCGGTTTCTCGGATCACTCGGTTCAGGCCATCGTAGGTATACGCGGTTATCTGACCCTTGGCATCAACGACCGTCTTCCGATTGCCATTCGCGTCATAGGTGTACTGCGCCTTCGTTGAGTCGGGCATCGTCACCAGAATCAGGCGGTGGAGGCTATCGTACGTATTGCTCGTGATTCGGCCGGTGGCGTCAGTGGATGAAGTCACATTGCCAACCTGGTTGTACGCGTTCGACGTCGTCAAGTTCTTGCGGCCAAAGTCACTGATCACGCGCTTCTGACGGTTCAGCGTGTCGTACTCGGTTTTCGTGGCCATGGCTAACGGGTCAGTCACGAGCGTGACGTTACCGTTGTCGTCGTAGTCAGTGATTGTTTCACGGAGCAGCGGATCGCGCGTTCGCACCAGCCGATTAACAGCGTCGTACTCGTAAGTCGTCGTTTTCGGCTGCGAGACGCCGCTGTCTTCGCGGTAGACCGTCATCGTCTCGCGATTGCCGTTCAGGTCGTAGGTATAGTCTGTGCGGTAGGCCGGGTCGCTGCAGGTGAAATCAACCTCGCCGCCAGTACGCTTCGTCGCTTTCAGTAAATTGCGGTTTGTGTAGCAGTGCCGGCTGACGTTGCCGCGCTGATCGGTCACGGTCAAAAGGTTGCTGTTGTTGTCGTAGGCGTTGATGACGCTGGATGGGCCGTGGTCAACCGTGGCTGGGTAGATCGTTTGGGTTAGGCGATTCAACTGGTCATACTGGTACTCGGTGGTCGAGTGAATCGTCTCGTCGGGGTTTAGCTCATGCAACTTTGTCCGGTTGCCGTTGGCATCGTACTCATAGCCGAACTTCATGTCCTGACCATTGACCGATTCGAAGCGGCGTTCCAGCACGAGACGATTCAAGGCGTCGTACTCGAACTGGGTGCGGCTGTTGTTGAAATCGTAGGTGTTCGTGACGTTGCCGTTCGGGTCGTACTCAGTCCTCGAGAAACTCCCGTCGTGGCGCGTGATCTTTGTTTTCCGATCCAGAACATCGTACTCGTATGCGGTCAGTTTGTTGAGTTGGTCGGTCACCGTCAGGAGGTTGCCGTTCTGGTCGTAGGTGTTGACAATAGAGGATGAGCCATGATCGACCGTTGCCGGGAACGTCGTTCTCTTGAGGCGGTGTGCGCCGTCGTACTCGTAGCTCGTCACCACTCCGCTACTATGCGCCGGCTGCTTGTGCGTCAGTACCTGTCCCATGACGTTGTAGGCAAACGTTTCATTACCGGCGATATCGGGTCGGTCAATCGATGTCACCAGCCCGGTCAGCGGATCATTGTAACCGTTGGTCGTCACGTGGTTCATTGGATCGGTCCGCATCTGCAACCGTCCCTGCGAATCATACGCCAACTGGGTAACCGGCGACGTCCCGCCTGAAACGCCCGGCGGTTCGGTCATCGAGGTAACGAGGTGCGGGTTGTTCGGGTCGGCGTACCCGTAGGTCGTGACGTGGCCCAGTGAATCGGTCACGGTTTGCACCTCATGATCAGCTGTGTAGGTGTAGTGGATCGGATTAGCAATGCCGGGACGGTGGATGTTTTCGAGTTGAAATCTAACGAAGTCACTCGGCGGGCTGACCAGCCAATCGTAGGTGGAAACAAACCCGCGCTTATCCCGCTGGCAGATCAACCGACGGTACGTATCAAACGACTGTTCCATTGCTTGCCCATTCGGATCAGTCGTTCGCCACACCGTAGCATCCTCGAAATTCGTTTCGTAAGTACTAACAAACCCCCGCCAATCGGTCACGGCGGTGAAGAGATCGTTCGATGAAGGCTCGAGCGAGGCGCAGGCGACGTTCACCTGTCCGGCCAACCGTGCATAGGCCGCGGCCAAAACTTTATTGTCGGCATTTACGACCCTGGCTAGCCGGCTGCCGATTTCGTAATAGTATTTCGTTGAAAAACCGCGTGGATTGGCGAACGTCGCCAGCAGTCCTCGCTTGGTCGGGCAGGTGCCGGGCAGCGGCGAGGGACACGCCGCGGTTTCATTCGTGGCCGCATGGTAGCTGAATTGCCAGGTTTCATCAGGCCCATCGCTGCGGCTGCGGGTGACCGACTTCAGCAACCGCTCGCTCGGGCTGCCGCCAGCTTCACCGAAGCCGTAATAGGACAAGGTGTACTCCTGACCGCTAGGGTCAACAATGGTCGACAGCTGACTGTTACCGTCATACATAAAGGTTGTTGCTCGCCCGGTCGCGTCGACGATCTGCTCAAGTTTGCCGTTCGGGTCGTACTGGTAATCGAGCATGTTGTTACTGGCGTCTTTGGTCCAGTCGATCAAGCCGGTCGCGGAAAACCCGTGAATCGTCCCGTTGGCTTCATTCAAGACCCAGGTTGAGTCAGCCGGATTCCTGACTAATCGCAGAAAAATACCTTCTCGCGCGGTCACCACGTACTCGTCCGGCTGGCTGCCGCTCGCGAACGTGACGGTGGTGCCGCTGGCGGTCTGCAGCCATACCTGATTGATGTCCGGATTTGACGGCTGGTAGAACTTACCATAGTACTTGATCTGGCTGTGCCACACCCGTTGTTCGGTTGATAATCGCCACCCAGACGGCAAGGTGCTGACCGCGCCGTGAAGAGCCAGCGGATTGTACGTCAGTCCGATCGGCGCCTGCGGACCGAGGCTGGCAGTCGAGAACAGCGACAGTCCGATGGTCACACCGCCGTTGGTGACGTCGAGTCGGGTCCGCTGATCTACGGCTAGTACCTGGCCGTCGGCTGCACCAGCGTTGTAGATCGCCGACTTGGCCACGATCAGGGATGAACCGCCGGATGTCTCCGATCCATTCGCGTATGACTCGGTCACCAGCGTCAACGAGTCGTCCGGCCCGACCAGGAGATCGCCGGGTACGGGATCGAGCGGCGTTGGCCAGGTTAAGCTGGTCAACAACCGCCACTCAGTTCCATCCAGCGTATACAGTTTATCCGTTCCACTGCTGGAATAGTCGACGAAGAAGTACGGATCGCCGGTGCTGATCGTTCCCAGCCGAACGCGCCTCATGGCGTTTTGATAAAACGGTACGATCTCGCTGCGCGTTACTGTACCGTTGGTAATAACTAAGTACCCGACCGGACAGTTCCGGGTGAAGAGGATGTGTAAACTCCCGTCCGGTCCAAAGGCGTAATCAGCAATCACCGGATCGTTGGCCGCACTCAAAAGCACAAACGGATTCCAGGCCTGGCCGACAGCTGCCTGCGCGTAGCGGATTTGCCCAGTTCCCGGCATCAGCTGCAACAGATGGGCGTTGTCGTACTCGTCGATGAAAATCGAAACTGAAGAACCCGACGCGCCGAAAGGTAACAAAACACTCGGCGACGATCCAACACCGTTGACGGCCAAGAGTTGGTCGCCTTCAACCCAGACGATTCGTTGCATCCCGCCTCGCTCAACCGCGATCGCCAAGGATTGAATCGCATCAGGACTCGCCTGCCGGATCTGCACTTCGGGAGTCAACCCCGTACCATCAAACGACCGGTACCATACCTGGGACTTGGCGGCGTTGGCGCCGATGAAGTGCGCTTGACCAGCGCCATCAACCGCCACGTATCGGCCGTTGCCTGACAAGTAGGTGGCGTTGGCGGACACGAGCGAAACTGGATCGTGCCATTGCTGCACGCCGTCCTGAACTCGGTAGTTGGTGTACCAAACTTCGGAGTAGTCGTCGGTGTGCCGAATAGCGTGCACGCTTCCGTCGCCGCCGCGATCAACCAGCGGCCCGGCGTATGCTGCGTTGATGACGTCGGCCGACGGCAAGGGAAGATTGATCGCCGTCGTCACCCATTCGAAGTGCCGCGGCTCGTATGTCGAGATCGGGGCAAGCGTCTGTTCAGCCAACGGCCGGGGATTGGTAAAAAAGGACCGGTACTCCGAACGCCGTCCAGCCGCCCGTTCGTCAGGAACCGGGCGGTCGATTTGAATGACGTTCGTCGGACGGGGTCTTGGCTGCGCCAGAGCTGCCGACGATCCGAGTACAACACAAACAACGACAATCACGAGCGGTGCAAACCAGTGTTGCCCGTCAACACGGGGCACTGCGTTATGCAAAAAACTTGGCGCGCATTGACTCGCGTCCCGCTGTCCAGTCATCGCCACATGGACGGCTTGATTCATACTGAACTGGTCAATGGCGGGGTAGAGGGGACCGTAAGGAAACGCGGGTTGCGGTTGAATACCTAACCGTACCCACTGGACCGCGTACGGACTGTACGTTCCGGTCTGCGTCACGTACCTTCTTGGATTCAGCCCGTCTAAAAATGGATACGAAAGGCGTCTTGACTGACGAGGGCCTCGTCCTTAAAAGCTGAGCGGTTTCTCTCCTTGCGCCGTCCCGGTTGTGGGTTATTTTTTTATCGGTTTTGCTTGGGCGGCCGTCGTACCAAGCGCCAGCATGACCAGTGCAAGCATACCGAGAACAGCGAGCTGCACTCGGCGAATCCAAGAAGAGGCATGTTGCAGATCCATGCATTCTTCTTACTCTCGTCTTAGAGTGATGTCAAGCATAACGAGAGACTTTCGAGAAAGTTCCTCTCACAGACGTTCCCCTCCCTCATTCTTCAAACCGACATACTCAATTGATGTCTTTGGTAAAAATTTTCCCTCTTGACAAACGCGAAACGTTTCTTTTTCAGCTCAAACGTGGTAAAATTTTTTTACACGACTTCTGTGGATAACATTCGACGAAACTCCGATCTCACCTTTACGCGATGTGATACTCAGTCACGTCGCAGAACCGAGAGGAGGTGACCTGAATGGCAAAGCGACGCAGAAAGGCGAAGAAGACCAAGAAGACCGCAAAGCGACGCAAGTCGAGCCGACGGCGCCGCCGCTAAGTGGCGCTCGACACAAAACTAACCCTCGAACTGACGGGTTAGTTTTGTGTTGGCGAGGTGGCTGACAGCAAGCCGAGCGCAATTATCACTGCGGCCAGCAAAGCCAGGTCGTTTTTGAACAACGGCGTATCAACCAAGCCGTGTGCCAAGATGCTGATGATGGCGGCGGCGTAGACCGAACCGGCTGGCTGACCCCACATTCGTCGCAAGCACAGGCCGAGCAACCAGAGCGTGCCAATGAGTCCCAGCACGCCAGTTTCCAGCCACAGGTTGAGGTACAGGTTGTGCGGTTTTGCCACGAGCCACTCGAGCGGCGGGAAGTACAAACGAGGGACGGTCGCCCGATAGGCTTGCTCAAAGGTGTTCGGACCTATCCCCAGCAGCGGGTGCTCACGACCGACCTCGACCGCCGTCCGCCAAATTTGCGTGCGGACCAAGCTCGACGAGCGCGTGACAAAATTGAGTTTTTCTCGAAGGTAGTGCGTCGGCGACAAGATCAACAGCAATAGCCCACCAACCACAGTTATCAACATCAGCGGGCGGCGTCGGCGTATTGGATCGAGCAACCTGATAGCTAAAACCAGCAACCCGGCCACGAGCGCCAGGTACCCGCCGAACGAAAAAGACAGCAGCAACGCCGCGGCCCCAAGTACCGCACTGATGCCGCTCAACCACCACGCCTGCCGCTGCAACCACCAACCGACAGCCAGAACAAGCAACGGCACAATAAACATCGCCAAGTAGTTGGCGACCGGCGCGAATACCGAACTCAAGCGACCGCCCTCAACGGTCGACCGGAAAGTAGCCAGTTGCACCAGGCCAACAACGGAAACCCACAGCAGCGCCGCCAGAAGCGCCGTCCGCAGCAATCGCTGATCGGCACTTGTCCGAAACTCATGCACGACAATCAGACTGATCAGCAGCGGCTCGACGAGCCACGCCTTGAGCGCGCCGAGGCTCGCCGGCAAGTTAATTGACGCGGCTGTGGCCACCAGCCACCCAGTCACGGTCACGGCTAGAGCTACGATCAGTGGTCGATCAAATATCAGCCGGAGCTGGGCGACCACGTTACCGAACGATTGTCGAGCGACAATACCAGCCAGCCAACCAGCGACGGTCCCCAGCACGCCGGCTTCGAGGGCTGTGGTTGGGTAACCAACCAACGTTGAACGCAGCAAGTATGCCGGCGCCCCAACCACCAGCCCGGCCACGGCGTAGCGCGGCCACCGGAAGGCCACGACCGCAAACACAATTAGAACGACTGTCACCACCGACGGCGCAATCATGTCGCCTCCCTCGCTGAAACTGATCGTAGTCCAACCAGCGTCCCGAAGGTGAGGGCCAGGGTTTCCATGATGTGCGGGAACAACAGGCTGTTGACGAAAAAGCTGTGCACCGTAACGCTGACTAACCCGGCCAGCGCGCCTAAGCCAAGGCCGCGTTCAAAACCGGTCAGGCCACGGCGGAAGGCACGCCAACCGACTCCCGCCGCCGCCCAGAGCAACCATAGGTAGACAACCAGTCCAATTGGTCCCGTGGTCACCAGCACCGTTAACAAGCTCGAGTCTGAACCGCCAGCTGAGTGTTCAGCCGCATCCTTGATAAAGCCATAATCAACTTGGAGGTAGCGGTAGGTGTTGTAGCCAATGCCGGTCACCGGGTAGTCACGGTAGACGGTCAGCGCATGTTGCCAGGAAACCAGGCGCAGGCGCGCCGTGGCATCGACTTTGATAGCGCCCTGCACGCGTTCTTGAACACGCGGGATCGTGGCGACGACGATCACCGCCGCCAGTACCAGCAGCACGAACAGGCGCCGCGACTTGAGAAACGTCAGGACCACGGCGCCAGCCAGAAAGGATAGGTAACCGCTGCGTGAGAAGGTCAAGACCACGGCGGCGAACAGGACCGCGGTTACCACGGCCAGCACCAGGCGCCGTCTGCCCGTGCTATGCAGTGCAATCCCACCGACCAGCATGGTGGTAAAGGCAAAGAAACCCGCCAGGAAGTTGGGATCAAACCAGGTCGACAGTAGGCGACCGATGTGCGGATCCCATCCTTGCGGCACCATGAAACTGAAGTCGGGGAACAGCTTGAGCTGGACGAAGCCAAGGACGGCGATGACTGCCGCGGCGCTTATCAGCCACCAGGTTAACCGACGAGCGTCGCGCTCACGCCGGATCAGGTCAGCCACGATCAGCAGCAGTACGGCGTACTCAGCCCAGCGCACCACGTAGAGAGCGGCGACCAGCCGTTCGCGGTCGGTCAAGAACGGTAGCTGCGCGGTACCGGCGATGAAAGTCAAAATAAAAACGACCAGCATGGTGGCGATCGGCCACGACAGCGGTGACGACGGCCAGCCCAACCGACCGCGAAGCAGCCCACGCATGAGCCAACCAACGACCACCGCCGGCAGCAACACGTCATTCGGTAACACGGCACCCGCTCCGCCAAAGACGGGGACGCGAACGAGCTGTCCGATCACCAGTGAGGCCACTAACCCGGCCAATCCGACCAGCGGCCATCGGACCACGGCGATCCCGAGGAGCGAACCGGTGATGAGCAAACCGCCAAGGAGCGGGTCAGCGCCGACCAGCACCCCCGCAAACATGGCCACGCCAACCGCTAATACCGCGGCCAGACGATACGGTTGTTGCTCCAGCATACTACCTACTAAATTCTCTCATACTAACCACTATACCCTAACCACTAACCACTGCCTCATGCACAACCTTAGCCACGATCCGTGCCGTCCGCTCCCAGGTAAACTGCCGGCTGCGGTCCCGGCCAAGCCGCCGCAGGTGACGCCGCCGCTCTTCATCTTCTGCCGCCGAAGCCAGGGCCGTTACCCAGGCACCTTCTTCATACCCATTGACTAGAATACCGGCTTGACCGACGACTTCGGGAATTGAACTGGTGACGGCCGCCACGACCGGCGTGCCGGCGGCCATGGCCTCAAGCGGCGGGCGGCCAAAGCCTTCGTACCAGGAAGGAAAAGCCAAAACGCGAGCTTGGTGGTACAGCGCCTGCAGCTCAACATCGTTGACGCCGCCCAGCAGTCGAACATGTTCGTCCAACCCGTGTTGCGTCACGGCCCGGCGCACGTCGCCCGCCAGCCAGCCTTCACTGCCGGCCAGGACCAAGTCGTAACTCGGAAAACGTCGGCGGAACTGAGCAAACACGCGAACCAAGAAAGTCAAGTTCTTCCGCGGTTCGAGCGTGCCGACGTGCAACAAGAACTTTTCCGGCAACTTGAAGTGCGCCAACGCGGCCTGTTGAGCAGCGGTAGTGGTCGGGAACGGTTGCTCGACGCCTTGAAGCGCGACCCGCAATCGGTCGGACGGCAACTTCAGCTCACGGATTGCTTCGGCCGCCGTGTACTCGGACACCGCGATGATGCGAGCGGCGAACCGCAGCGTCCAGGGCAGCCACCGGCCGTAAAACCAAGCTGACGGTCGGTGCAGCTGCTCGGGGAAGAGGCGCGCGGCCAGGTCGTGGAGTACCACCACGGTCGGGACTGACGGACGGACCGGACCGGAAAAGCCGGGCTTGAGCAGTACGTCGACGCGCTCGCGCCGAACCAGCCGCGGCACGGTCACTTGATCCCACCACCACCGCCCCGGCACCGAAAAATCACGCGCGTGAGATGGTCGCAACGACACGTAGGTTGTTTCGCGATCAACCAGCGGTAGCCACTTCGACAGCGCGGCCGTAAATTGACCAATCCCGGCGTGCGACACCTCGGCGATTTGAGCGTCAACACCAACCCGCATCACGGCGACCTCATCACGATGGCACGAATGGTCGCGCGGTCGACCACTCGCAATGCCACCACCGCGGCGGCGTAAATCACCACACCGAGCAGGCCGTTGACTATCCAGGGAAGTCCTCGACTAAACCACATGGCCGCGGCCATCAGCCCACCGGCCGCCAGGATCCGAGCCGTCGGGCCTAAGCCAAACCGCACCTGCGCGGTGCGTAGCACCATCCAGGCGCCCGCTACGGCCACCACTGACTCGACCAGCACGGTCACCGTAGCGGCGCCAAAATACGAGAACCGCGGAATGGTCGCCAGGTACAGTCCAATTGAGCTGATGGCGACGACCGCGTAGATCCAAACCATCGCCCGCTGTCGATTGACCACCACCACGGTATTAGAAAAGAGGTAGCCGACGAAAATGGCCGCGGTCCCGACGATCAAAATCCGCAGAATCGGCGCCGACGCGGCAAACTCGGGAGCCACCAGCTGCATTACCGGCTGAGCCACAAACTGGGTGCCAATCACCAGCGGCGCCGCCACCAGCACCAGCGCCTCAAAGCTCCGCTGGAGCATCCGGGCAAACCGCGGTCGGTCGCTCAGGTAGGCCGTGGTTAAGAGCGGCGTCAGCAAGCCGGCAAACAGCGCCGGAATGCTGATCAATGCCTCGAATACTCGGTACGGCGCCCCGTAGATACCGACGTCGTAGGCCGGGTAGTAGAGCGACAGGATGATCGTGTCAGCTTTAAAGTAGACCACATTAAAGGCGATCGACAGCGCGATGGGCCAGGTCGAACGAAGAATCTGCCACCACAACGGCGCGTCGAAACGCAAGCCGAAGGAAACCAGACGGCGAGCCCACCACGCCGTGACGACAAAGATGACGGCTGACGATAGAACCACGGTCCAGACGATCCCGAGTACGCCAACGCCGGACCGAATAGCCAGTACGGTGGCGGCTAGCAACAGCACGCGGCCAATGACCTCGCCAATAATGAACCGTTCAGCTTGAAGGTGCTTCTGAAAAATGCCGGCCAGCACCTGTGTTAAGGTCACAAACAATGATGACAGGCTCATCGCCGCCACGCCGATCTTAACCAAGGGCGGGTAGGGGAAGAGCAGAACCAGCAGCGGCGCCAAACCCAAAATCAGCACGGCGCTGACCAGCCGCAGCGTGAATACGTTACTGACAATCCGCGACTGGTCAACGCCCGGTTCGCCAAGTGTCTTTGCTAAGTAGATGTACAAGCCCAGATCGACCACCAGGCCAAAAAGCTGGAGGAAGGCGGTGATGGTGGTGTAGTAGCCGTAGCCTTCGACGCCGAGGTGTCGCGCCACCAGCAAGAAAACCACGAGCGCCAGTCCAATACTCAACGCCCGTCCTAGTGCCTGCAGCATCGTACTTCGAGCGACCGCGCGCGTCAGCGACATGCGAACACAAAAAAGTGATCGACGATCTCTCGGAACGTACCATGGTTTGACTCACCGGTCAACCCAACACTATTTTTAAGTACTCAGCAGATTGAAAAAGCGACGGACTCTTTTTATCGGTTATCAAGCACCGCTGACGATTTTTATCTCCGCTGAAAAATGGCGCTGGGTCGTTGACGCAAATTGATTTTTGTGATATGCTGAAGGGTGATCATGTTGCAAAAAACGCAACACAAAAACCACCGCCGATCTGAACACGTGACGCGCGCGATGACCCTTCGCGCGTGGATTGTCATCAGCGTCGTGACGACCATGCTAGTTGGCCCAATCGCACCCGGCTCGCTCGAGGCGGCGACAAAGAAAGAAACGACCGACGCGGCGCTCCTGGTCAATCAGTCGAACCGACTGATCACCTTGCCGCCGGGCAAGGCAGTCACCGTCTGGTTTGAGTTTCAGAACGTGGGGACGTCGACCTGGACTAACCAAGATCCTGACCCGGTCGGGCTCAATACCGACGACCCGCTGCGTCGGAAGAGTAAGTTCCAGACTAAGCGGTGGCGGGCCTTTTGGCGTCCGACTCGTCTGCTGCAGGACAAGGTCAAGCCCGGAGCGGTTGGGCGGTTCCGTTTTGCGGTTAAAGCGCCGATAAAACCTGGCATTTGGCGCGAAAGTTTTTCATTGGTCCACGGCACCAAGACCCGCATCGCCGGTGGCCAAGCCGAGTTTATCATGATCGTCGGTCAGCCGGCTGACCTGGCGCAGGTCTTCCGCGCCCAACCAAAAAAAACATCGCTCTCATTCTGGGTTAAACCCGGCGATCGCATTTACTACCCGCTCGAGTTTCGCAACGTTGGCCACGCTTCCTGGCGACGCGACGGCTGGGGCACCACCAATCTCGGTCGCGTCAACCCCGAAGGCAGTCCGGCCATCGCTTCCACCAGTTCGCTGTCGCTCCAAACCACACCGACGATCGTCAAAGCCGCGACCCGACGGCAGTACACTTCAGCAATTCTCGACATCGTCGCCCCGACCGAGACTGGCTTGTACCGAGACAGCTTCGGCTTGGTTGGACCGAACGGACCGATTAGCGGCAGCGCCGTCACGGTCGAGGTCAACGTCAGCCAGGACCCCCAGCCGCCCTTTGACGCTGAGCCGATCGTCCGGGTCGGCATCTACGCGCCGGCCAAACCGGTGGTGGTGACCGCGAATGGCTCGTACGAAATTAGGAATGCCGACACCAATGAGTACCTCGGCACGAACGCCGCCGACAGCACCGCCACGGTGACGTACGACCCTACCATCGGCCGCTACACGCTGCTGAGCAATGCGGTGGCCACGACCTACCCGCACGCCCTCCGCTTCGTTCCCCCCACTGACCAAACCATTATCGAAATCCAGAGTTTCTCCAACAAGCGGGAGGTGACGATTGACGGCCAGACCGCCACGGTCAACGACAACAAGTTTCGCGGCGCGGTCGAGGTCCGCTACGCACCGGCGACCAGCAAGCTGTGGGTGATCAATGAACTGCCGATCGAGCAGTACCTCTGGGGCTTAGCCGAAACTACCAACCGCGCGCCGCTTGAGTTCGTCAAAACACTGGTCACGGCGGCCCGCAGCTACGCCCTCTACCACCGGCTTCGGGCGACCAAGCACGCCGACGAAAATTACCACCTCAACAGCACCACTGACCAGCTCTACCGCGGCTACAACTACGAGCAGCGCCACCCCAACATCGCCGTCGGTACCCAGGCCACGCGCGGCATCGTCGCCACCCACCCATCAATGGTCAACGAAAAAAATACCATCGGCGCGATTGTCGCCGCTTACTCGTCCTGCACTGACGGCCGGACGCGGAGCTACGTAGAGCGGTGGGGCGGCACGCCTGGCCTATTCCCTTACCTGATTTCAGTGCCGGATCCAGACGGTCTGTGCACCAATCAGCGCTGGCTCCAAGGCCTCGACGGCAACCACATGGTCGGCATGTCGGCGCTCGGCGCGCTGCGGTCAGTGGCTAACCAAAACCTGACCTACGACGCGGTGCTGCGCTACTACTACACCGGCGTATCGTTACTTAGGGCCTACCAGTAGGCGTTGGCGGAGAGGCAGCCGGTGGAGGTATCGACTGACTCACTCCTTCCCGCCGGATGTACCGTAAAATTTCCGCTTTGACCAGCTCCGGGTCGGGAATGTCGGAAAACGTAAACCGCTCGCGCTCGCCGGCTGACTGCAGATGCAACGATCCGTAGTGCAGAAACGTCTGGACAAAGCCTTTTGTCTCGACGGTAACGTCTTGGACGCGGTCGAGCGTGAGATCGGCCACGGTTCGGTTGAACAGTCCTTTCTGTTCAATCCGAACGACACGCTCGTTAGTCACGATCAGTACGTCAAGGTAGTAGTCGAGCCAGTCGTGGAAAAACAGCATCCACAACAGTAACGTATACAACGAGGCGCCGAGGATGAGTAGCACGCCGCTCAGGTTTTGCGTATCAACGGTAAAACCAACGTCGAACCACGCCAGCGCGCCAAAAATCAGCAGCGGCGCGACGATCAACATCACGTACCGCACCAGTTTATGCACCAGCACGCTCCAGTGCTTCCGCTGCAGCAGTAAAATCTGCTCGTCCCCGTGCATGCCCGGAAAGTCAACGCGGTGGGTCGGCATTACGATTCCGGACTAATGGTCACCGCCGGCAGTTCGACTGAGAACGATCCGCGCCAATCAACGCTGCTCAAGCTGGCCCAGGTAGCAACCACGATCAGAGATACGACCACGACGTAGAC
The DNA here is from genome assembly GCA_016207275.1 of Candidatus Kerfeldbacteria bacterium. Taxonomy (GTDB): domain Bacteria; phylum Patescibacteriota; class Patescibacteriia; order SBBC01; family SBBC01; genus JACQPY01. Next base: position 19,832 of record JACQPY010000007.1, read on the forward strand.
CGCGCTCATGGCGTAGGCTGTAGCGGTGTGCATGCCAAAGCGCATGACGTGGTAGACGTTAAAAAAGCTAAAGACGACAATCACGAGCAGGGCCGCGCCGTAGACGATCAGCACGATGTAGGCTGGGATTTCCATTAGATACCGATGGGCTGGGCCGTGGCCGGCGGCCGGCGGCCGAGGTGCTTGTAGGCTTCAGCCGTGACCACCCGGCCGCGGGGCGTCCGGCCTAAGAAACCGAGCTGTAAGAGAAACGGCTCGTAGACTTCTTCGAGCGTCTCGGTTTCCTCGGCCACGGCCGCGGCAATGGTACCTAGACCAACTGGCCCGCCGCCGAACTTGTCGATGATCGTTTCCAGGATTCGGCGGTCGATCTCGTCGAGGCCGAGCGTATCAATAGCCAAGGCCTCGAGCGCTTTCGCGGCCAGCGCCGGGCTGACCGGGCCGTTGCCGGCTTTGACCGCAACGTAGTCGCGAACGCGCTTAAGCAGCCGGTTCGCTACCCGCGGCGTCCGGCGCGATCGACGGGCGATTTCGGCGGCGGCCTCCGGCGCCAGCGCTACCCCCAGGATGGAACCCGAACGCTTCACGATCTGCTCAACATCCTCTGGCCGGTAGTAGTCAAGCCGAAACGTCAGGCCGAAACGGTCTCGGAGGGGACTGGACAAGGCGCTCATGCGGGTAGTCGCGCCGATCAGGGTGAACTTCGGCAGATCGAGTCGAATCGTCCGCGCGCCTGGCCCTTTGCCGACGACTAAATCGAGCTTGAAATCCTCCATCGCCGGGTAGAGGACCTCTTCAATCGTCCGGTTCAGACGGTGCATCTCGTCAATAAAGAGAATGTCGCCGTCGGCCAGGCTGGTCAGGATGGCCGCCAAATCACCGGCCCGCTCGATCGCTGGTCCGCTGGTGACGCGAATACCGGCGCCTAGTTCGTGGGCAATGACGTAGGCCAGGGTCGTCTTGCCGAGACCGGGATTGCCGTGCAACAAGATGTGCTCGATTGACTCGCGGCGCTGCTTAGCCGCGGCCAGGGCGATTTTCAAGTTCTGCTTGATCGCTTCCTGACCAACGTACTCGCTCAGCCGCCGAGGTCTCAACGTCAAATCGATCGTCTGGTCTTCGCTGCCAGCCTCCTCGGCAATGACCCGTTCATCAGCCATAGTACAGGGGCAGCATACACGTTTTCCGTTGTTTTCTCAACAAAAACACGACTGCCGCGCCGTTAGGTCTTGACACGATTTTCGACCCGTGCTAGGCTGCCACGTTCTGTCCGTGCGCTAGCCGCGAGCTATCTCGGGGGCACGACAAGCATGGGGACTATTCGCCGGTCGATCTGGGGCAACCTCGATCGTACCAATGGATAATCTTCTTGCCCCTGAGGTAATTCTCGACTAACCCCAACCTCACGATCAAATACCCGGCGGGGGGCGTTTTTGTTTAGCCTTCTTCTTCGTCAGTATCTTTCGGCAAGTCTTTCACACCGACCAAACAAATTTCTCGCCACGGCCGGTAGTGGCTGGTGAACTTCGTATCAACTTTTTGACCATCGCCGTAGGTTACCGAGTAGGTAAAGTCCGCGTCAGAACCGGGGTGGGCTTTTTCAATGCACTTAGTCGTGCCCACCGGAATCTCGGTCGTTTCGATTTTCAGCGGCGGTGGCGGCGCGACCACATTGTAGACCTTGGGCGTCGAGCTGCTGGCCACCCGTCCGTCTTTGGTCCCCCAAAACTCGAAAACCAAATCGTCACCCTCGATCCGCGTTTGCAAGAGTAAGTAGGTCGGGTAGTCGTTCTTAAACCGGAAGTCTGGCTTGGGTTCATAAATCGTCGCGTCCATGCCGACCGGCGGTTCGTAGTACCGTACTCGGTACGAGTGGTTTTTCCGTTCAACCACCGGCAGGCCGGCATTGAGGACTAGCCGAAAGAAGGTCGTGCCGATCTGGCACAAGCCGCCGCCGAACTCAGGAATCGTACGATTTTCTTTAATCACCAGCTCCTGCCGGTAGCCGAGCGTCGCATCAACCGGACCGATTGCCTTAACCAGCGAGAATTCGTCGCCCGGCCGAACCAGCAAGCCGTTCAATAAATCAGCGCCAACCTTGATGTTGTGCCGGCGATTGACCGGGCTGCCGGAAAAGTTGGTCCGACCGACTGCCACCAGCTCTTTAACGCCGAGGTTACCAATCGTCTCGGCGGTTGCTTCGGGCTGGACCTCGCGCATGACCAAGGCCACCGACGACTCACCGCGCTCGAGCGCTCGACGAATGACCAAAACGCTGGCCTCAATATCGAGCTCTCGGCCCATGCTGCTGCCCTGGATCTGGGTGACCACGCCGTCGTTCAGGGCAAACTTCGCATTCTTCGCCACCGTGCTGACCTGCGGCAGCAACTCGGTCAAGTACGCTTCAACTGCCGCCCCATCAACCACCAAACTCAGTTGGCCGTTCTCGCGCACCGGCCGCAACCAGGTCACGAACGTGGCCAGTTTGAGCGTCACCGGCTGACCATCAGCCTCGAGCGTCACCGCGCCATCGTCCACCCGTTGCCGAACTTCAGGCAGCAAGGATTCGGCCTCACTCGCACTGACGAGCGGCACGTCTTCCTGGAGACTGACGGTAACCGGTTCAGCTGCCAGCGTCCGAATCCGACGCTCGACTTCCCGGCTAATCGCCGGGTAGTCAAAAGCGGTCCCAGCCTTTGGCGGCTTCATCGACACCTGCTTGCCGGTGAGGAGAAAGGACGGTTCAACGGCCGGATCCTCGTATGAACCGAGGGTGCCGGTCAGCGCTCGATTAAGGCCGTTAGCGTCAATAGTCACGGCTGGCGTAACCTGCGCCCCGGCGACCAGCGCCTGCAGTCGCGCCAGGGCCCGAACGAGCGGCGAACCATCCCGTCCAAAGGTCCTCATCTGCCGAACGGTGGCATCGGCGTTGTACGACACCACGTCGCTGGCTAAGCCGAGATTTTTTGTATCGGCCACGGCGTACTCGAGCACCAATTCCTTGTCCTTAAAAACCAACTTGATGCCTTCGCCCTGGGCCTTCGAGAGTCCGGCCCGAATTACCGCCTCGGCTTCAGCCGCGGTTCGACCGCCCAGCGAGATGTCTGCAAATCGAACGCCGGGGCTGACTTTTCCGGCGTAGGCAACGTCGAGTACGGCGGCCGTGCCAACAATGATGGTCGCAGCGCCCGCGCCCAACAACAACCACATCCGACGTTGCGCCGGGGGTGATCCTGGTCGCTGCTTCACGGAGCGCTTAGCCATCCTTAATTCTATCGCTCGTTGTCGTCCTGTTCTTCGTGGACGCGGACCGATTTGGCCCGCAGCTTGTCGGCCTTCGGCAGGACGACCGTCAAAATTCCATGCCTCAGCGTCGCCGTGACCTTTTCGCTCTTGACGTCAACCGGTAAAATGATTGAACGCGAAAATCCGCCCCAGTAGCACTCTTGGTAAAAGTAGTCTTGGGCCGGCACCTGCTGGTCACGGTGGCGAATCCCCCGAATCGTGACCATGTCGTTGTTGACGGTAATATCCAAGTCTTCAACCCGCACGCCAGCGACGGCGGACTGGACGACCACGGCCTCGTCAGTCTGGTAGACGTCAACGGCCAGCTGGCCTTCAAAGTTCTCGCCCAGCCAACGGTCGTCCCTCGGCTGCGTCGGCGGGTCGCTGGCTGGCGTTGCTGGGGAAATTCGACGTTCGGCCAAAACCGCACCGAAGAACGCGGCCGCCTCACCTGACGGCTGACGAACGGTCGGCGTACGTATTCCTTTATCTTCTTTCCGTGCCATATCTTCAGTATACGAACTCTTCGGCAAACCAGCAACTAGTCGGTTCACTGACTTGATTTTTCTGTTTCGATCAGCTAAAATCCGTTCTGCTCTACGGCCCATTGCCCGGCAAAGCCGGAAAGGAAAACGCCAGGTTTTTCCGGCCGCCACCTAGCGAGCCGTTCTCCACTCGGGCTAAAACCGCTAAACGTGAGCAACAAATCAAACGCTCTGGTAGAATACAAAGAAGATTACACTATGCCGCCATCGCCCGGCGAGGCCACGGCGGTAGCCGGGCAGGCCGGGTCCGGCAGTCCGGCGGAGCCGGACGTCGCCGGATCTAGTCCGCTCTCAAGAATATGCCATACTTTGTCTATGTATTAAGAAGTATCAAGACTGGCAGATTGTACTGTGGGAGCTGTGGTAATATCCAGGTTCGCTTGAAACAGCATAATGCGGGTCAAGTTGCTTCTACAAGACCGTACAGGCCATGGGAGCTCCTACGGAGCGAAGAATACACCACCAAATCGGAGGCACGAAAAAGAGAGTTACAGTTAAAAAATTCTGGTGTTGCACGAAAGCAATTGAAGACAAACCCACAGCATTACATGCCGCCATCGTCTAGTCCGGTCTAGGACGCCAGGTTTTCATCCTGGTAACAGGGGTTCGAATCCCCTTGGCGGTACCAATCAGCTTTTTCCCGCCACAATAATCCAAAACTTCAAGGAGGGCGGGATCCCGCTCCGCGGGACAAGCTGAGAACAGGGGTTCGACTCCCCTTGGGGCTACCACCCTGAACCAGTAACAAAAAACAGGCGGCTTGCCCGTTTTTTGCATTTGCTTGTTTAGCCTACATCATGCCCGCGGCTTTCGCTACTTCGTCGGCGCTGTGGTAGGTCGCCTCGGGCACCTTGTCCATAAACATCTTTTTGTGTTCTTCGGGCACGTGCGACATCGTGTTGCACGCTTCCCAAATGTCCTTCTTGGTGGCCGGGTAGGAAATGTGACTTTTAAGGTGCTCGGTCATCTCCTGCATGTTCATGTCGTCCATCGAGAATCACCTCCTTTGCGTTCACGAATAGTATGGTTGAAGCGTGTGCGGAAAAAATCTGATTGTCAACCGCCGGCCGGTCGGTTAGGCAGCCTACCAATCCGGTTGGCATTGCCGGTTTTCTAGCGGACGCCTTTACCGCAAACAACGCCCACGCCTTGACGCGGCGGGACAGTTAGGTTAAGGTCGGGGACTGCTCGTTGAAAACGTCGGTGCTGTTTTTAAGCGCCGATACATACTTCAGTCTTCAGTGCGGCTGTGTACCTCTCGCTACGCTTGGGTACACGGTTCAAAGGGGGTGAATAACGTGGAATGGACGCACGAAAGCAGAACGTCCACAATGAATCCAGCTCTCCGGGAACGTATCCTGAGCCGCCACCAAACTCTCTGCGTGGAGGGCCGGGAGTATGGCTATTTCGTCATTCAGCGGTCTCTGCCAGGCGCTCCCAGGTTCTTCGTCGGGCGCGACGAGACTTCCGGCTACTTCATCATTTCCGACGAGATCAAGGGGGAGTTCCGAGAATTGGTCTTGCGGCACGAGATGTTCGAGATCGGCGTGCTCGGCGGCCACGGTCAGAACAGATGTCAGAGTGCGCTCTTCTACGAACTCGCGCACTGTCCGCATCAACTTCTGCGCGACTACCTCGCCTACCGCCTTGACATGATCCAGCACCTGATCGCCTGGGTCGACGACCCGCAGCGCGTCGGCCAGTATCCGGCCGAACGCCGTCGTGAGATCGAGCGGACGCTCAGACGGATCAAGAATCTGCTGGCCACCCGCTGACGCCGAAGTCGTCCTCTGTTCGTACAACATACGCCCGATTCAGGACATCGTTCTGGGTCGGGCGCCTTATTTTACACCGTCTTCAAAAACGCCTCACTATACTGCGGCTGTGGTTTGACTGGGGTTGACAGCTTCCACAGAACCTCAAACTGCAGCTTCATCAATTCAGTAAACTCCCGGCTCTGGACCGTAAATCCGAATGCCTCCTGCTTCGAAGAAATAAATCCGACTTTGTCTTCATAAATCACGTGACCCATGTCCCAGCTTATACCTTCCGGAGCAAAGCGCTGTTCCCGGAGGAATTTTTTGCCGACGCCAAGGTATGGTGCGTCTTTAAAAGAAACTGCTTTATCGCGCGGCCACAGCGTCCGGATTGAAATGCCAAGCCGGATGCGTCGTCGGTGGAAGTTGGCCATATAGTCAGCGCCGAGCACGTCCACCATTTCGCGAAACGGCCACATCGAAACTACCTCTATTCCATTATACCACAGCGTATCTCGTAACACGTGCTTAACCCCTTCTGCGCCGGGATAAAACTTCATTCGCGGTTCAATGCTCCTTGATTGTTTGAGCATCGACGGCAGAACTGTTTTCAGTCGCCGGTCTTCTTGCTGCAGCCTTTCGATTTTGAACTGGAGAAGCTGCGACAGATGGCGGACATCGTCAACCTGAAATACTTTCGTATGCTCTTCATCCCGCTCGACGACCAAGCCGCTCTTCATTAATAATTTCAGGTGGTCGTAGACCGAAGGCCGGGGGAGTCCCAGATTCTCGGCAAGTTGCCGGGCCGATAAAGGACCTGAACCCAACAGCCGCTCGTAAATTCGAGTGGCGTTTTCAGGTATTCCGAGAAGATCGAAGACTGCTTTATCCATAGGTTTGAAGTGCTTAATTCGTCGGATTTCGACGACAGATAGACAGTATGGATTCAATGCTATACGGTGTCAAGTTCCCCAAATTATGGAGAACGCCAGCTCGTCTACAACCAGGAGGAATGAGAAAATGTTCGTCGTTGCGCTCGTGCTTGCGGCGTTGACTGGCGGAGCGACTTGCGTTTCAGCTGATGCTATCGCCTTCTACTTCGGTCAGCAGTTGGCCGGAACCGGAAGTGCTGCTGAGGCCACGATCAATCGCGGAGCAATCGCGTTCGTCCCCTGGCTCGCCCTCGACGGCAGCAAGTTCGAGACGCTGGTCATGGCGCGGTACGCGGATTCCACGGCCACGGTCGCGTTCGGTCCGCTGCTCGGCTCGAACAATAACCCGAAGTCAGGCGCGACGCCGTACTTCGGAGCAGAGGCCAGGGGCAAGGTTCAACTTTGGCACTCTCGTTTCATCTTCCGCCTGGTGGAACGGCACACCAAGGAGGCGTTGCTTGCCCGTTTCGCCAATATCGGTCTAGAGGCAGGTCCGCCGCAGTTGCTCGTTCGGCTCTCCTACCAACCGATCCAGCGCAACCGCGTCGTGACCCACCGCCTGGCGCTCAAAGCAGTAACGTCGTACCGCAATGCCAAGGTCGGCGTCGAAATCCGTCAGAACTTTGACGGCAGTAACCGCAAAGGCGCCTTGGCTGAGGTCGTCATCCCGCTGAAGCGATAAAGATCGTTCGTCACGCCCGGCATGGATTGTACATCCGTGTCGGGCGCCTTCTTTTTTACCGACACGAGCTGAACGGCTTCTTGCCCTAAAATCACACTCTGCTACACTCGGGCTATGCCCGAACGAGAAGGTTACGCCCCGACAGATGCTGAGCAATTTCGTTTTCCGGAATCGGAGGCTGGAGCTAAACAGCCACAACCATCCACGACTCCAGCGGAACAGGAGAAAATTCTGACTGACAAGCCTGAACTTTCGGTCGCCAGCCAGACCGAGGAGAAACACCCTCAGCCGTCGGACAGCATCGATGCGGAACTAGCGCCGTATCAACAAGAAGCTCAGCAAGAAGTAGTTCGAGAAACCACCCGCGCCCTCGGTGATTTCTGGGAGCTGCTGCCGCGGCGCGGCCAATTGGAAAAAAAGGACGTCGAAGGTCTGATTGACCACACCGACCTTGCAGTATTAACTTCAGTTCCGCGACGAGAACTGACCGCGGCCATCCGCAACCAGCGGCTAAACGAGAAACCTAAGCCGGAATTCATAACCAAAGGCCTAGACATCTTAGGAACCTGGATACACCTTGAGGCACTGAAGCGAGGCGGGGACCGATGGCTCGCCAGACCAAAAAACACTGACACTCGGCGCTAAGACCAGTGGTAAAGCTTGTCAATCGGGCGGGCAGCTCTGCACCGATCGACTTCTGTTATACTGACAGCGGATGAACCGTCTGTCCGTTATCGTCGTGCTGCTGCTAACCACTGTTGGTGCAACGCTCCTCGCCCTCAACCAAGCCAACCACGCGGTCATCCTGACCACCGACTCAATTGTCTACGTTGATACGGCCCGGCACATTGCCGATGGCCAGGGCGTCGCCACCTCGATCCTGACGCTCGACGCCAAGCAGCTGCCGAATCCGCAAACGCAGTACCCGCCGCTCTACCCAATGGTGATGAGTCCGTTCATCCGTTTTGGCGTTGAACCGATTCTGGCCGGACGGTTGGTCAGCGCCATTAGCTTTGGCTTGACCGTGATGCTGCTCGGCCTGTGGGCCTGGCGATTGGCCGGGCCGTTGGCCGGATTGGCTGCGGCTGCACTTGTCACGACGTTGCCGGCCATGACTTCGGTGGCCGCCGCAGTTTGGGCTGACAGTTTGTACACGTTGCTCGTAACCGGCCTGGCTTGGTTAGGCTGGGAATTAACTCAGAAACCAGCTGGCCGGCTGCGCTGGTTTGTACTTGGCGCGCTGGCCGGCCTGGGCCTACTCGACAAGTACCTCGGCATTCTGCTGCTCGGCGTGGTGGCCGTGACCGTGCTGCTGACGTTGCGCCACGGGCCAGCGCGCTGGCTGGCAATTCAGCGATTGGGCCTGGCGCTGGCTGGCGTGGCGCTATTCGCCGTTCCGCTCTTGCTGCGCAACGTCATGCTCAATCGCGCGATCGGCGGCGCCGACCGCGGGCCGTCATCGCAGCCGCTGCTTGACATCATCGGTGATGCCCTGGTCACGGTCTCAGGCGATTTCACCGCGACCGTGCTCTGGATAGCGACGCTCATCGTCGTCGTTATCACCCTAGGTATCTCTCTACGGAACGCCGAATCACGCCGGCCGCTGGCCGCGCTCTGGCCAATCATTATTACGTTTGTGGTATACCTGGTCGGCCTGATTGCCGCACGATTTCTCATCGACACCGACCGCATTCACACCCGTTTTACCATGCCCGTCTATCCGCTGGTCGTGCTGCTGTACGTGATCGTGATCGCTTGGGCAGCAAAAACGTTTAACCAGCGCGCCAGCAGTATTGTCCTAGCCGCGCTCGCGATCGTCTCTATTGCCTGGTCAGTCAAAACCTACGACTTCACCAGCCCAGCCTACACGCCCAAACCATCGTCACGCACTATGCTGATTGCGCAGCTAACGACTGAGCGCGACCTGATTATCGGCGACCGGGCGCGGGAGTACAACTTGTTTCTTGGAAGAGCCGTCATCCAACTGAGTGACGACCAGACTGAACCGAAGTTGACGCCCGAGCGGTTGGCAGAACTCCACAACCGCTGGTCAGGGCGGTTCAATCGGACAGTACTGGCTTTTTCGCCAAACCTGGATTCAAAGGAGTACGGGCCGCTGGCAGCGCAGTTAAGCAGCGGCGCACCACTCGAGGGACTCAATCTCGTTCGAGCTGAACGACCGTTATTCGTCTATCAATATCAAGCCTCACCCTAAGTGCCTCTCCTCGCACGCGAGGAGAGGCATCCTCAAAAACGCCTCTCCTCTTCGAGGAGAGGCTCGGTGAGGAGGTGCTACAATACCACCATGACCATCCCGGCCATCGAGACCACCAGCGATGAGATTGCTTCAAAACTGCCCGTTCACATCATTCCTGCGTAGTTCGATCTCTTAAAATCTTCGTAGTGTGGCGAGTAGATTGACCAGGGGAAAACCGCCTCACCCAGTTCAACAAAAAAATCAATGTTCTCTTTTTGCTTTGGATGCACGATCATTGCGGCAGTTTTGATGTTCTCTTTCCTCGCGCCCATCTGCAGTAAGTGATTCTTCGCCACATCTATGGTTTTTGATAAGACAACATCGTCATCAACCAGCAGCACCTTTTGCTCGCTACCGATTTGCTGAGCTAAAGGTTCATGAATAAATGGTTGAGAGAATAGGTAGTAAAGATCCTCAAGCGCGCTGTAGAGAAACCTGAAGCGTCTAAATTTTTCTGGCATTCTCGGAATTATTGTTGACAACCGACATTTGACGCTCATTGGGCTATATGGTACGCCGAGAACTTTGGCAAGGTGGGTTCCGACGAGATGACCGCCGTATTTTATTCCGACCACGAGATCTGGTCGATACGCGCTCTGTTGTATCCGTTTTCCGAGCCTTGCTGACTTTTCTGCAATTTCCTGAACTGTCCAAAAAGACTTTGTCATGTCAGTATTGTAGTGAAAAACATATCAATAGGGCAGTATGACTATTCTAGCAATAGAAACTTCCTGTGACGAAACCTCGGCTGCGGTCATTAAAAGAGACGGCGCGATTGCTCGAATCCGCTCAAACATCGTGGCCTCGCAAGTGAAGCTTCACGCCAAGACCGGCGGGGTTGTGCCGGAAGTCGCCGCGCGGGAGCACATCAAACCGATCATTCCCACCATTGAACGTGCCTTAGCCAAAGCCAAAACTACGGTGCACAACGTTGATGCCCTAGCCGTCACCCTTGGCCCAGGTCTGCACACGGCACTTTCGGTTGGCGTGGAAACGGCCAAAGCGCTATCGTACACGCTCGGTCTGCCGCTCATGCCCATCAACCACCTGCACGGCCACATTGCCTCAAACTGGAACGCTCGCGCGCCAAAACTTCCAGCCCTCTGCCTGATTGTCTCCGGCGGACACACTGAACTGGTGCTGATTGACCGACGGCGCCGTATCAAGTTACTCGGCGCCACCCGTGACGATGCAGCCGGCGAAGCCTTTGACAAAGTCGCCCAGCTCTTACGGCTCGGCTACCCGGGCGGGCCAATCATCAGCCAGCTCGCGCAACGCGGCAATCCTCGGGCCTTTGACCTGCCGCGGCCAATGCTCGAACACAAAAACTTTGATTTCAGTTTTTCCGGATTGAAAACCGCAGTTCGGTATCTTATTGAAAAGAGTCCCCTCCTGCCCGAGGAGGGGACGCGGCGAGGCCGCGGGGAGGTGGGAGACCTTTGCGCCTCATTCCAGCAAGCAATCGTCGATGTGCTCGTGGCAAAAACTGTTCGCGCGGCAAAACTACACAAGCCCAAAGAAGTGCTGCTGGCCGGCGGCGTGGCCGCAAATACAGAACTTCGGCGGCGGCTGGCGGGTGAGATCCATAAGCTTAGTTGGAAACCATCATACCACCAGCCGCCGCTTGCGCTTTGCACGGACAACGCCGGCATGATCGGGTTGGCGGCGGCATACTTCAAAATCCCAATCAAAGCAGACGCCTGGAAAACAGTGGATATCCGACCAACGGTTGTTGTATAAAAACTTCGGCCGCCCTCTCGATTCACTGAGAGAGCGGCCGTCTTGCTACTGCAACGATCTGATCCTCCTACTTTGGCGGAGATGGAATGGGGTAGTCATCGCCCATTTCCAGCTGCGGCGCGCTGGCTGGCTGCAGCCTGATCGTCACCAGTTGCAGCCCCGGACTCCAGTGGATGCGACGAGTCTTGACGTCGACCCCGCTGTGTCCGGCGGCGGACAGCACCTCCTTCAGTCGGACCGCGATAGCCTGCGGGTCTGGCACGCCGTCGAAGATCCGATTTGATTCGATGGTCAGCGAGGCTTGCTGCGTGGCCCGGTACTCCTCAACTGCCGGTCGCAGGTCACGAGGAGTGATCTGTTCGAGCGGCTTTCGGACGGTGAGAATCTTGATCCACACCTCGACCGTCACCTCGCACCACCGATCGAGCAGCTCTTCAGTGCCCAGTACCCTGGTGCCGACTCTCAAACCGCCCTTTCTGCGAAGGGCGCGTCGCTCGATCAGCGACTTGACTTCGTCACCTTCCTTGCCCCGATTGACCCGAACGAGGCAGTGGGCAACTCCTCGATGATCGTCGTCCCTCAGAATCTTGTCGAGAAAGTTGTCGAACTGAATTCCGCTGCCGTTTGGCTTGATGCTGGCTTCGACCACGGTTCCCTCCTGTACTTGGTCGGTCCGTCATTGGGTTTAACTCACTCTTCGCTTCCTGACGCGAATCCGAGGCAGACTGACGCGCGGAGCGATGAGCTCTTCCAGGGAAATTTGGACTGGAAGCACCAGCCTGACGAGCTGCTCGTACTCTGCTGCGCGAGCAACGACTTGTGGTTCCTGGGTGACCGGGATGACTAGCTGTGAAGGCACCAGTTTCACCTTCTCCAGCCGGTGACGCTCAGCAAATGCTTGGCGAGCGGTTGGCCGCTGACCCAGCTCCCATTCACGGCACTGCCTAAACGCCCGGCAGTACCGGCAATGATTCCCGCGCGGGAACAGGGGAGTGATGTCGCCGGTTTCGATGTCTCTCAGTTTCTCGCTGGGTAGTGTACTGGCTAAGTCAGTCGGCGGACGTCGTCCGAACAACACCCCGTCGAAGTAGGCTTGCTTCTGCCGCAGCTTAAGGTACAGATGCCCAATCTCCCGGGGAGTGCGGAGCGGCGCGGCTTGGAAGGCGTTCCGACGGTAGTTGTAGATGAACATTCCTCGCAGCGGCGGCTGGCCGGGAATCTTTCCGCGCGCCCGCAGGTAGTGGTAAGCCAGTTGGTAGAACGTCAGCTGCGTCCCGCTGGCCAAGACCGGGTAGTCGAGCCAGCGATCCTTGTAGTCAACGATCCAGGCGCCGCTAGGTTGAATGGCAATCCGGTCGATCACGCCATTCAGCTTGAGGCCGTGCCAGTCCAGTCCGTTGAACCGGACTTCGAGCAGATTGATCGTACCGTCGCCCCGACGTCGGACGTGCCGCTCGTGGAACTTCGTCAGGATCTCGTTACCCTGTTCAAAGAGAACGCCTGGCTGGGCCAAGTACTCCCAGGCAACCTCAACCGGCTGATTCGGCGGTTTGCGCTGCCGGTTTATCCAGCTGTCGAACTTCTCGAGCGAGTTGAAGGGATTGCGCGGGTTACTGGCAAGGATTCGTCCATCAGGCATGGTTCGCATGTCGCCGACCGCTCCCCACCATAACCCTCTCCACGCCCCCAAGAAGTCCTTCAGTTGTTCGAACGGATAACGGCCAGTTGACCGATGCGACGTCAGGAACCGCTGGAACATGTAGTGGTGCGAAATCCCCCAGACTCCCAGCGGAGGCTCCGGGCCGGGCTCCGGAATGATAACTTCCCAGAAGTAGCGGGCATCGCAAGCGACCGCCGTATCGAAGCCGGTCGCTGACCACATCTTCGAGACGTTGCGGGGATTTCTTGGTCGGTGTCTTTGCACAATCTCACCTCCTTGTGGTCACTGCATCTGCAGCGCCGCCACGACCTTGCGCCGGTCAAGGGACTGTACCCGGCCGGCGAGAACGACGTTCATTGTCTCCTGCCGGAGAATCCGACGGGCCATATACTGAACGCGCGAGGACGCGGTAATGCGGTGCAAGCGGCGTTGGTATGAAGTGCTGCTAACCGGCATTCCCGTGACCAGCACTTGTTCTGCCAGGAACCCGGCCAATTTGAGTGGACGGGTGTCGCGCAGTTGAGCGTGGTGATCGAGTGACTCGTATGCCGAGGTTAGGTCTTCCTCGGATAATGGCTTGTCTCGCAACAACCGAAGCTCTTCGGCGATGATGCGCAGCACGCTGACCACGGACTCGGGGCGGCAAGAGGTGATGACCGTCAAGTCACCTTCCTGCCCGTAGTTCCAGAGTTGCGAGTCAGCCTGGTAGACAAGACCTTCCCCGACGCGCAACCGTTGACGAAGTCGGGCGCTTTTTCGGATTGGCGAGCCGAGGTGATTGTTGATGAGAGACAAGAGCAGGCGTCGGCGGTCGCCGAACCCGAACGGAATCGGAAAGCCGACGCCGACTTGGACTCGCTCATCAGGCCAAGTGATCATCCGCAACCGCAACCGCGATTGGGTGACGTGAAACGGCTCGGACTTGAGCGTCGGGTTGCTCATCAGTCGGCCGAAACGCCGTTCGAGCAGCGGGCGAACCTCGCCCGGATCGAAGGCCCCGCCGGCGACAATCACCACCGCGTCATGCATGAGCGTGGCGTGCCAGCGTCGGACCATCTCCGGTGTCATCGTCCTTAAGGCGTTCGCCCGGCCGTAAATGCTTCGACCTAACGCGTGTCCGTGGAAGACTGTCTCCTCCAGCACGTCGGCCAACCGCTCGTCCGGTATTTCCCGATTCTCGAATTCCTCCTCCAGGATCGGATTGACGATACGCTGCAGCGTCGTTTTGGTGAACCGCGGGTACAGGACCTGGTCAATCGCCAACTGGACCGACTCCGCGGCCTTTGACGGACGCGAACGGAAGGAAGCTAAAAGCGCCTCTTGACCAGTTTCGATGAAGTCCGTGTGGACACAATCGGCCGCCCGCGCGAACGCCAGCGTATCTGGAAATCGTCGACACTCTTCATCAACGAAGTGGTCGATCAGATGCGTTACCCCGAGCAGCTGGTTCGGCTCATACCGTCCGCCGCGGAAGGCGATACAGAGCGCGAACTCATCGGCCCCCGCATTCGGCACCAGCAGGCACCGGACATGGTTGCGGAATTGCTCCACCTGCATGTGCCACCTCCCCCGTGAGTAACGAAATGTCAACCATCAGGCAGCTCAACAACAGGACAGTCTTACCAGATTCGTCCGAGCCTGACAAGGGCCTTGTCAACTGCCGACGTTTCGCTTTTCTTAAAACTAAATACCGGTCGCTCCGTCTCTTGTTCTAGAAAGGAACAGGAACGGAGCGACCGGCTTGAAAGAAGTGCAATCCATTATGCGCCCGTACTTCGGTGCAAAAACCTCGTGGCCGGATTGGACTGCTAGTCCTCGTCTTCGAGAAGCTTCAGCAGCCGAGCTTACTCATCAGGGCGAAAGATCTACGGCGAGCCGATGAACTGATGCGGCAGGGCTCGCCTCCTTATGCGTAGAGTTTGCCGCCGTTGTTAGAGCGTGGGGGGTGACGTTTTCCCTAGAACGTCATTCGCTGGTCAAGAATCTGATAGACCTGGTGTTCATACCGGGCGCCGTTCAGTCCGCGGTGCGGTTTTGACTCCTCGCCCAATCCGAGGAAAGCGCCAATCGAGGAGAGTGAAAGTGAGGTGATCCTGCCAGCCAGGAAATCGGGCTTGAGCGCCTCACTAGCAACTGACATCAGGCAATGCCAGTGGTAGTCGCCTTTCCATTTGACGCCACCGCGTTGGAAGTAGCGATCCAGCCACCAGAATTCGAAGCTCGCATTGTACGCCCACGGGACGCAGTTGACGGCGAAATCGTTCAAACGTCGGACTGCTTCCTCAGCCGGCAAAGCGTCAACCCAGTCCGCAAAGGTGAAGCCGTTGTACCCATTGAAGGAGAGTTCTGCCTCGGACTTCCCGAGGGGATTCGTAACCTCGAACTTCAGGTCGAGTTCTCCGAGAACCTCCAGGTTGCGCGGATCGACCTTGACCAGACCGACCTCGCAGATCTCTCCGCCGTCCTCGAAACCCGTGCCGGTTGTCTCAACGTCCATGAAGAGCTTCGGAAGAAGATGAAAGTTCACCGTCCCAATCGGGCGATCCCTGTTAAGCAATCCCATGCTCGTTCCTCCTTAGAAGTCAAGGTGCGATTCTATTACCAGACCGCAAAAATCTTATGCTCAGCCGAAAAAAATGTCAACGGCCAGCTATCGACCGGTGAAGCGCTCCACGGCCTTACGGCCGTGGCTTCGGCCCTTTCGGTTTTCGGAGCGCGGAACCCCGCATCCGTCCCGCCAACGGCGAGACTGGTGCGTGGGTAATAGAAAGCCGCTCCCATTCCGAAGGAAGAGAGCGGCCGCACTTCGCACACGAACTACTTCGACTCCATCTCATTCCCGCAGTTCAGGCACTTGAACAACGATCCACTGCGGACGGTCTGATGCCCGCACACATCGCAGAGCGGGAGCGCGCCGCTAGCCGATGGCGCAGCCGCCACCTCTGGCTGCGGCTCGATCCGCACGTCGATCCGGCACTTGCCGCCGGGCTCGAGCGGCCAATCCTGCCGAATTACCCCGATCGCGCAGCCGGTTACTCCCGAAATCCTCAGCTTCTCAACGAGAAGAACCTGTACTTCTCCTCGTCCGTACGCACGTTCGCTCGGTTTGTCATCGTACGTGTAGATCGCTGTGAACCCCCGACCCCGCTTCACCATCTCGAGGAGGCGCGGGAATCCGCTGCCATTGGGAAAGTGTCTCAGCGCTTCGGTAAAGTGGATGACATCGCTCTCGAGCGTGACATGAACATCGACGTCGCGCCACAGTGGATCGATCGGCCGACCGACTGCCAGAGTGTGAGTCTGAACGTAGTCCACATCCCTCGGGATCGCGTCCAGCTCGAACAGTCTGATCCGGCTGATGAGCGTCTGGACTGAGACATTGACCGCCTCATCCATGCCCGCTTCCTGCTTTGGCTTGACGGTCGTCTTGAAGGCAATCCTGATGCTGCCGCTCTTCTGTAGCAGCTCGACCAGCCGCTTCACTTCGTGAACGTGCGTGTTGCTTTCGTTCCCGCCCAGCGTGAAAACTTCGGTTGTCATCGAACACCCCTCCATCCACCGCTTTACCGCGGGGTCCCGCCAAAGGCGGTGACAAGTCCATGCCAGCCTGTCGGCAGCCGCCTGTTTGGCGACCATCACGACCAGCGCCTGCGTCACGAACCTGACCACGCATTCTTGCATGAAACCCCTGATTTGTCAATCCCAAACCTCCCCTCCTGCCCGACCTCTCGGCCCTGCCTCGGCATCGAGGGCTCGGCATCGAGATGAGCTCGTCGTTCGAGACCCTGAGGGGTCCTCAGACCCTGAACGGGAGGCCGAAGGGGGAGGGGTGCCCGAAGCGAGGGGTGGTGGGAGCGTCAAACCTTGACCCCGACGCCGACTCGCGTTACTGTGCACATGCGTCAATACCTCGGACCTATGTCACCGAGGAAGCAGGGGAAGAACGTTTTGCAAAGCAACGGCGCGGGTTTCATCTCCCCTCCTGTCCGAGGAGGGGTCGGGGGAGGAGGAAGAACCCGCGCACCGCCAGCAGAATCAGTAAAACCCCATCAATGAGTGTCTCACGAGACCTTGAAACGAGTTCAGGGTGACAGCGAGAAACCCGGGTGGTACCTCCCCTGAGCACAGTCGAAGGGGACCTGGGCGCCGATCAGGCGTTCGCTTTACTTTTCACTCGTGTCTATCATGACAGAAAAAAGTATGCCAGACCTCCAAAAAATCTACGATCCAAAATCGGTTGAACAGCCGACCTACCAGCGCTGGTTAAAGTCTGGTTACTTCAACCCTGACAAGTTGCCGAACGCGAAGAAGCGCAAACCATTCTCGATTGCCATGCCGCCACCGAACGTTACCGGCGAGCTGCACATCGGCCACTCGCTCGATCTCACGACCCAAGACATTCTCACGCGCTGGAAACGGATGAGCGGATTCGCGTCACTGTGGCTGCCGGGCACTGACCACGCCGGCATTGCCACGCAAATCCTGGTCGAACGGACGCTCCGCGAACAGGGCATCTCGCGCTACGCCATCGGCCGGGAAACATTTTTGAAGCACGTCTGGCAATGGAAAGAAAAATACGGCGAACGCATTGTCGAGCAAATCAAGCGCCTGGGCGCCTCCTGCGACTGGTCGCGCGAGCACTTTACCATGGACCCGCGGCTGTCCGAAGCGGTGCAAACCGCCTTTGTTCGGCTGTACCACGACGGCTTGGTCTACCGCGGCGAACGGGTCATCCACTGGTGTACCGATGACCAAACGGGTATTTCCGACCTGGAAGTCGACTACCGCGAAGAGGCCGGCACCCTCTGGTACATTCGCTACCCGCTGCTGACCGGCAACGAGTACGTCACCGTGGCCACCACCCGACCGGAAACCATGCTCGGCGACACCGGCGTGGCCGTCCACCCCGACGATCCGCGCTACAAAAAAATTCTCGGCCAGCGGGTTAAGCTGCCGATTTCCGGACGGATCGTGCCGATCGTCGCTGATCGCGCCGTTGACCCGCAGTTTGGCACGGGCGCGGTCAAGGTCACCCCGGCCCACGACGTGCTTGACTTTGAAATCGGCGAGCGGCAGGGTTTGTCTAAGCTCGTGGTCATCGATCACCACGGCCGGATGACGGCCGCCGCCGGTCGTGACTTTACCGGGATGGGCACGCTCGAAGCGCGCGAATTGGTCGTCCGACTGCTCCGCGAATCCGGCAACCTCGTTAAGACCGAAGACTTCACCCACAACGTCGCGTACTGCTCACGGTCGGCGACACGAATCGAGCCGTTGCTCTCCAGGCAGTGGTTCGTTAAAACCAAACCGCTGGCTACTTTGGCCTTGGCTGCCCTCCGGTCGAAGAAAACCGTGGTCGTTCCTGAACGGTTTGCCAAAGTTCTGGTCCGCTGGCTCACCAACATCCGCGACTGGAACATTTCCCGCCAGCTGTGGTGGGGCCACCGCTTGCCGATCTGGTACTGCATTGCCTGCGACGAGCCGGTCGCCTCGATTAAAGAACCCAAAGCCACCTGCCGGCGTTGCCGTAACCGCGGTTACCGACATGACGACGATACGCTCGATACCTGGTTCTCCTCGGCCCTGTGGACCTTTTCCACCCTCGGTTGGCCAAAAAAAACCAAAGACTTGAGACGGTTCCACCCCACGGCCGTTCTTGGCACCGGCTGGGACATCCTCTTTTTCTGGGTCGCCCGGATGGTGATGTTTTCACGCTACTTCCTGAAAGAAGTACCGTTCAAAACCGTCTACATTCACGGTCTCGTGCTCAATCAACAGGGCCAGAAAATGTCCAAATCAAAAGGCACCGGCATTGACCCCATCCCAATGGCCGAGAAATACGGAACTGATGCGCTGCGCCTCTCGTTGGTCGTCGGCACGGCACCCGGTCTCGACTTCCGCATGTCCGAGCAGAAAATCGCCGGTCAGCGAAACTTCTGCAACAAACTCTGGAACGTCAGCCGGTATGTGCTAACACAGCCCCCCCTTGCTAAGGGGGGGCGGAGGAGCCGCCAGGCGCCGCGGGGGGGTGGGAGCAGGGGTGGTACGTTCGCCGATGCCTGGATTCTCGCTCGACTTAACGAAGTTACAAGTACCGTCACCCAGCACCTCGACAAGTACCAATTCGGACTGGCGGTGGAGGCCTTGCAACAATTTCTGTGGAAAGACTTTGCTGACTGGTACGTGGAGATTCACAAAGTTGAAAAGAACACGGCCGTGCTGCGCCATGTCCTGCGACAATGCCTAATACTCCTCCATCCCTTTGCGCCGTTTATCACTGAAGCAATCTGGAAAGCCATGGGCGAAAAACGGCTGCTGATGATCGAATCGTGGCCAACTAACAAAAATCGGTACCAGCATGAGCTTCGAACTATTCAAGGGTTCAAAAACTTTCAACGCCTGGTAATCGGCCTGCGCAACCTCAAAATCCACGGCGCCAACAACCAACCGCTGTCAATCCAACCAACTACTAAGCTCAACCGTGAACTGCTGGCCAGACTGACTGGCGTTGCCTTCGCCGACCAAGCACCGACTGAGGCTGACCGCGTCGTCATCGCCGATGAGCAGTTGATGGTGCCGGGGGCGGTGGCCAAACAATATGCCGACTGGCGCCGGCGCGAAGTCGAGCAGCTCAACCGCTACATCGCTCAAAAAGAACAACTCGTCGCCAACGCCAAAGCGCCGGAGCACGTGCGGGCGCAAGCTCAAGCCGATCTGAATGCCGCTCGGAGCCGGATAGCCGAACTAGAGTAATTCAAACACCTCGGCCAGCTCTTTGGCGGCTTTGGCAGAACTGGAGTAATGCTAAAGTTCTCGACTTCGCTCGAACAGCAGTTTTATTATTGTTCTTCGAGCGCCCCGCCATGCGGCGGGGGAGTCGAGAAGTGCACGACACTTGTAACCGCCGCGTTTATATCAATGCTAGCTGTTTGTCGAGCGGTGGATTTGAAAAATATGCACGAACATCAAAGCTCGAGTCAACCAGCTCAATCATTTCCATACTTCCGCGCTCGATGAGTTTGAATCCCGGCCTTTGAAGGTTAACGCTTTTGAAGAGCTGGTAGTTCGAAACGGTGAAATCGGCATCGCCGCGTTCGGTGCGTGTCGGGTCAGGTGCGCGTATCTTCAGCAGCCTTAAATCGCCGGCGACCGTGCGCAGCGGATCTATTTGAAACAGCGGGCCGGTTGGTGTTTCCTTAATAACGCTTCCAAAATGTCGCGCCGCATCGACGAGCGTTGTATATTCATCTTGGGTCTGCGCGAAAACTGCAGCATAGTTGACTGGTGCGTTTGTCTCACTCGTATGTTTATCACGAAGATTGCGTGACTGCGTTACAATTTCCTGCACCAATGACTTGAGGTCTTCAGCGGTCACAGCAGCTCAAATAGCTCAGCCAGCTCTTTGGCGGCTTTGGCGGTTTTGCCACTGGCGACATCAGCGGCCACCGACGTGTTCAAGTACTGTTCAATCAAGGCGGCGTCGAACTTTTTGAGGGCGTTTTGCACGGCCCGCGACTGACGCAACACTTCAACAGCCGGTTTACCGTCAGCCAGCATCTTGCGAATGGCGGTCAAGTGGCCGTCAATAATCGCCAGCCGGTGCTCAATGGTTCGCCTCGAATCCATGCCTTTCATACATACCTCTTTCCGATCATTCGCCCTATTCGTAAGTATTCGCAGGGGATTGTGGGCGAATGTGCTGACAACCTGAATCCCCCGTAGGGGGATTATACCATTGCCCAGATTGCTTAACAATCCCCACCACCTCCCCACCGCTTCGCGGTCTCCCCTCCACAATTGTGGAGGGGATGTCCGGAGGACAGGGGCGGTGACTTACTCCGCCACCGAAAATACCTCTTCCACCGTGGTAATCCCATCTAGCGCTTTCAGTAATCCATCTTGCGCCATGGTCAGCATGCCTTGGTCGCGGGCCAGTTCGCGCAGGTCAGCCTCGGCGGCCGTGCCGGAGAGAATTAATTTTTCCAGCTGGCCGTTCATCTCTAAAACCTCAAAAATGCCGATCCGGCCGCGGTAGCCAATCCCGTGGCAAACATCGCAGCCCGCGCCTTTCTTAAACCGCCACGACGTGTGCTGGCCAGGTCGATCAGGACTGGAAGCGGGGATGTCGGCCAGCGCGCGCTTGACCCGTTCGAGCATTTCCGGATCAAGCTGATCGTCGACGACGCACCGGTCGCAAATCTTGCGGACCAGCCGCTGGCCCATCATCAAGTTCAAGGCCGGCGCCAGCAGGTACGGCTTCGTGCCCATGGACAGCAATCGCGGGATGACGCCGATGGCATCGTTGGTGTGCAGCGTCGAGAGCACGAGGTGGCCGGTCAGCGCCGCCTGAATCGCGGTCTCGGCCGTTTCCAGGTCGCGAATTTCGCCGACCATAACGATGTCCGGGTCTTGCCGCAGCATGGCGCGCAAGCCCTTGGCAAAGGTGTAGCCCTTTGACCAATCGACTTGACTTTGGTTGATCCCAGGCAAGCTGTATTCGATCGGATCTTCCAGGGTGATGATCTTGGTGTCCGGTTTGTTCAGCTTGACGGCAATAGCATAGAGCGTCGTGGTTTTTCCGGAACCGGTCGGCCCCGAGGTAAGGAGCATGCCGTTCGGCCGGTCGATGTGCTGCACCAACAATCTGAAGGCTCGACCGCGCAGGCCCAGCTGCTCGAAGGTGATGCTGACGTTTGAGCCCATCAGGAGCCGCATGACGACGCTTTCGCCGTAGGCGGTCGGCAGGGTCGAGACGCGAACGTCAATGTGCTGGTTATCGAGCAGCAGCGTCACCCGGCCGTCCTGCGGCACCTTATCAACGTTAATTTTCAATCCGGCAATCAGCTTGATGCGGTTGATGATCCGCGGCCAAGCGTCCTTGGGTAAGGCGGCGACCGTCTGCAGCACGCCGTCAATTCGGTAGCGGACCTTAACATCCTGCTCCTCGGCCTCGATGTGGACGTCAGAAGCGGCGGCCTCGATCGCCCCGGCTAGGATGAGCGTAAAGACTTCGGTCAGCGGCACGCTCCTGACCTTCTGTTCGAGGGCGCGAAAATCTTTCAGTTCCTGCCGGTACCGTCGGACCGCATCCTGCCGAATCTCGAGGCCGGTCGTAACTTTACGCGGCTGGGGAATGCGGTCGTAGAGTTTTAGCGCGCTCAAAAAGCTGTGCTCAGAAATGACGTACAGGCCGACGTGGGCGTTGTTCTCAGCGGCGATTGTCTCAACCAGTTGGGCCACACCGTCGCGCTCCGGATCAACGGCCGCCAGCCGAATTTCATGGCCGCTCCGCAAGAAACAAACTACCTGGAGCTTAACGGCCACGTCCTTGGCAATCGTCGCCAGCGTTTCCGGACCGATCGGAAAACCGGTCAAGTTTATGTAGGGCAAACCTAAGCGCGACCCGCGCTCCTGCGTCAGGTGCTCTTTCTCCTTCAGCTTGATCTCCGCCATCTTCTCGCGGAACTTCTCTTCGGTTTCCGGCGAGGCAATGCGGAGATTCGACGTTTGGTCATCCATGTCCACTCAGTATACCCCGTGACCGACTTTATTGAAATTACCACACCCGCTCGCGGGGCTGCGTTTGATGCGTGCGCAACCGCCCCACAGACTGTGGTTAAGAACTCACTACGTTCAGCCCCTCCTCGACTGAGGGGGGCTAATTGGGGTGTCAGTTTTGGGCTCAGGCTGATGGGATGGTTTCTCCTCTCCCTTCCAGGGAGAGGTTGGGTGAGGGTTTCACTGTCATCGACCTCGGCCGCTACTTAAACAAGCTCTCGACGATCTTGGTGACGCTGGCTTCAGCGGCGCCGAGGTCAGGGTAGGTTGACTTCCAGATGACCAGGTTTTGCGCGCCGTGTACCGCCGCCCCGGGGAAAAGCTTGAGCAAGTTGATGGCGTTAGTGGCGCTGGCCAGGACCGTAACGATTCCGCGGCGGGCGTAGATGATAGCGATCAGCTGGGCCGTCGGAACGTTGACGATAAGCTCGTCGATGACGCGCGGCAGCTCATCTTCGGTGGCTTCGGCCTTAGCAAAATCTTGCTCGGACAGCAGTGAGTAAACGAACCGGCCGTCGAACTTTTCTTGCAGCCGCGCCAGCGCCCGCCCCCAGAGCTTCAGCGTGCCGAGCGACTTCGACTGAAACAAGTTGTCGATAATTTCCTCGCGCCGGGCGCCCGAGGCAATCAGGTGGCTGGCGACGGCCAGCGAGCGCGGCGTCACGTTCGGCGTCTGGAAGCTCTTGGTTTTAGAAATGATGCCGGTCAGCAAGGTCGTCGCCACCTGCTCGTCGAGGACGTTAAACCCTAACGCCTTGACCAACTCAAATACCAGCTCCGAGGTCGAGCTGGCGGTCAGGTCAACCAGGTTGACTGCGCCGTAGTGGGTGTTTTTGGCGCGGTGATCGACGTTCAAAATCGGCACGCGGTAGAAAAACTCGGCGTTGTTGGTGGCTAGCTCGCCGAGCAGTTCGAGATCGGCCGCATCAACGGTAACCACCAGATCGTAGGCGTAGTTGCCGGCGCCGGTGGTCACGTCTCGAGCCTCGTAGAAGCCGTCTTTGGGCGTGACCAAGACGTTGAGCTTACCATCCTCGATGGCGTAGCTCAGCTCGTCGACGGCTACCTTGGAAACATCGAGGGTGATGATGAACTGGCGGATGTTCTTCAACTCTTTTTCGATGGCGTTGCTCTTCGGCAAGAAACCGTGGTTGGCTGGCAACTCGAACTGGCTACAGACAATCCGGGCGCGCTTGCCCAGTTTTTCCAGCGTCAAGAACAACCCCAGGCCGCCGGCAATGGCGTCCGACGACGGCCGGACGGGCAGACAGATGAGGATATTCTTGCTCCGGTTGAGCAGTTCGACGGCTTGGTGGAGGGAGGTCAGTTCCATGGTTTAACTACACCCTCCAAGATGCTTTGTAGAGAATGGGTTATCTTACTGAGCCGGGCAAAACCTGTCAACCCCGTTAGGGCGTCGGCGTGAAGTATCCTGAAAACTGAAACCTACCACGAACTAATTACCTCGGCCTCTCTAACCGGGTCACGTTTCGGCGCCGTTTGGCTGGCCGCCGGGGCCAGCGCCTGCTAGCATAGGCACTATGGCTCGCTCCGTCACCGTGACGACCGATTCGCCCGCCGCCACCCGTCGACTGGCCGCTGCCCTTGGCCGAGCTGCCCGGGCTGGAGAAATTGTTGCCTTGACCGGCGGTCTTGGCAGCGGCAAAACGACCTTCGCCCAAGCCTTGGCGCGGGCGGCGGGTGTTCGTTCGCGGCTGCGGAGTCCAACGTTTGTGATCGCGGCCAGCTACCGCACCGGACGTCAACTGGCCCGACAGCTCCACCATCTTGACCTCTACCGGTTACGCCGGTTGTCAGTGACCGACACCGCCACGGTGACCGAAGTACTCGGCGACCGTCAAGCAATTATCATCGTCGAGTGGGCTGACCGGCTGGATCGTCGGCAGCTCCCCCGAAACCGAACGACCTTCCTTAACTTCCGTGTCCGCGTCAATCACCGGCGCGTCATTCGAGTTGTTGGCCGGCTTAGCCGCTTCGTGCCGGTAGGGCCGGGGCGACGTCCTTTGGGAGGCTCGGCCGACCGCGCTGGACCTCGCTGCCGATCGGCCTAACCGAATCGTGAACCACCAACTTGGTTGGCGTTATCGCCACGACCTGCGAACGGTGGATGCGCAGGGTTGATTGAATTAGTGGCTGGACGAGACGGCTCGGACTGACCAGGTACGCGTTGACCAGGTGTGCTTCAACGTCCAGTTCGATGTCAACCACCCGGCCGAGACGGTTGCCGCTCTCGGTTTCAACTGGCAGGTGGTGGAGCTGCTTGAGCGAGACAATGCTCATGGCTTCGACTCAATCGTCGGCGGTCGCTTGGGCCGGGCCAAAATCTGCCGCTGACCAATCTGGAATAAGTTCCAGGTGATGTAGTAGAGTGATAGGCCGGCCGGCAGAATGTACGAGATGAAGGCGAAGCTGAAAGGGGTGATGTAGTTCATCTGTCGCAGGATGGAGGTGGCCGACCGTTCGTCTTTGGCGCCCGGAACACTCGGCGGCGTGCTCTTGGGGGCCAGCAGCCGGGTCAGAAGGAACTGTGACCCGCCAACGAGAATGGCTAGGACGATATTCTTGGTCGCGCTTAAGTCTAAAAACCCAAACGAGGTCGTCACGATTGGCGCGGCGGCGTAGATGTCGCGCAACGAGCCGTACAGGTCAGCCAGTCGTTCGGGGGCCAGCAGGTGCGTGACCGGGTCAATCTTGAGGCCAGAAATGAAAACTTGATAGAGGGCGATAAAGAAGGGGAACTGGACGATAATCGGCAGGCAAGAGGATAACGGATTAAACTTATGCTGACGGTAGAGGGCCATGGTCTGCCGAGCCAGCTCTTCGCGGTTGTTTTTGTGTTTCTGCTGCAGTTCCTTCAACTTCGGCTGCAGCTCTTGCAGCATTTGTGAGGAGCGGACTTGGATCAATGATGGCCAGAAGAGTACCGTCAACGTCAGGATCGTGACGGCAATGATGGCCAGCCCCAAATCATGAACCGGGAGATAGTGGTAGGCCGCGATCAGGGCATTAAAGATCGGCCGGTAGAAGATGGTGTGGAACAGTGCCATCGTGGTCAGCGCACGGGGTCAAGGCCACCCGCGCTCCAGGGATTGCAGCGGAGCAAACGCCAGCCAGCCAGCCAGAGTCCCCGGATCAGGCCGTAGCGTTCCAGGGCTTTGATGGCGTAGCTGGAGCAGGAAGGGTGAAAACGACAAAAACCATGGGGATACGCCGCCCGCCACCGTCCGTGGTCAGGAGAGAGCGTCCGTTGGTACCTCCGGATGAGGGCGGTAATGAGGGTAGTCAGTGGGTTCATCGACGAGAGTTGCTGGTGACGCGATCAATCAGCCTGGCGCATTCGGCCGCCAAGTTGGCGAAGGGCTGCTGGAGAGCGCTCGATTTAGCAATGATGACGAGATCGAACCCGCGGGCCGTGGGTAGCCGGGGCCGGACGGCTGCTCGGAGCTGCCGGCGCAGGCGGTTTCGCGCCGTCGCCCGCTTCGATACCTTCGTGCCGACGACGATGCCGACCCGGGGTGTCGCCGTTGGTTTCGTTCGCCGTGCCCGGACGACGAGTGTCTGACCGCCAACCGCCCGCCCCTGCTGGTAGACCCGGCTAAAGGCGGTGGTGTGGCGGAGCCGGTTGGCACGCGACAGCATATCCCCTAGCGCACGCCCGGGGTCAGCCGTCGGCGACCTTTGCGTCGTCGACGGCTGAGTACCCGACGGCCGCCGGCGCACCGAGCGCGACGGAGAAAGCCGTGTACGCGATGACGGCGACGTTTCTTTGGTTGGTAGGTTCGCTTCGGCATACTTTTCGTATTGTTACCGCAGTATAACAGTCAAAAACCGAAATCGTCAACGCGTGAGGGTTGAGTGGTGGGAAAATTTCCACATTTCATGCACAGCTTCTCCACACCTAATCCATAAAATCATTAGTTTTTGATTCATCAAGTCGTGCTATAGTCTGTTAGTAGCTAGACGTAACGTACTGGGGTTTCCATGACCAATGAACAACTCTGGCAGGTTGTCCTTGGTGAGCTTGAGCTGCTCATCAGTAAAGCTAATTTTACGACGTGGTTTAAGAACACGTTCGTCTTATCGGCTGACCAGGGGACCGTGTTGATCGGCGTGCCAAACGCCTTCACCCAGAGCTGGCTGCAGAATAAGTACCACGATCAGATCATCAAAGCGCTTGAACACGCGCTTGACCAAAAACCCGTCAAAGTCGAGTATCAGGTCTCGACCCCGAAACGCCACGCCGCCTCGCCCGGCTCGACCCCGACGGTCGACACGGTCGCGCCGAAACCAACCGCCAACGGAAACGGCCGCATCGAGGACTTCAATCTCAACCCGCGTTACCAGTTCGTGGGTTTTGTCGTTGGTAAGGGCAATGCGCTGGCCCATGCGGCGGCCATGGCGGTTAGTGAAAAGCCGGGAGAAACCTACAACCCGCTGTTTATCTACGGCGGCGCTGGTTTGGGCAAGACGCACTTGATGCAGGCCATCGGCCACGAGGTGTTGCGGCGTTTCCCCGACAAACGCGTTCTGTACGTCAGCTGCGAGCGGTTCACCAACGACTTCATCCAGGCCGTCTCGCGGGGTCAGGCCGAATCGTTCAAGAAGCGCTACCGCACCGTCGACGTCTTATTGATCGACGATATCCAATTCCTAGCGGGTAAAGAGGGGACGCAGGAAGAATTCTTTCACACCTTCAACGCCTTGCACCAAGTTAATCGGCAGATCGTAGTTACCTCCGATCGCCCGCCGAAGTCGATTCCCGCGCTCGAAGCCCGAATCACTTCGCGGTTCGAATGGGGCATGATTGCCGACATCGCTCAACCCGATTACGAAACACGGACCGCCATTCTTGAATCAAAGTGTAAAGACAAGCGCTACCGCCTATCCGCGGAGATCCTTCACTTCTTGGCCACCACCATCCAGTCGAACGTCCGTGAGTTGGAGGGCGCACTCAACCGCATCATCGTCTACCAACAACTCAACAACGCCGCGCCGACGCTCGACGGGGTCAAGCAGTTGCTGGCCTCGGTCACCAGTCGCGCCCCGCGCGGCGGACTGACCGCCAAGCAGCTGCTCAATACGGTGGCCTCGTTTTACGATGTCTCGCTTGACGACATGGTTGGTAACAGCCGCAAGAAGGAGTTGGTGTTACCACGACAAATCGCGATGTTTTTAATGCGCGAAGAACTCAAGAGTTCGTTCCCCAATATCGGTCACGAGCTTGGTGGGCGGGATCACACGACCGCCATGCACGCCGTCATGAAGATCGGCACTATTGTCGGCAACGACGACAAGCTTCGTCAGGATATCAACCTTATCCGCCAGCGTCTGTACAACATGTGAATGACTGTGGGATTGTGGTCACAAAAATCGCGGGTGGCCACGGCACAAACTAGGGATAACTCTCCCCGCCGTTACCAAACCACCAACACCTTATCCCATTGACGCCGACGCCTGCCAACAACCCCCACCAACCCACCCACACTGCCACCAACACAAAAACCACACCACCACCACCCCTAACCCCAACAAGCAACCACCGAAACAATGGTTATCCACTTTCCCACCGTCCTTATTACTATTACCATCTGGTATGAAAATATCCTGCACTAAAGAGAACCTTACCACAGGACTGTCGATTGTTACCCGGGTAGCGGCCAAAAACCTTACGTTGCCAATCCTGGGCAACGTGTTGCTTCGGGCTACGGGCGGCACGCTAACGCTTGGGGCAACAAACCTCGAGGTTGGGGTTATTACGCGGGTGCGCGGTAAGGTTACCAAAGAGGGGTCAGTAACCGTCCAGGCACGGCTGCTTAATGAGTTTGTAAGTTTACTCGACGACGATCGTATCGAACTTGAGTCAGATGGCACCTCGCTTCGGGTTGAGGGGGCAACTTCAAAAACCACCATCCGAGGAATTACCGCGGATGATTTTCCGATTATCCCGGCGGTGGCCCACGAGAGCGGCTTTCGGGCGCCGGCCACCACCCTCCACCACGGGTTAACGCGTGTGCTTTTTGCCGCCGCGCAAGACGCCACCCGACCAGAAATATCTGGAATCTACGTTGCCCGGCGCGGAGCCGAACTGACCATGGCGGCCACGGACAGCTACCGCCTGGCCGAAGCCCGACTACAATTGGACGGCGCCGGCCGCGATCTTACTGCCATTATTCCCAGCCGAGCCTTAGCTGAACTGGCCCGGATCCTGCCCGTGGAGGGCCAGGTTGAGCTTTATCTCAGTGATAGTCAAGCCCTCTTCGTCACCGACGGCACAGAGTTGACCACCCGGTTGATCGAGGGCCAGTACCCCGATTATCAGCAGATCATCCCGGAATCGAGTCAGACGCAAGCGGTTGTTGACGTGGAAACACTGACCAAGGCGGTCAAAACAGCCAGCCTCTTCTGCAAACCAGGGATCAATGATGTCACCGTTGAGCTCGACCCAACCGGCCGGGTAATAACCTGCGCCGCTGCCAATGCCGAGCTCGGCGAGCACCGCGGGCGAATCGAGGCGAAAGTCAGCGGCAAGCCAACCAGCATTGTCTTCAACTACCGTTACCTGCTCGATGGCCTAGCCAACCTCGGTACGGACAGCGCCACACTCGGCGTCTCAGATAACGCCAGTCCGGGCGTTTTACGGCCGCAAAACGGCGGGACATACCTGTACCTACTCATGCCTATTCGGCAGTAATGCATGGCCACGCGGCTCGCTGACCTTTTGGCCGGGGCCGTCGGACGGGCTGGCGCGACCGAGCAGGTGTTAGCCGCCCAAATCCTCCGTCACACCGCCAGTCTCCTCCGGGAGCTTCTCGGGCCGGACAGTCAACAGTTCGTTTTCCCCCGCTCATTTCGGCGCGGGGCTTTGACGCTGGTGATCAGCAATCAGGCGGTTAGCCTCGAGATCCGCTACCACGAACGCCAACTGCTTGACCGCCTGCGCCAACAATTCCCCCGCATCAGCATTGAACGTGTCCAACTCGTGCGTGGCGACCCGGCGGCTACGTCGGATGAAGCACGTTGATGTCAAAGCTGGCCTCGCCGACGTTGCCGACGTCGTCGCGAGCAACTACCCGAATCGGGTAGAAGCCGTTACCGACGTCAACTAGGGGAATGGCGACGGTGGTGGCCGTGGTCGTCGGCTGCGCTACGGCGACGCCGTTGAAGTAGAATTCGGTGGCCGCAATCGTTCGCGGGCTGCTGACGGAGACGCTGACTGCCACGCTGTCAGTGGTGATGGTAGCATTGGCGGCCGGACTGGTGATGGTGACCAGCGGCGCTTGCGTGCGCAGCTCGCAGGACTCGAGCGCCGGACGCTCTTCGAGGTAACCGTTTTTCTTAGCCCACGCGTGGACCGGGCCTTCCCACGAAGCGTATTGAGGGTCTTTGGTTGGGTCAGCTGGCGCCGGTCCGAGCGGATCACGCGGGTTAAGGTAGTGGAGAATAGTATGGACGGCGCGAACTATTTTTTCGGTGACGAACTCTTTCGGCCACGAGGCCAAGCACGAGTCGGGGATTTGTCGGCCGGTGACCCAGTCGACTTTAGTCGGCACTTCACCCTCAAGCTTGCCCTGGAGGATTGGTTTGTCGACCTTGGGTGACTTGGGCTTCTTGAACGACTCCGGTCGGGTACCCTGCAGGGCCTGGCGCATGAAGGCGTTCCAGATTGGGGCGGCCACCACTGATCCGTCGGCGCCGGGTTTCATCGCCTTATTTCTGGTCTCGCCGGTCCAGACGCCGGCGACGAAGCTGGGCGTGTAGCCGAGAGCCCAAGCGTCGCGGTACTCTTGGGTGGTGCCGGTCTTGGCCGCCACTGGTCGGTCCGGCAGCGTCAGCCGGTTGCGTGAGCCAAAAATAAAGCTGCGGGCATCGTTGTCGCTGAGCACACTGTTGATCATTCGGGCAACATTCTCGTCCAGAACGCGGCTGGCCGTGGCCTTGAACTCTTCTAGAATCTTGCCGCTCCGATCCTCAATCCGGAGGATCGGCGCGGTGGTGTAGCGCATCCCCTCGGTCGCAAAAGCGCCGAAGGCCGCGGTATGCTCGAGCAGGGTGACGTCGGCTCCACCCAAGACTAGCGACAGGCCGAGCCGCGAACGGTCATCCCAGGTGGTGTAGCCCATTTTTTGGGCTTGGTCAATGACGTTATCGATACCGGCCAAGTAGAGGGTTTTGACCGCCGGGATGTTAAGCGATCCGGCCAGAGCCTGGCGCATCGCCACTGGTCCGTGCTCCTTGCCGTCGTAGTTATTCGGCGCATAGTCGGGTCCACCGGCGTTCTTGAACCGAGTCTTCAGGTCGAATAGAATGGTCTCTGGTGTAAAGCCGCGACTAAAAGCCGTGGCGTAGACAATCGGCTTGATTGATGATCCGGGCTGTTGCAGCGTCAGGGCGACGTTGACGTTGCCGTCAATGTCTCGGTTAAAGTAATCACGCGAACCAACCATGGTCAGGAGCTGGCCGGTCTTAGGGTCGATCGCCACCAGCGCGACGTTCGTCGCCCCCCACCGCTTCTCGTTGGCCGGCGCCAGCTCGCCGATGACCTTCTCGGCCGCCAGCTGCTTGTCGACGTCGAGGGTCGTCGTCACCCGAAGCCCGCCGCGCTCGACTACCTTCTCACCGTATTTTTCTGTCAGTAATTCTTTGACGTAGAAGACGAAGTGCGGAGCAATGATGGTTTCCCGTTTCGGCTTGACGTTTTTAAGGACATCGTCTTGCTGGGCCGCATCGGCCTCCGCTTGCTTGAGGTACCCCTGCTCGACCATTAGGTCGAGGATGTAGTGAGCCCGGCCGAGCAGTTTGTCGGTATGGTTGCCGTAGGGCGAGTAGAAGGTCGGGGCCTGCGGCAGCGCGGCCAGGACAGCCGATTCGGCCAAGGTCAGGGAGCGGGCCGGTTTACCAAAATACGTTTCGGCGGCGGCTTCGACGCCGTAGGCATTCGAGCCGTACGGGATTTCGTTGAAGTAGAGCTTGAGAATTTGCTCTTTCGTGAAGCGGCGTTCGATTTGGTAGGCGAGGACGACCTCGCGAATCTTGCGGGTCAACCTTTTTTCACTGGTCAGAATGGCATTCTTGACGAACTGCTGGGTAATGGTCGAGCCGCCCTGCGACGAACCGGTAGTAACGTCGCGCCACAGGGCGCGGACAATGCCGGTCAGCGAGAAGCCTTGGTGTTTGTAGAAGTCTTTGTCTTCGATGGCGACGGTGGCGTTAATGACCGACGGCGTAATTTCGCTCAGCTCGACCACGGTCCGACGCTCGTCACCATGGATTTCATAGAGTAACGTTTTACCGTCGCGGGCGTAAATCCGAGTTGATTGGGCGACGTTGCGATCAGAGATTTTGTCGGGGTCGGGGAGATCACGGGAAAACCAGGCAAACACCACCACGGTTGAAAAGACAAAAAACAGCGCCAGCGTTGCGCCGAGCGGAAACCAAAAGCGGACCAACCGCTCGCGACGGGCTTGTTGACGGGCAGCAGCGCGCATCCGCTCCCAGGCGCGTCGCCCGGCTACCATGAACAAACCTCCCAGCGCGACCAGCGCCCGGAAGATGGTCGGACCACCTCGCGGCTTCGCGGCGCGCCAGGTACGATCAAACCGGCGAGTTGGGTCTTCAGCGTTTGGCGGGGGTCGCTTGAGGTGGGGGATGGGCATACGGTTGAGTCCACGCCGGATACATCAACGTCCGCACCAGCGGTCGGTGATGCTCAGTAGCCGGTGCCTGGCGACTCGCGTCGCCGACGTGCTCATAGCCTGCCGAGCATAACAAAAAAGTGCTATACTTTCAAGCGTTTAGCGCACTAATGGACTCTCGCGAACTATTAACTCGTGGTATTGCTGAAGTCGTTGATCGAGCGCACCTCGGCCAACACCTCAGTCGTGGCCGCCCGTTGCGCGTTAAGTTCGGCATTGACCCGACCGGCGCGCAATTACACCTTGGTCACGCGGTACCGCTGCGAGTGTTGCGTCGCTGGCAAGACCTCGGTCACGTCGCTGTCTTGATTATTGGCGACTATACCGCCAGCATCGGTGATCCGTCAGGTCGTACTGAGACACGGCCGCCGTTGTCTGACGCCGCGATTAAAAAAAATTACGCGACCTACGAACGTCAAGCGTTCAAGATTATAGACCAGAAACGTACCGAGGTCCGCTGGCAGTCTGAGTGGTTTAAGAAGTTTTCGCTAAAAGACCTTATCGGTCAGGCGGCGCAGCTGTCAGTCGGCTGGATACTGTCCCATGAAACGTTTCGCGACCGCGCCAAAAACAGGCAACCGCTGGCTTTTCACGAGCTGTTCTACCCGCTGCTGCAAGCTTACGATTCAGTGGCGGTCAAAGCTGACGTGGAGGTCGGCGGGCTCGATCAAAAATTCAACCTGCTGACCGGCCGGGAGTTAATGAGAGCACACGGTTTGCCGCCACAGGACGTGGTCCTGACCAAGTACCTAATCGGTACGGACGGCCAGAAAATGGGCAAGTCGCTCAACAACTTTATTGCCCTGGAAGAAGAGCCGTTTGAGATGTTCGGGAAGATTATGTCCTTGCCAGATACCGTGCTGCGCGACTATTTCGAGCTGGCGACTGATGTGGCACTGGCGGATTTTGAAAAAATGCACTGGTCAGGCGCCGAAGCGCGGAACACGAAGATGTTTTTGGCGCGCAAGATTGTTGAGGAGTACCATGGTGTCGAGAAATCGAATGAGGCGATGCGAAAATGGGAAGACTTTCGAGAGGGAAAAACCGACGGCCGAACAGTCGAAGTAAAATTTTGGAAGGCGTTAAGAGACGTTGTAGTAAACGCCGGCTACGCCCGTAGCAATAGTGATGCTCAAAGGTTGTTCGAACAAGGAGCAGTTTATCTTGACGGAAAAATTGAAAAAGATTGGCGGAAAAATCCTTGGGATGTTGGTTTAGGCTGGCATCAACTCGTTATTGGAAAGAAAAAAAGAACGGTCAAATTTCTCATTCAGGCACTGCCAAAAAAGAAAACAATTTGACTTCGGAGCTCAGTCAAACGCATCCGGCAACTGTCAAGAAACACACCACCCCGCAAACACAAACAAGCGGTTAACGTCATATTAGCCCCTCCTCACATGAGGAGGGGCAAAAAACGACCTATGTTTATTCCACTGCTTGTGGGGTGGTCTGATTGTTGAATGGTTACCGACGTTTCTTCGAGGGTCTTTTCTTCCCTTCTCCCCGGTAGAACCTAGCCGCATCTTCAGGTGGAACGGTGTTGACGATGAGCCGTGATCCGAGTTCGAGGCCGGCCCAGACGTCGCCGCGCGGCGCAATCCGAAGGTAGAAGTGTTCGTTTTTGTCGTTGACCAGCTGGTGGCAGAAGAGGTTGTAGGGCAGGCCGAGCGTACTCAGCTTTGTCAACAGGTGCTTGAGCATGGCGGCCAGCGACTGTCGCTCAACGGCTTTTAGGTTGCCGAGGTTGTCGACATGGCGCCAGGGAATGATCCAGGCTTCGTAGTTGTAGGACGAGGCGTACGGAGCGATCACGCCGAAGTGGCCATCTTCAGTAATCCAGCGCGGACCTTTTTGCTCGCG
Organism: Candidatus Kerfeldbacteria bacterium; assembly: GCA_016207275.1. Classification (GTDB taxonomy): domain Bacteria; phylum Patescibacteriota; class Patescibacteriia; order SBBC01; family SBBC01; genus JACQPY01. Next base: position 53,821 of record JACQPY010000007.1, read on the forward strand.
GACGAGGAGGTCCTCATAATAGCAGCGACCTTTCTGGATCTGGTACTCTTCTGCCCGTCGGCGTTTGTCAACGATGTGCGGCGGGACGAACGACGAGGCGAAGATTTGCGAGTGCGCGTGGGCAATCGAGGCGCCGGCTTTTCCGCCGCGATTTTTGAAGGTCATGATGTACTTAATTTTCGAGTCCCGTTCGAGCGTGCGGATACGTTTGCCAAAGACGTCGATGATGATGGCGATGTGCTCGACCGACAGGTCGGCAAACTCGACGTTGTGTTCCGGCGTATCAATCACCACTTCTTGGTAGCCGTAGGCTTTCGGGTTGCTCGCGTGAACAACGGGGTAGACGTTCTTGATGACTTTGACGGTCCAGTGTAAGCCACGACCAATCGTCAAGAGCGCTTTGACGTCGCGCAGCTGCGGGGGACAGAAAATGCAGGTGGCCGGGCCTTGGTCTTGATGGACCACGGTCGTCGGCGGAAAGTCATGCGGTCGGCGCTTGCGTCCAGCCGCGATGATGACCACCCGATCGTGAATGTAGTCTTGGCGAATTTCTGAGGTTGTCATAGCGTCTTCCGGGCTTGTTGGTACAGCTCGAGGTAGGCGCGGGCCGAGCGATCCCAGGAAAAATCTTGGGTCATGCAGCGACTAAGGAGGGCTTGCCAGCGTGGCCGGTCGTGGTACCAGTGTAAACCGCGAGCGACGGACTCGGCAAAGGCTTTCGGCGTAAAGGGGGTAAAGGTGAAGCCCAGGCCGCGCTCAGGTTCAGCCGCGACGTCGGGGACCGTGTCGATCAGCCCGCCGGTGGCGTGGACGACGGGGGGGGTGCCGTAACGCATGGCGATCATTTGGCCGAGGCCGCACGGTTCGAACACTGAGGGCATCAGGAAGAGGTCACAGCCGGCGTAGATCGCTCGGGCAAAGGCTTCGTCGAAGCCGAGACGGGCGTAGATGTGGCGGGGGTGTTCGCGGGTCAGTTTCTGGACCAGGCTTTCGTAGTCAGCCAAGCCACTACCGAGTAGGACGAGCCGGGCACCGGAACGTACCATCATTGTACTATGCTGGACGATCAAATCAACGCCTTTCTGTTCGGTCAGACGGCCAATAAAACCAAACGTGGGAATCGTTGGATCAGGCGTAAAGCCGCACTGTTCGTGTAGGGCCAACTTGTTTTCAGCTTTGCGTTCAATGGTGGCTGCGGTGTAGCGAACGCGAACGTACCGATCATGAGCCGGATCGTACTGGTGGGTATCAATGCCGTTGATAATGCCGACCAGATCGTCGCGGCGGTCCTGGAGCGATTCAGCCAGCCCTTCGCCGCGTTCGGGGGTGAGAATTTCTTGGGCGTAGTGTGGACTGACCGTATTGATCAACGTCGCGCCCAACACACCTTGTTGGAGGAGGTTAAGATCGCCATGGCGGTCGCGGGTGGCCAGGTGCCGGCCGTCAGCTTCCTGCAGTTCCAGAAACGATAAGACTGCGGCGGCGTTCCAGCCACCCTGGTGGGCCAGGTTGTGGATGGTAAAGACGGTCGCGGCCCGGACGGCCCGACGAGCCAGCAGAGCCGGCACTAACCCGGTATGCCAGTCGTGGCAGTGGACAATGTTAGGCTCCCAGCCGAGCAGGGGAACGATTTCCGCCACCGCCGCCGAGAAGAATAAAAAGCGGGCCAGTTCCGTGAACGGCTCGTCCACGCCGTGTTCGTTGTAGACTGGACCACGGCTGAGGTAGGTGGTGTTCTCAATCAAGTAGACCGGTACCTTCGTTTCCGGTAGCTGACTGGTTAGCACGCGGCAGTGTTCCTGACCGCGACCAGTGGTGACCACTACATCCGGCAACAGCGGTTCGAGCGAGGGATTACCCGTTAACCGCTCATAGCGAGGCATGATGATGCGGACATCGACCCCGAGCCGCTTGAGGGCAATCGGTAGAGCGCCAACGACATCAGCCAGTCCGCCGACTTTAGCGAACGGACTAACTTCGGCGCTCACCAAGAGGATGTTCATGGTTGCGCCAGGTGATTCAGGAGTTCGCCAATCAGTCGGCGGAGTAGGTCCACGTACCGCCGCCGATTCGGGTCGCGTGGTCCGAGGTTGACCAGGGTAATCGCCAGAATGTCGAGTGCGCTCCGCAGCTCGAAGGTCGGGAGCGAAGCTCGTACCTGGTGACGCTGTTGTTGGTTGAGTGACTGGAGATAGGCTTGGGTGAATCGTTCTCGCAGTCGGTTGATGACGCCAGGGACGAGGTGACCGTGGAGCATGACGTTAAGGTGCATGCGGAATATACCGAGGTCTATGGCTGGATGTCCGATGCCGCTCTGGGTGAAGTCTATCAGCCCAATCCCGGACGGAACGGCGATGATATTGCTGGCCTGAAAGTCGTGATGGACCAAGGCGCGCCGATCGTACCAGCGGGTTCGTTCCGCGGCCGTGATGGACTGGAACGTTTTTCTGAGGTTTAGAAGTGCCCCGGGCCCACCTTGCTTAATCTGTCGTTCCAGCCGACGCAGGAAACGCCGTTCCGCTGACCAGGTTAAGTGTCGCAGGCCCGCGGTCGGGACCCGCTGGAATCGGGCTAAGGCGCGGCCCGCCGCCACCACGAGTTTGGCAAAATGACCTGAACGGAAGGGGACCAGCCGCAGCGGAGCGCCGACTAACTCTTCGTAAAAGACGTACCTGAGCTGTGGTTCATACCGTAGCGGCCGAATACTGGCGAAGCCCTGGCGGTGCTGCCAAACGCGGGCCATCACTGCAAAACTCGCGTGATCAATCCGATTCCCCCGGACTAGCCTGTAACTGGTCTGGCCGTCCGGCCAGACGATATTCAGTCGGTAGCGCATCAGGTAGCTCTGTATCGACAGGGCGCGGTGGTGCTCGAGCTGGAGCCGAGCCAGCGTCTGCGCCCCCGGGAAAAACTGTTTGAGGTGGGTGGTAAAGTAGGCCTGCATGGTACCGCGGTTTTGCAGGGCGCGCGGCAAGGTAGCGGGCCTGACCGCGGATAGCGCGAGCGGTGGCGGGAAACGGCCGCCAATCAGCAGCTGTTCGGCGGTGATCAAGGCGGCTCGCGCTATCCGGCGGCCAAGCGCGGGGCGAATAGACAAGGTATAGGCCAGAACCTGCAGGCTCCACCAGGCGCGGTGGAGCTTGATCCGTTGGCCTGCCTGCGGTCCGACCTCGACGAGGGCCGGCCGGTAACCAGTCATAAAAGCTCGTCCGAGCCGTTGGGCGAAGCGTCGGCGGCAGCGGCCTTTCCAGACGAGCAAGTCGACTTGGGCAAAGAAATTGCCTACATCGCTCAAAGGGTCAAAGGTGACGCTGTTGCCAAAGTCAATAAAAGCCGTGCTGCCGTCGCGGCTGGCAATGATGTTGTCGAGGTTGAGGTCGCCGTGGATGGTGCGGAAGTATCGGCCGTAGCGGCGACCGACCTCAACCTGGGCAGCGGTGGCGGCCTGGAGAAGCCGGACTGCGTGCTCGAGGTATGCCGGCGCCGCTCGGACAACGTCATCACGGAAGTAGTTGGCGTCCCGTTCAATGCGGGCCGGCGTTCGTCGCGGACTGGTCTGGAGGCGCAGCCGGTGCAGCCGAGCCAGCCACCGGCCGGCGTCGCGGGCCGTCGCGACGGCCAGCGAACCGCCCCGTTCGATCAGCCGCTCGAGCGGTATGCCTGGCGAATCTTGGTACAGGTGGAGTCGGAGGCGACGAACCACGCCAAATGAGGCCGGAGCGCGCAGCCGGTCGGCCGAAAAACTGGACCGCGTCAGCACCTGCTGTAACCGGTCGGCGATCGACGCTTCGTTGCCCGTGTCCTTACTCGGAATGTTGCCGCGGATGATGTGCCGCATCGTCCGGCCGCCGGGGCGGCGGAGCGTCAGATCGTAGCGAAGTGAGTGCTTAAAGGAAAAGCGACCGATTTCGCGGGCGCTGGCCGACCGGAGCGTGGTGCCAGGCGGGTAGGCGCGACGGACGATCCGCGACAGCAGCGGGCGCATGGCCTGAATCGTTCGGGCTTGCCGGACGAGCTTGCCCTCGGTCGTCATGGCTTGGTCGAGCTCGGCTGTTCGTACCGGCGCAGTTCTTTAATTCGGTCGCGGAGTTGCGCCGCCCGTTCGAACTCTTGTCGACTCGCCACCAAGGCCATCTCCTTTTCCAGGTTTTTGATGATTTTCTCGATCTCCCGTTTTGGCAACGTCGGCATGCCCTCGTCGGTACGTTGGCGGATTTCCTCGTCTTCCTGTTTCGACAGCGCCTCGACAATGCCCTCCCGCTGCCAATCGAAGCCGGTAAAGACGATTCGCTGGTAGAGATCAGTCGCCCGGCGTTTAGCCTCGTCGCTCGCGCCCGGCGTTTTCAGGACTACATCTCTCAGTTCCTTGGCTCCGCGCTCGATCATTTCCAGCGACCACCACGGCTTGGCCGAGGCCCACCAGTACTGATCAGAGTGCAGCGCTCGGTCCAGCAGCTGGCGGGCTTCAGCGTAACTTGGGCCGGTAGCGCTAGCGGCCCCGAGGGTGGCGATCGCCAGATCAGTCAGCTGCCACTGCAGCTGGTGAATAGTGTTGTCCTGATCGTCCCAGCGGGCGAAGGGGACGCTGCGCTCCAAGTCCTTTTCCATCAACGCCCAGGTTGACGGCAAGAGGCTGACCGAGGCGGTCGCGGTGAAGCGCTGCGGCAAATCAGAAATCAGCACGGTTTCCAGGAGCTTCGATTCGTAGACTTCGAAAAGGAGGTGCTCCATGCCCGGTCGGTGGTGGCCAAACGTTTCACCATCCATCGCCGTTAGGAGGTACTCGTGGCGTTGGAGCCGGTCGCCCAAACCTTCGATTAAGAGGTTGCCGGTGCCGAGCTGACCAGAGAGAATTTTGTAGCTCATCCGCCGTTCGCGGAAGTAGATTTTCAAGGCCGGGGCGTCGGCATTGGTGTAGATTTTGGCGTAGTCAATTTTGCCGAGTTGGCGGTTAAAAGATAACTCATCGCAGATAATCCATTCAAAGCCGAGCCGGGACACGACTTCAGCCACGTGTTTTGAGATGCCCATTTCCGGTGGGAAAAATCCACGCGGTCGGTAGAGGTCGCCGAAGTACTGGCGATGTGTTTGAGTATTGAGCTCAATTTGCCGGATAATTTCTTGATCCGGAAGTCGGGGGAGCAGGGGATGGAACTTGGCCGAACCGGTCAGCTCGATTTGTCCGCATTTCAGCAGTTCGCGGACGAGGTCAATGACATCGGTCGCGCCGTTCTGTTCCCACAGCTCGACCAAAATGGAGCTGATATTCATGGTGGTCCGCGCGTGCGCGTGTTCGAGCATGCCGCGGAGAATTGGTCGGTACGACTCGGCCGTGATTTTTTTCACCCAAAACAGCTTCTGGGTCGGCGGTTGGTAGAAGTGCAGGAAGTTGGCCCAAATCATATACTCGGGTGTGAAACCTTCCCCGACTGGATCGGGGATTTCCCCCTCCGATGCTCCCCCCTTCCCTTTAGGGTGTCGACCCTTGCGGCTCCGCTAGGGTCCCGTCCGTTGGACACCCTGATCGTCGCCGCTGCAGGTCGACGGGTTGTTATACAAAAGCCTAAGATTAGCATGACGTAGTTGGAGCCTTTTGATGCTTTTAGTTTACACTTTTTCCGCCGAGGTAGCGAGGCATTGGCTCGTGGCGCATGAAGCGCTTGAGGTGACGGTCGGCGGCGCCGGAAGCGTGCCAGCGATGAGCGGTGTTTTTGATGCTCCCGACCAACCTACGGACTCGTTCGAGGGTCGAGTGCGGCGGGCTGAGCTCCTCAGCCAGAAGCCGCAGCCGTTCGGCGGCCTGCATAATGATGTCGACGTCCCACCACGGCTCGCGTGAGGCCCACCAGTACCAGTCGCTAGCCATCGTCTGGTCGAATTCGGTCCGGATCGGCCGGGGCAGTCGGTCGCGGCGTTCGTGGTGGTAGACTAACTTGAGCACGGTGGTAAACAGCGCCCATTGGAGCTGGTGCAGGTGATTTGCGGGGTTTCGCCAGAGGACAAAGGGCACGTCGCGAGCCAGGTCGGCTGGCCGACTGGACCAGCTGGCCGCCCGCGGCCGGACGGTGCGCGGACCGTCGAGCGATTTAAGCACCTCCGAGATGGTCACCGTTTCGACGGTGGGAAGCCGGACCAGGTGCTGCCACATTTTTTTGGCCGCCCGCCGGTGGTGGCCAAGGTTTTCGCCGTCCATCGCCGTGATCAGTAGACTCTTCTGCCCGTTCCATCGCTGGACCGTCGAGAAGAACTTGTGAACGTCCCCAGGTTGCGCTTCGAACGCCAGGTAGTCGCTGACAAAGCGGTTGCGGAAAACGGCGGTCAGGGTCGTGCCGGCGATTCGGTACTGTTGTTCGTAGTTAACCAGTCCCGGGTGACTGATCCCGTCAAGGATAACCCAGCGGTAGCCGAGCTGGCTGAGCCACCGGCCGAGCTTGGCATTGTAGGCCATCTCCGGCGGAAAGAAGCCGGCCGGCCGGTAGGCCGAACCAAAGGCTCGCCGGTTGGTGGCCCGGTTGAGAGTTACTTGACGCCGAACCTCGGCTTCCGGCAGGAGCGGCAGAATCGCGTGGTACATCGCCGAGTCGGTCAGTTCGACCTGGCCCCGCTGCAAGAGTCGACGGAGCCCGGTCACGATTGGCCGAAAGGCTCGCTGCTGCAGCTGCTCGGTCAGCGAGCCGGCAATATTAATGGTCACCCGCACGTCACGGTGGCTGAGCAAAAACGAGATCAGCGGGCGGTAGCTTTCCCGCGCCACTTTAGCGATGACGCGCGTCGGCCAGTGCGGCGGCTGGTAGAGGTGAAAGAAGTTAGCCCAGCGCATCAGAACGTTCGTGTGATCGTTGTTTTTGCAGCACCATCGCCTGTCGGTACAGCTCGACGTACTTCTCGGCCGGGATGTCCCAAGAATACGATTCTTGCATGGCTTGCCAGGCGAGGTGCTCCCACACCTGCGGGTACTTGAAGGTTTCCAGGGCGCGGACGATTGCCACCAGCAGGTCGTCCGAGGCGTAGCGCGAAAAAACAAAACCCGTACCTTTGCCAGTGCGCGGATCGAAGTCCTCGATCGTGTCGGATAGGCCGCCGGTTTTGCGGACGATGGGAATGGAGCCATAGCGCAGGCTGATGAGCTGGGACATGCCGCACGGTTCGTAGCGGCTGGGCATCAAGAACATGTCTGAGCCGGCGTAAACCCGAGAGCCGAGTTCTTCGGTGAATGGCGTGAGCAAGGCGATGCGGCCGGGATAGGTCCGAGCTGCCCGCCTGAAAATGTTGACGTAGTCTCGGTCACCGGTGCCGACAATGACCATTTGGAGGGGCAGCTGCATCAGAACCGGCAGGATGTTTTTGATTAAGTCAAAGCCCTTCTGCTCGGTCAAACGATGAACCAGCCCGATCAGGGGAATATCGTCGCGCGGCTCGAGGCCGATCATTTTCTGAAGCTCGCCTTTGTTCTGACGCTTGCGGTCGAGAGAGTTCCAATCGTAGGGGTGCCACAGGTGCGAGTCAAACTGCGGGTTGTAGACTTGGTAGTCAATGCCGTTGATGATTCCGAAGACATCTTTCTGACGACGGCGAAGGAGGCGGTCGAGGCCCTGACCGTACTCCGGGGTTAAAATTTCTTGGGCGTACCGGACGCTGACGGTATTGATCGCGTCAGCGTAACGAATGCCCCGCTTGGCGAAGTTGACCCACCGGATTTTGGCACTGCTTTTCGGCAGCGGGCCGAGTCCGACATCAACTTTATCTGACGGACCCTGCCACCAGTTTCCCTGCATTTGGAAGAGTAAGTTATGGATGGTGACGACGGTTGCCGTTTTGCTGAAAAACGGATTATCCTGCTCACGGGTCCGGAGAATATTTGGGATGATGGCGGTGTGCCAATCGTGGCAGTGAATGACGTCGGGTGGTTCGCCGAGGCGTTGGGCCAGCTGGACGACCGCCATCGAGAAGACGGCGAAGCGGAGGGCGTCGTTGTCGTGCCCGTACATGTAGACTTGATACCGGCCGTACAACTCCTCGCTACAAATAAAGTAGATGTCCAGACCTTCGCGGAGTTTAAGGTGTTTAGTTTTTAGGTGGTAGGTGCCATCGCCGATCGCCACGTCGAACTCGATTCCCGGCTGATCGTAAGGAATCTCGGCGTTCTTCATGAAGCCGTAGAACGGCGTGACTGAGACGATCCGGTGTCCGAGCTTCGCCAGGTGTTTTGGCAAGGCGGCGGCCACGTCGCCTAAGCCGCCACTTTTCGAGTAGGGTGAGACTTCGGCGCTGGCGCTCAGGATAAAGAGGGGGTTCATGAGGTTAGCGGAATGTCCAGCTCATTGGCGGCCAGCACGAACATGGCGTGGCTCCAGACGAGGGGGGAGATGCCAATCCGGAAGTCGCTAAACAGTTGCTCGGGGAGGTACCGATCGACGCGGTCAATGACCCAGTTAAAGTAGGCCTCAGCCTTTTCTCGATCCCCGGCGCGGTTCAGGACGATCGCCAACCAGAAGTTGAGCACCGGCCAAGCGCCGCCGCCTTCCCAGGCCGAACCTTCCGAATCGAAGTAGTCAAACTGGTAGCGGTGGACGCCGCCGTCAACCACCAGCGTCCGTTCGATTGTTTGGATGGTGCTGAGCATGCGCTCGTCGTTGGGTTCAACCATCTCGAACGGCCAGCCTAAGCCGAGAACTGAAGCGTCGATGTTGGCGTCGTCAATCTTACCGTGGTTGCGCAGGAAGTAGCCGCGCTGCTCATCGTAGGCCTCGTCGACCTCCTTTTCCATTTCTTGGGCGGTTTGCTTCCAGAGCTTGTGCGGCCAGAGTTCGTTGGCCAGGAAGAGTCCTCGGCTGCAGGCGGCGATCGAGTAGGTGAAGTTGTTTTCCACCCGAGACGAGGTCTGGCGAAAGCCGTCTTCCCAGAGATCGACGGTGTTGGGCAGAAAGTACGTTTTGTTCCAGGCCGCGGTTAAGCCGTCGCACAACCGATCAACCAATGCTCGGAACTGGTTTGCCCGCTTCCCATCGCCATGACAGTACTGGTGGATGGCCCATAAGACCGTGCCCATTTGGTCTGGTTGGAACATTCGGCCCATGCTGCCGATCCGTCCGTTGGTCGAGTAGTTGGAGAATAACAGGCGGTCTTTCTGAAAATCCTCTGGTTTTGTTTCCAGCCAGCGAAAGAACGACTCGGCCGCAGGCAATCCCAGCTTTTCCGCGGCCAGGGCAGTGAAGCAGGCATCACGCGGCCAGACGTAGCGGTAGTCAGCCGCCTCTCGCGGGTAGTAGGGTTTGTCCGAGTTGGCGGCGACGATCGCGCCGTTATCGAGCATGGCGTCGTCAATGACCTGGCGCGACGATTCGAGCAGGCGAGTGATTTTGGCGCGGCGATCAGTCATACCGGCCGGGCCGCGTGCCGCAGACTGCCACGGCCACCGCGTCAGCGGCGTCGTCCGGATGCGGCGGGCGGTCGAGTTTGAACAACAGCTGGAGCATGCGCTGGACTTGTCGTTTATTAGCTTGACCGTAGCCGGTCACCGATTGCTTAACGGTCAGGGGCGAGAACTCCTGGATCGGTAGCCGATGTTCAGCCGCCGCCAGCATCACCACGCCACGCGCCTGACTGACGACCATGGCCGTTTTGACGTTGGTGGAGAAGAACAACTGCTCGACCGCCATTCGGTCGGGGCGGTGCTTGGTCATCAGGTCGTGGAGGTTACGATGAAGCGTTGCTAGTCGCTGGCCAACTGGTTGACGGGCTGGCGTTTCGATGGTCCCGCAGGTCTTGAGCGAGAGTGAGCCGTCAGCCAGTCGAACTACGCCGTAGCCAGTTCGACCGAGGCCGGGATCGATACCCAGCACAATTAGTTCAGATGGCGGCGTTCGTGGCGACATCGTTGATATCCTGAAGGTCTTCGAGAGCCAGGAGAAAGTCGGTAACTTTTTCCCGCTGGTCGGCCGGCGGTGCCATGACGGTAGTTGGAACGAGGGCCAGTTCGGCGTTGAGTACTTCGGCACCGGCCGCCGTCACCGCGTCGCGCACGGCTGCTAGGGCAGTCGGCGAAGTATAGACGATGACGGAATCGCCTTCCTCGACTACATCCGCGGCGCCGGCGTCAATGGCCGCAAGCTCAACAGCCTCGCGATTGGCGTTGCGCTTGACTTCAACAAAGCCCCGACGCGCAAACATCCACCGGACGCTGTTGGTGTGGCCAAGGCGGCCGCCGTACTCGGTAAAAACTCGGCGTAGTTCGCCGGCCGTGCGGTGGCGGTTGTCCGTGAGGGCCTCGACTACCACGGCAATGCCGCCCGGCCCGTAGCCCTCGTAGGTGACCGTGGCCATCGGCCGGTCAGTCGCTTCGCCGCTGCCGCGTTTGATTGCCCGTTCGACGTTGTCTTTCGGCATGTTGGCAGCGCGGGCCTTCTCGATCGTCAAGCGAAGACGAAAATTGATCGCCGGGTCCGGGCCACCCTCGCGAGCGGCAATGGTAATGGCGTTTGCCAATTTGGTGAAAGCGATTCCTTTTTTGAGGTCAGCCGTTCCTTTTTGGCGTTTGATTTGTGCCCATTTCGAATGTCCAGACATACAACGATGATGATCCGATTTCGTTCGGATCACACGGCCAGGTCAATCGTGAAGTACCGTGCATTGTATCATTTTTTTGCATGCTCGTCAATCAAATGGCAGTCGGATAACTTGCATATCGGGTAGCGTTTGCTAAAGTACTGACGTACACTTGAATGCTCGACGCATGCCGCACCGGCTAGACACTACACGTTTGTACCGATCCCGCGCCCGGCAGCTGGTGCTGGCGTCGTTGCGTTCGTTCGCCGAGCAGTGTCGTCGTGGATTTGCCGAGGCGCGAGCGGTAACGTTTCCCGCCTCGTTTCGGAAGATCGACCAGGTCGTGGTCGTCGGCATGGGCGGTTCGGCGCTGGGCAGCGACGTTATTCGGAGCGTGTTTTTTGATCAGCTGCGCCTGCCGCTGACCGTGGTCAACGGCTATGCCTTGCCGCGCTCGGTTACGTCGCGCACGCTCGTAATCCTGTCGAGCTACTCGGGTACAACCGAGGAGGTACTGGCGGCGGCGGCCAGCGCCCACCGTCACCGCGCCCGGATTACGGGTTTGACCGTAGGCGGCCCGCTCGGTACCTGGTTTCGCCGCCACCAGTTGCCGTGGTACCGAATTGACGGCGGCGCCAACCCGGCGGGGCAGCCGCGCCTCGGCTTAGGCTACAGCATCATGGGTCAGCTCGGGTTGCTGGCAGGCTTAGGACTAATTCGCCTGCCAGGCCGGGCGGTGACTTCCCTGGCGGCCTACCTGGAACGCCGCGCCTGGGATTTTGACGTAGCCCGACCAAAACGGACCAATCCTGCCAAGCAGCTGGCCGTAACACTCCGAACCTCGTTGCCGATTGTGGTTGGGGCGGAGCACTTGAGCGGCAGCGTCCACGCGATGGCCAATCAATTGAACGAAACCGCCAAGACGTTGGCCGTACCCTTCCAGCTGCCAGAACTTAATCACCATCTCCTCGAAGGGTTGCGTTGGCCGCGCGCTGTTCGGCAAGCCACGATGGTGCTGTTCCGATCAGACCTCTACCACCGGCGCGTGGCCACCCGCGTTCGAGTTACTGCTGAGTTGGCTGAACGAGCGGGGCTACGGGCAACCGTGGTCCCCGTCCACGGTATGGATCGCCTGACCCAAGCGTTCGATCTCCTTGTCTTCGCCGGCTACGTCAGCTTGTACCTCGCCGTAGTGCACGGCGTCGATCCGTTAGCTATTCCGACGGTCGACGAGCTGAAGCGCCGGCTGCACCGCGCGGCCTAGTTCGTCGGACATCGTCGCCTCCGGTCGTCCATGCTTGGGTCGGAGGCGACGATGTCTTGGCTCACTGCCGTCGTGGCGGTATACTTTTAGTATGCCGTCGTTCGTGACTCGGGTCCGGTCGTGGTATCGTGCCCACGGGAGTTGGGTTGGCTACCTAATTGTCTTTTCGTTGGCCTTTATTTTGTTCGCCTATTGGCAGCACCTGCCGCTGTACGCTGATCCCGACTCGTTCTACCATGCCAAATTGGCCGTCCTGCTGCGTGACGGTCAATTCGTGACTGACTTTGCCTGGTTGCCGTTTACGACGCTCGCCCAGACCTACGCTGATCAGCACTTTCTTTACCATCTGTTGCTCGTGCCGTTCGTGAGCCTGACTGACCCGCTGATTGGGTTAAAGTTGGCGACGGTCGTCCTCGGCGCCTTGATGGCGTTGACGTTCTACTGGTTTCTCCGCCGCTGGCAGATTCCCTGGGCCTTGGCCACGACGGTAGTTTTGTTGCTGGTCAACCCGTTCAGTTTTCGGATGAACCTGGCCAAAGCCTCGAGCCTATCGCTGACCTTGTTGCTGATCGGGATCGCCGCCGCCTTTGCCTACCGACCGTGGGTTCTTGGTCTATTGGCCTTTTGCTACGTCTGGTTCTACGGCGGCTTCCCGCTGCTCGTGGTGGCGACGCTGACGTTCGCGGTGGTCAGCTATCTGCATAAGCGATTCGTTCGGCGTGAAAATCCGAACCTGTTGCTCCACCGCATCCGCGCCCTCCTGGGACGCCTGTTTCGGCACCGACGGGTTCGCCGTCTTAACCTGCGTATGGCGGTCGCGGTGCTGGCCGGAACCGGCCTGGGGATTGTGCTCAATCCCTTTTTTCCGGCTAACCTCCGATTCTACCTTGACCAATTTGTTCGCATCGGGATCGTCAACTATCAGAAAACAATCGGCGTCGGCGGTGAATGGTATCCGTACGGCTTTATTGATTTGATGGCTAACACGGTTTTGGTTTCGATTCCGCTGGTGATCACCATCGTTTTGTTTTTCTTAAACTGGCGGAAACAGAGCACCCGCTCGATCACCCTGGCCTTACTATGGTTGTTCTTTTTTCTGCTGACGCTCAAGTCGCGCCGCTACGTCGAGTACTACGTGCCGTTCGCCTTGCTGTTCGTTGCGTTTTCGCTCCACGATTCACTTCGCCACGTCCGCTTCCGTGACCTCTGGTTTCGGGTGCGGGCCTGGTTTTTACGGAGCGGTTGGGCCCGAATCGGCATCGTCGCCTTTGCCACCTACGTCGCCATCGTGCTGCCGACCGTCGTGGTCCGCGACTTGGTGAGTGAGCGACGAGATCTCGCCCATGGTTTTCGACTCGACTTGTTTGCCGACGAGAGCCGCTGGATCGCCGAACACAGTCACCCCGGGGCGGTCGTCTTTCACAGCGACTGGGATGAATTTCCTACGCTGTTCTACTTCAACAGCTACAACCGTTATATTGCCGGTCTTGATCCGACCTTTTTGTACTTAGAAGATCCAACGCGCTACCGGCAGTGGGCCAACGTGACGCTCGGCAAGGAAACCGGCGATGTCTATGAGATTATTCGCGGCAGTTTTAATGCCGATTTTGTGTTTGTCGAGCACGACCACCAGGCGATGGATCGCTTGATTGCGGCCGACGATCGGTTCTCGTTGGTCTACGACGGGCCGGATGCCAAGGTTTACCAGGTTGATTGAGCGGCCGATGATTTCCGATGACCAGCTGCGGGCGCGTCACCAGGCGGTCCCGCCTGATTACTACGACCGCGGCGTGCGGATCAACGCCTGGCAGCGTGTCTGGCACGAGCGTCGCCGTCCAATTGTGGAACGATTGCTGATCGGCCGCGGTGGCCGCTTGCTCGACGTCGGCTGCCACGGTGGGTACCTGACGCGGATTATTGCCCAGGCCAGTCGGGCGGCGGTTACCGGCATCGACATTTCGCCGCCAGCGGTGGCCTACGCCCGGGCGTACGTCCCAGCCGCCCAGTTCGTCGTTGGCGACATCCAGGACGGCCTGCCGTTTCCCGACGGCAACTTTGAGACGGTGACGGCTTTTGATGTACTCGAGCACGTGCCGCGCCTGGAGTCGGTACTGCGTGAAGTTCACCGCGTGCTCGCGCCGGGCGGGTTATTTGTAATTGGCGTACCGCGCGAGACGCGGCTGTGGCGTTTGGTGTGGACACTGTGGGTCAAATCGCGCGGCGCAGTCTGGCACGACGTCCACGTCCATAAATTCACGCCCGAACGACTGTCTGAGGTGATTACCGCTCAAGGGTTCGGCGAGCGTCAACGCGTGGTATCGCACTGGGGAATGTACAGCGTCTTAACGTTTGAACGAGCAAAAAGATGATTGGCCTGGATGCGCTGCTGCTGTTTGTCTTGGTCTTGAAAACGGTTTCGCTCTTTACCCTGCGAACCTCTGCCTACTTGTTCGCCTTACCGGATAACTACTTGGTGTTTTCGATTGTTCCCTTGCTGGTGCTCGCTGGGTATGTTGCCGTGAGTGCTCTCCGGCCGGCTCAGCGCAGCTGGAACGTACGCTTTGGCGCTGTCGTGCTGCTGGGCGTGTTCTTGGTCGGGTCACTATTTGGACTACAGCTGTTCGCCCGCCGCAACAGCCTGCCGTACTTGTTCATCCACGACGGCGCAGTGCAGGCTGAAGATGCCATCGCTGCGCTTCGCCAGGGCCAGAATCCCTACACGATTGATTACCGTGAACGGACATTCGGCGCTTTCCCCGACGGCTTTTCCGAGGCCACCCGGCCGAACCCAGCCTGGACGCACCACATTTACTTGCCCTTGCAGTTGCTGCTCGGCTTACCGATTGCCATCGTGAGTGAAGTGTTGTGGGATTGGTTTGATATACGACTGCTGTACGCATTATCGTTCGCGCTTCTCATTATCTGTACGGCGCTGCTGAGCAAAAACCTGGAGCGCCGGTTACTCGTCCTGATACTCGGTCTATTCAATCCGCTTTTCCTACCGTTTTTTGCGGCCGGATTTAATGATGTATTTTTTCTCGGCTGGATCGCGCTCGGGGCCCTCCTGTTGCAGCGAAGACGATTTACCTTGGCCGGATTGGCGCTTGGTTTTGCCTTTGCCAGTAAGCAGTCAGCCTGGTTTCTCCTGCCGTTCTACGCGGCTTACGTCTACGCTACGGCTGGCGGACCGCGTCGGTGGTGGGTCGCGGCACGTCGGCTGCTGCCGGCGGTGCTGGTGACCGCCGTGGTGATCGCGCCGTTCTTTGCTTGGTCGCCGGCCGACTTTATTGACGACACGATTCGCTACGGTACGGGCAGTGCCGAGCTGAGTTACCCGATTTCCGGATTCGGCCTCAGTCAGCTGATGCTGGCGTCCGGCGTCATTCGCTCGTCGTGGGATTATTATCCGTTCTGGATTTTCCAGGTGATCGTCGGCCTGCCGCTGTTGGCGGTGTTGATCCGCCGGCAACGGCGAGATCCGTCGGTCAGCCAGATGCTGACCTCATTCGGGCTGCTGGCTTTTGCCTTGTGGTTCGTGTCGCGTTTTTTCAACGACAGCTACGTTGGTGTGCTGTCAGTCGTGTTCTTGCTGGCTTACGCCGCTCAGGAGCCAGCCCGAGAAAACAATGTTTAGGGCCGCGGTTAGCTTTTTTTCACCGCTTACTGAGCGTTTGAGGTTATACTCGCCTCGTTCGTGGGTTCTGGTTTTGTTGGGGCCAACCTTTATGGCGCTTGCTCGACCGTACATCCGTGTTGGGCAGTGGGGAATTATCATCCTGACGCTGCCGTTGTTGGTCGCGCTGATTATAAGCTTGGTCGATGATCTAACGAAAAAGACTCGGCCTGGATCGTGGACGGTGGCGATAGTTGTTTTTTGGATCGCAGCACTGTGCCTGGTTAATCTGGTGACGCTCCCGAAACAGTCAATGGATGAAGTGTTGCTGACCGAAGAAGCTCAACGCGGGTTAGTCCACGGACTCAATCCGTACCAGCGCAACTTTCAAGGAACCATATTCGACCAGTGGCGCGGCGATCTGCGACCCTTTGGCGGCATTCATCCGGCAACTGAGCACTACGTCTACTTTCCGGGTCAGATCGTGATGAGTTTACCCTTTTTCGCATCGTTGACGGCGACTGGCTGGTACGATCAACGGATTGTCTATTTTACAGCCTATTTCGCTTTACTGCTGGTAATCTGGATGAACTTGCGTGGATCAGCAAACCGCGAAGCGCTGGTGTTGGCATTTGCACTGAATCCCTTTTTTGTTTTCTTGTTCTACGGCTTCAATGACCTGATGGTGCTGTTTCTCTTCGCCGCCGGTAGCTTTTGCTTTGCCCGCAGTCGATGGGGTCTGGGGGCAGTATTTTTCGGGGCGGCGGTCGCCACTAAACAGACGGCGCTGATTACGGTTGCGTTTATGCTGCTGTGGCTCTGGTTTTCACCGGCCGTTTCACGTCGGTCTCGGATACGGGCGTCGCTAATCGTCGTTGGTATGGCGGCGGTTATCATCGGTCCGTTCGTGCTGTGGTCTCCATCCGCCTTCACCGAAGACACGATCGATTTCTTTACATCGGGGATGGGAACGACTACCCCTGGTGAGGGTTTCGGTAAATTGCTGATGCTGGCCGGCTGGCACAATGCAACAGCGTCACCCTTACGCCGATTGGTGGAACTGGCGATAGTTTTCTCCATTATTGTCTGGCTGGCTGGTTGGGTTATTCGCCGGCCGTCACTCTACCGTGCGATCTTGGCCGGCGCAATCGGCTTAGCCGCTATCTGGTTTTTCTCGTCGTATTTTTTGCCGGCGCATGCCGGAGTAGTTCTCATTTTAATAACGCTGGCGTATCTTATTAATGAAGTTGAAGGACGAGCGACCTCGCTCGGCACTTCAGCGGTTAGCGCCGGGTCTAAGATTCAACCGTCATAATCATGCCTCGTTCAAAGTTCACCACGCCCGTGCCCGAAACGCTGACCGAGACGTTTCAGTTGGCAAACAAACGTTTCTACCGGGAAGAAGAGGATTACGACTGGGTACGCGCGACCGACCGCCTGGTGGGCGTTGAGAGCATTTTTCACAAGTTCCGCGAGCGGACAGTGCGGAAGTTGATCGGACGGTATGGAAGGCCTGGCCAGTATCTTGACGCTGGCTGCGGCAGCGGGTTGTTTTTACGACACTTGCCGCCGGGATCGGTGGGACTGGATATAAACCCGCGAAACATCGATCGTGCCCGGCAGCACGCACCGCACGCCGAGCCGGTGCTCGGTGACATTGAGGCCATGCCGTTCCCTGATGGTACTTTTTCTACCGTCGTCTTGACCGAGGTGATTGAACACCTTCCCGATCCGCGACCGGCACTGAGAGAGGTGATGCGCGTAATCACATCGGCCGGAATTGTAATTGGCTCGACCCCGCGACGGAGTATCTTTTGGAAACTACGCGGCTTGAGCAGTACATGTCCAGGTGAACCGTTTCACCGCGAGTTTAGCCGTCAGGAGCTATACCAATTGTTAGCGGCTTTTGGTCGGCCGACTGTCGCCATGAAACATTTCGGCATGACTTGGGCGTTCACGCTTCAGCGGCGATGACCCGCATCTGGCCGGCGGTATTTACGGTCGTGGTAGCGACGAGCATCCTCGTCGTCGTGGCCGGACTTAGTCGTGAACTCCCGCCGCACGCCCGGCAACCCCTAACCACGCTCGTTCAGGATGACTACGAGCTGGCCGTCTTCTACAACCGGACTGACTTCGTTCGCCGCGGTGAGCTGCCGTACGTCGGGGAAACGATTGCGTACCCCCTGCTCGGCGTTGTGTACGTAATGTTGCCTCGGTTATTTGGTACGGACTTTGCCGACTACCGCACGGGGTTGGTCCTGCAGAACGTAATCGTCACGGTGTTGCTGATGCTGGTTACCGCCCGCTTGCTTCGGCAGTTAGGACGGCCGCGGCACTGGCTGTGGCTGCTGGCGCTGCCCGGCTTCCTGTATTTTGCCTTGTACCGCTACGATGTATTTCCGGCGCTGCTCGTGGTCGTGGCTTTTCTGTGTCTATTCTCGCGGCGCTACGGGCCAGCCTTCATTACCCTCGGCATCGCAGTGCTCGCTAAGGGTTACCCGATCGTACTTTTTCCCATTATGTTTGCCTACTGTGGTCAGGAAAAAGGTCAGTACCCAAACCCGCTTTTCAATCGCTACGTCTTTATGACGCTGGCCCCATCAGCGGTGGTACTGGCGGCGATGAGCTGGGCGGCCGGAATTGAGAAGGCACTTTTTCCGTATCTATTTCAGACCAGTCGGCAGATCGACCACGGGACGATCTACCTCTGGTACGCTGAGTGGTTTCGGCAACACCTGACGAGGCCAACGTGGAACTTATTGAACATGGTGTTTTTGAAGATGTTAGCCTTACTTCAGGTCGTTCTACCACTCAGCATCTACCTTGGTCATCGGTATTTCAGCCGGCTGATTCGTTACCCCCGTGATGTGGTTGTCTGGTCAGTCTTGACCTTACTACTGTTCATTCAATTTTTCCCCTACCACTCACCACAGTGGTTCATTTGGATCCTGCCGCTGCTCGTACTGGTTATTGAGACGCGCGCCCAACTGGCAGTGGTGATCAGCTACGGCCTCGTCACCTACCTGCAGTTTCCGGTGGCCTTCAACTACTTCGGCTATGATTCGTTGGTCCACGGCGGCATCGTCATGCTGCGGACCACGCTTCACCTCAGTCTATTCGTCTTGCTGGCGCGGGAATTTATCAGTGGTCAGCGCCGCGATCGTGGTATGCTGAGCGCATACCATCAGGAGTCGCCGCGATGACACCCCAGGCATCAGTCGTTCTCCCGACCTACAATGAGGCAGCTAATCTCAGCGAGCTAATTCCTCGGCTGGCGGCGCTCAAGGGCGGTATAGAAATCGTGGTGGTCGACGACGGCTCGCCCGACGGCACTGAGCAGGTGGCCAACCATTTGGCCGGCCACTACCCGGTCCGCGTGCTTCAACGAGGCACCAAGCGCGGCCTCGCTTCGGCCGTGATCGACGGCGTTCAGGCTGCCCGGGCGCCGATTGTGGTGGTAATGGATGCTGACCAGTCGCACGACGAGCAGATTATTCCCCAGCTGGTTACGGCGGTTGAAGCCGGCAGTCAGGTAGCCATCGGCTCGCGGTTTGCTTCGGGCGGGTCAACTGAAGATGCAGTCATCCGGCGTTTTTTTAGCTGGTGCGCAAAGCAAGTTGCCCGACTGGTGCTTGACGTCCGGATACAGGATCCGATGAGCGGCTTCTTTGCCATGCGCCGCGATGATTTTCTTCGCCTCGCACCACAGCTCAAACCGCGCGGGTTTAAGATTTTACTTGAGCTACTGGTCCGCCTGAAACCAGCGAAGGTGACTGAAGTTGGTTTCCGCTTCAAGAGTCGGCAGAAAGGAGAGAGCAAGCTGACCGGCAAGATTGCTTTGGAGTACTTTCGAATGATTTTCGAATTATGGCGAGCGCGACACTGAGCAACGGCGACCGATGGCGCGGGGCAGCTGCGGTTGGCCTATGCCTGGTTATTTTGGTTGGTTTCTGGTCAGTCGGCGCGAGCAAAGATTTTTGGTACGATGAGCAATTCGTTAGAACACTGGTTGACCAACCGATGACCGAAACAATCAAGCTCCTGAAGTTCGAAAATAGTCCGCCATTTACTTTTGCGGTCGTTTACTGGTGGGAAAAGTTGGTAGGTAGCAGTGAGGTAGCCCTCCGCGTGCTGTCGCTCGGGCCGACGTTGTTGGGGATTGTTGTTTTGTCTCGGTTTGCTCGGGCGGCTTTTGGTCGGACCAGCGGATTGGTCGTGGCCGGGTTGGCGAGCGTAGCCAGCCTGGCGGTGACGCAGGCCCTGGAACTGCGAATGTACCCGTGGGTGCTGCTGTGGTCGACCTCAGCTCTGTTCCTGGTACATCAGTACGCGTCCAAACCTCGAGCGACAGCATTGATCGCGCTGACCGTAGTTCACGTTCTCGGCTTGTACACGCACTACACGTACGTCGTAGTCGTCGTGGCGAGCGGCGTGTGGTTGTGGTGGGGAGCAAGAGTACAGCGTCGAGCAATTGCGCTGCACGCTGCGGTAGTCGCAGTGTTATTTTTGCCATGGGTCCTTTACTCACTGGTACCAATTGCCCAACATTGGACGACAAGCCTTGGCGTCCAGCAGGACCGGAACCTGCTGGCGATCGCCCTGTTCCCGCTCCGCCTGTTTGCCATGCCGCTGTTTGGTGAACCGAACTGGCTGACCGTCGTTCGCTTCATGGTCGCGGCGATAATCGGACTAGGCATTTTGTGGTCATTGCGGCTCCTGTTGCGGCCAACCGACGATCGTAGCGTTGTGGTTCTGCGGTGGCTATTCGGCCTGGTCGTCGGCGGACTGCTGGTACTGGCCCTGGCTGGATTTTCCGATCCAAAGTACGCGACCGTGTTGGTGCCAGCCGTTATTGCGGTGGTCGCTGTTGGCTTAGTACGGCTACCGCTGCCAGGAGCCGTTCGGGCAGTGTTGATAGTTTTAGCGGTGGTCGGCGAGCTCGTCGTCAGCTACGCGCACGCTCGCGCGCCGCTGGTGACGTACCGCGAGGCAACCGCAGTGGTTGAGCGCGTGGGACAGACCGGCGATGTAATCGTGGTCCATCCTTTCAACGATGATATCGTGGTGCGAAACTACTACCATGGTTCACTCCCGGTGTACGGTTTTCTACCTGACCGCCCACCCGGCGGGGCAACACTAGAAGACAACGTCCGCCGCAACTTTCGCGTGCAGGTTAACGAAGCGAATGTTGGTGAACTGTCAGCGTACGTCGGTCAGGCCTCGCGGGTCTGGTTCTTTTATGACGTGACGATTGGACCCAGTTACTGGAACGGTCACCTTATTGACCGCTGGTTTCGCGATCACGGTTTTGACGCCACTGTGTATCGGAGTATTTTCCGACGAGTCCCGCCGCTGCTGGTGCGGTACGACCGAATAGAATCAGGTAACCGTCCATGATACGGCTTTTGTCTGACCAACGGTGGGTTGTTACCATGTCGCTCGCGATCGTCGCTGTCGGTTCTCTACGGCGCCGATGATTTCCGTTATAATTTAAGCGAAGCTACTTATGATAGAAATGCGAGAGATTACGCGATTCGTTCTCTGATAGTTTGTACTCGAGATCCCCATGAATCAAGAAGAGGTGTCTGAGCAAACCCCGGCTGTTCTTAAGGTCGGCCGGTCGACATACGTCGGCGTTTTTTTGGTGACCTTAGCGACGCTCATGTACGAGTTATTGTTAACCCGTCTGTTCAGCGTGGTCTTGTGGTATCATTTTGCCTTTATGGCCGTTTCGCTAGCGTTGTTTGGCATGACGCTGGGTGCCATCCTCGTGTATTTGCAACCGCAACGATTCCGCCAAGAACGGACGATCCAGGGGTTGGTCCAAAGCGCTATGTGGTTCGGTCTCAGCGTCGCCGCCTCGCTCGTATTTTTCGTATGGCCGCCACCAGTACAGTCAAACTCGATAATCTACTTATTTGTTGCCTTTACCGTTACCGCCGTACCTTTTGTCTGTAGCGGCATTTGCGTGACCTTAGCCCTGACCCGTTTTCCCCGGCAAGTCGGAAAGGTTTACGCCTCAGATCTAGCGGGTGCCGGCACAGGCTGTCTCATGCTGTTGCTAGTACTTGGCATAACCGACGCTCTGACAACCATGGTGGTAGTGGCCGCCATTGCCTGCTTTGCCGCGTGGTGTTTCGGCTATGCCGCCCAGCGAAGATTGTCTGCCACGTCAGCCGTGTTATCGTCGGTGCTGGTTGTGGCGGCACTTACCAGTGGAATATTGTCCAGTCGCCAGCTGCCGCCGTTGCGGCTGCAATATGTGAAAGGTCAAGTTGAAACACAAAAACAGTACGAAAAGTGGAATACTTTTTCTCGAATCGCGGTCTACGGCAATCAGGAAGAATTTGGGCGACCGGTAGCCAGGGGTGTTTCTTCCGAGCTCCTGGCCAACTATCGCGTCAGACAGCTACTCTTAAACATCGACGCCAGTGCGGCCACGCAGCTGGTCGGATTCGATGGTAACCTTGAGGCCCACCGCTATTTGGCCGACGACGTCACCAACGTCGCGCATCACATGCGTCCTGATTCAGACGTGCTGGTCATCGGTGCTGGCGGCGGGCGAGACGTTCTTTCCGCACTGCTGTTCAAGCAGCGTTCAATCGTGGCCGTCGAGCTTAACAAGGACATCATTGAAACCGTTAACGGGCGCTACGGTGACTTTACCGGTCACCTCGATCGTTTTCCAAATGTGTCGTTCGTCAACGATGAGGCGCGAAGCTACCTTAGACGTCAGCAGCGTCAGTTCGATATCATTCAAGTTTCGTTGATCGATACCTGGGCGGCAACCTCAGCCGGAGCTTTTTCCCTTACGGAGAACTCACTCTACACGCGAGAAGCCTGGGGGACGATGCTCGACCGGTTGACCCCGACCGGCCTGCTCAGTTTTTCGCGGTGGTATCATCAGCAGCGGCCCGAGGAAACCTATCGTCTGATTGCGCTGGCCGCCAGCGCGCTCCGTGAGCGTGGCGTTCAAAACCCGCGCGATCACATGCTGGTCGTTCGTTCGACGGAGAACATGGATGATGCCGCTCGGTTTCCAGATATTGCGTCACTAGTCGTCAGCCCGTCGCCGTTAACCGGTAACGATCTGGACGTAATGCGTCGTGTGGCAGAAGCAAGTCGTTTCTCGGTTATTCTAAGCCCTGAGGAATCGCTAAGCTCGAAGTTCACGGTTCTGGCAGACGGTGGCCTACCGCCTGATGGTACACTAGACTTGTCGCCGCCGACCGATGACCGTCCGTTTTTCTTCCAGATGCTCCGTTTGCGTGATGCGATTAGGCCAGCCGGTGTTTACGCGACTCGTGAAGTTGGTCGAAGCTCGTCCGTCCTCGCTTCTTCGCTGGTCATCGTCGTAGTCTTAACTGTTCTCTGCATAGTCATTCCTTTAATGATTACGGCTAAGAACATTGCTGCGGCAGTTCGCGGCTCATGGCATTTGTTGGTCTTTTTTGCCGCCATCGGTTTGGGCTTCATGATGGTTGAGGTCTCGCTTTTGGAGCGACTGATTATTTTTCTTGGTCATCCGGTCTACAGTTTGTCGGTCGTTCTGTTTACCCTGTTGTTAGCTGCCGGACTCGGCAGCTTTGTTAGTCAGCGTTTGGTTAGTAACGGGCAGAATCGCAGGCGTTTTGTTGTCTTGTCAACGCTGGTAGCTGGGTTAGTAATCATTGGAACTTTAGTTTCACCAGCCGTCAGCTGGTATCAAGCAAGTGAAACGTGGGTCCGCACCGTCGTCGCCGTGGTCGTGCTGGCGCCGATGGGAGCATTAATGGGCACGGCTTTCCCGCTGGGTATGCAATTGGCTTCCCAACTTCGTCCTGGGCTGACGCCGTGGCTATGGGGCGTCAACGGCGCCCTTTCAGTGACGGGGTCAGTGGTCGCCCTCGTCGTGGCGGTTACGGTTGGTATAACCGCTGCGTTTTGGACCGGGGTGGCTAGCTACGCCCTCGCCTGGCTGGCCTTTGTTGCTGCCCACGGTAGTCTTGACCGCCCGGCCACATGACCGTCGGGTCGATCGAAAAACGGTGGCTGGTGCTTATGTCGCTCGTGATCGTAGCTGTTGCTAATGTTCCCTTACTGCTCGGCTTTCTGACTACACCGTCAGGCACGGTCTACACCGGCATCGATTCGACCGCGCCCGGCGACGTCAACGTCTACCTGTCGTACCTTGAGCAAGCGCGGCAAGGGAACCTGGTTTTTCGTGATTTGTTTACAACCGAGTCGCAGACTGGCACGCTGTTCAACCCGTTCTGGCTGGTGCTTGGCTGGCTCGGCGGGTCGATTGGCCTGCCGCCGCTCGCAACGTACCTGCTGGCCCGGCTGGTGCTCGGATTCTTGTTGCTGCTGGTTATCTACTGGGCCGCCAGTTTTTTCTTTACTGACGTCCGGCATCGTCGGCTGGCCTGGCTGCTGGCCAGCGTCGCCGGCGGCGTCGGCGCCTGGGCCGCCCCGTTCATCGAAGCACACTTCGGCAACTCACTGCCCGGCGGGGCGTGGCCGATGGACCTGTGGGTTAGCGAAGCCTTTACCTGGCTGTCATTGCACCACTCCCCACACTTTTTGGCCGCGTCGATTTTGATTGTGGTGACCGTGGTGATTTTGATCCGTGTGGCCGAAGCTGGCCAGTGGCGACGCGGCTGGCTGGCTGGCGCGACGATGGCGGTACTGTTTTCATTTCATCCATTTCATGTGGTGTCCTTGGCGTTGGTGACCGCGGGTTTGCTGCTGGTGGTGGTACTGACTGAGACAAAACGATTCTGGCCAGTCCTGGGCGGCTACACCCTGGCTTGGCTTGTGGCTGCGCCGATGGTCGGTTACCAGGCCTGGAGCGCACTGCGCGATCCGGTTGGGGCTGGCCGAGCAGCGCAGAACATCCTGCCGACTACTTGGCCGTGGGTGACGGTGGTTAGTTACGGTTTCTTGTTGGTGGCGGCGGTGGTCGGCGCGGTAATGCTTTGGCGCGGTGGACCGTTGCGCAGACGATTACTCGTGGCCTGGGGCGCGGCGCACCTAGTCGCTATCTACGCGCCCGTGTTTTTTAATCGACGGCTGACGCACGGGTTGAACATTGTCTTGGCTTTATTGGCCGCGCCCGCTGTACTGGGCTTGTTCGATTGGCTCAAGCGGCAGTCGTCGCTGAAAAAATTTCATGAAGCAGTTGCCTTGTCGCTGTTCGTGGTGCTGTTCGGGCTGTCGCCGCTGTGGGTCTACGGACAGGACTTGTCATTCCTGCTCGATCGCGGTCGCAATTTTCCTTACTACTTCTACCTCAGCACAGACTACCGGGATGCTTTTGTCTGGCTTCGACAGAATACGCCGCTCAAGAGCGTGGTCTTGAGTTCCGATATTACCGGTAACTTTGTCCCGGCCTGGGCGGGTCGAACCGCGGTCATCGGTCACAACGTGGAAACGCTGGAATTCAGCCGCAAGCGTCAGGAGCTCCAGCAGTTCTTCGATCCGGCAACGGGCGATGATTGGCGACGACAGTGGTTATCTGAGCAAAACGTGACGCATCTCACCCTCGGCCCGTGGGAGATCCGGCTCGGCTCGTATCAACCAAATAACACGCCGCTTCTGGCGCCAGTTTTCCAACGCGGTTCGGTCACGGTCTACGCCGTCTTCCGCTAACGCTCGATCGGACCGAGTTCAATGGTCGGCCCGAGCTGCTCGTACGTTTTGTAGCGCAGCTGCAGCGAACGCAGGCCGTTCAAACCGACATCGCCGTCAGCTTTAATTACCCGCGCGGCCATCGACAGCTCGCCTGGCGGAAGGAAGCTGGGCAACAGCAGTCGGTAGTTGGTGGTCACGGTTTCACCGACGGGCCAGTCGCTGGTTGGGTAGAGGCCGCCACCGAGCGGCATCAAAGCGCGGTAGACGACCTGATCGCCTTTGATGAATCGAAATTCGACGTGCAAGATGTCGCTTTTTTCTTCATGTTTCGTAAAACTTAAGCTGAACGGAAGGGTCATAAACGTCCGGCCATCGACAGTCGCGCTGACCGACTGCAGTCGTTGGTCGGGTCCGGCCCAGCCGTTGAAGGTGAGTAATCCGTGCGAACTGGCGGTTCCGTGGAGCTGACCCGGATCGCCGATGCTGTAGAGGGCGCTGGCGTCGCTAGTGCCGGTACGTTGCAGGACCGCGAAGCGATCAACATAGTTGGTGATCGCAAAACCGCGAGAGCTGATCAACTCACGGAGGCGACGGTACCCGTTGCGATTGTCACCCTCGTCGTAGCGGTAGAGCAGGTGGTAGAGCAGAAAATCCCGTTGGTCGAGAAGGATTTGGTTCGCATCGTTCGGCAGCACGTACCGCTCGGTCGAGAACTGCTTGTTGCCGAGGAAGACGTAGTGGAGCGAATACAGCCGCCGCCGTTTTGAAAGTTCGGTAATGGTTTCAAAACCGGCAACCGTTGGGACATCGGTTGGCAGCTGTTTAGTGAAACTTCGTTCCACCGCCACTCGATCGTTGATTTTCAAAGTGCCGGCCAGCACTGGAACCGCCTGGGCCAGCGGACCAATCACCAGCATGCTGTAAACGATGACGACCACAAAAATGATTAAGGTCATTGCTCGCTGACGAGCGAGTTTGGCGAACAGCCCTGATGCCGCCGCCTTTGGCGGGGCCCCGTCACCGCCTTCGGCGGGATCCCGCAGTATGCGATGACCAACAGCGGTGGGCGGCGGCCGGAAGACTTGTTGAAGAACAGCGGCGGTGGCGACCACCAAGAACGGAATCAGCAGCGCCGGATAGTGGATGGACAGAAGCAGCTCGCCCGGCGATTGGACCAGCATCAGCTGGAGGAAGATTGGTGCCGCCGGGATGAGCCACCGCACCCTGGCGAGCGGCAGGTAGGCGAACGGCAAAAGGACGGCAAAGAAGAACGCCAAATTGCCCGGCGCGACGAACCGTTGCAGGACGAGCCACGGCTTGGTCAGCGCCGTCCGCAGCATTTCGGGAAGGCTATTGCCGAGCCAGCGGTAGTAGGCGAGGAATTTGTACTCGGCGTAACCGGAGAAATACGCGGTCAGCTTGAGCGCGGCCGCGAACCAAGCGCCGCCGAGCATGATCGGGACAATACTCCAGCGCCACGACCGCCGTTCGACTAAGGCCAAGACGCCGAACCCAACAATGACCAGCGACACATCTTCGCGGACCGTCAGGGCCAAGACCGAGAAGACGAGAAATCGGAAAAATCGCCGTTCACAATAGGCCAACAAAGTGTAACTGACGAGCGGAATGGCAAACGGCAGCAGATGAAACTCGAACAAGGCCATGTTTTGAATGGCCGGGTTGCCGAGGTAGGCGGCGACCAGCAGCAGGTGCCAAGGTTTGCCGACGAACCGAGCAGCAATTTTGGCTAACGGTAGCGCCGTCACCGCCAAAGCCGCAGCTTGGAGAAACACCAAGGTCAGGGCCGACGGAACCACGCCGTAGAGCGGCCAGAGGGCGGTGAAAAACAGCTCGAGGTGGTCGCCGAGGTAGGAGTGCGGATGAATGGTAAAGGAGAATAACTGACCGTGGACAGAATGCTCGGCGACTTGTCGGTAGATCGCCAAGTCGAGCGCATTGTAGCCGAACGACCAGAGTTTCCAGGCGCCGAGGCCGGTGAAGATCAGAATGAACGAGACGATGGCCAGACCGACGAGGCGCCGCTCGTTTTGGAGCGCGCGACGGTGCCAGCCTTGACCGAGTTCACGAATACGCTTGGCCAGCGGATGCTCAAGTGATTGCTGCATGGTTGGTATTGTATCAGATACGCAACAGCGCGGGCTAAGGAGCCCGCGCTGCGTAGTTTCGGGAATTAATCAACCACTACTGTGTAACATTCCTCGTCGTACCAGCGACGAAGATGACAATGGCCCAGGCGAGAAGGACGATGATCAGACCAATGACGGCTGCAGAGATGACCTTCTTGGCCTTCTCAATTTTTTCTTCATTACCGGCTGCCGTTAACCACTGGAAGCCACCAATGATGATCATGACGACGGCGACCAGCGCGAGAATACCGAGCACCCAAGAAATGATGTTGATGACGGTATTCTTGAGGTCAGAAGTTCCGAGACCGACGCTGCCGCCAATGTCTTCGATCGAAAACGGCGTGGCGGCCGCGGCCATGACCGGGAAAGCAACGGTCGCGGCGACG
>JACQPY010000008.1 GCA_016207275.1 Candidatus Kerfeldbacteria bacterium
AATTCAACCTGAATCCGGCGTGAAAAATGGCTATTTCAATGCTTGGGGCGTTGGATTTTCTGCAGCGCGTAGCGCCATGCGTTCTCGCGCGGCCCGCTGGCGGGCAACAACAGGCGCGGACGATTGTCTGTGCGGGCCAACTGAGCGGGTATCAACAGGATGCGTTCGCGCAGGGTTTGAAGCGTGGCGTTCTGGAATTCCGCAGGCAAGCACAGCCGTTTGAACCAGTTGATGAGATTGTAGGCGAGCAGCAGCAGATGGAAGTAAGTCTTGTTGGCAAAGAAGTGGCAGGTCGGGATGGCGCCGAGCGCATAGTTACCTTTGAGCTGTCGGATGATCAACTCGATGCCGGCGCGATCGTTGTAGAAGCGCCAGAGGTTCAGCGGTTGCAATTCCAGGTTGGTGACGAGCACCTGATAATGGAAGCGTCCGAGCTTGAACAGCGTAAGCTGAGCGGTCGGCTCCTCGGGCTGAGGTCTTCGAATCACCACAAACCGGAAGGGACGTGGCCAGCCATGGGGCTGATAGCTGAACTCGGCGGCTTCGACACCGCGGCCAACCGTGCGGTAGCGCAACCCCCCCAAGCTTGCGCTTGATGGGAGCGGTCAGGCGCGCAACGATTACGAAGCGCGCGTGCTGCGCCTCGATCCACTGGATGAGCGCGCCGTCGTAAAACCCCTTGTCTGCTCGGATAATCACGCTCTGGCGTGGGTCGGTGCGCTTGGCAAAGCAAGCTTGCAGCAGAGTCATTACACCGCCAGCGGTGTGCGCATCGCCTGGTCGCAATTCTCCGTGCCAGTAATCTTTGCTCTGTCCCTCGAAGCACAACAGCGGATGATAGGAGGGACGACCCCGCTTGATGGGGTTGTAGCCGATGCGCGCCTGTTCCTGTTTGCCATAGAGCACCAGCACCGTGGAGTCGATGTCGAAAATGAGTCGCGCAGACAGGTGCGAGCGGCTGCTCATGCGTCGCAGAAATTCGTCGTGCAGCATGCGCAAACGCGGCAGCATCTGCGGCGCTGCGCGCAACAAAAATCTTCGCAAGCTGGTCGCGTCCGGATAACTGGGCAACCCCGTCAAGTACTGGAACACCCCGTTTTGCCTCAGCAGCTGCGTAGTCTCGAGCCGTTCGAGCCCAAGGATCATCGGGTAGAGCAGCGCCAGCAACATCTCGCCAATGCTGTAACGGTTGTTGCGTTGCCTGACACGAATATGCTGTGCGATCGCGCGCTTGAATCCAACGCGGGACAAAAACCGATGCAACAAGTAGACACCGCCATAGTGCGTCAGATTCTCCGCGCCAAACGTGACGGCGAGCTGACGAGGTCCGCGACCCATTACACTGAACCCTACTTATTAAGTAGCTTTCAGTGTAAAGCGGAAAAGTCAAAAATAACACTGTTCTCCCCGTTGCAAACCCGATTGGCATAATCTTTTTCACGCAGGATTCAGGATTAATTCTATTTGCGACCAGAGTTTCTGGGCCCCCGCCTACGCGGGAGCGACGCGAGTTTTCCAACAAACTGCTAACGCTCTGGAATGTCTGGCGGATATGCAGCGCTCACGCCACGTCCAGGAAACTAACGCGGGATGCGCGACGCTCCCTGAATACCGATGAAGCTGTGATCGCAAAAACCCGGATCGGCTTGACGCTTGACTTTTTCATACACCTTATCCGGATCGGTGAGCACCGAAGAATCGAACAGCCGCGAGTTGACGGCTCCGTAAGTAACGCATGTGCCCCGCTTTTCGTCGAAATCAATGCACGAATACACGGTAGTCATCACGTACATGCCGGCGACGCTGTCGATGAAATGGACCGCTTTGTCGGTTTGTATCACGGTGACGTCACGCAGGCCCGACATGCGCGTGTAGATCGCGCGCGCTTTCTCGCGCTTGATATCGATACCCTCAAAAAGCATCAGTGCATCAGCCCTGCCTTCGACCATCAGCGGGTCACCCGTTACCGGATCGGTTTCATAGCCCTTATAGAATGCGCAATGGACGTAACGTGACTTGACGAGATTGGCGAACTCGGAGCGGTCAGCCGCCGCCACCGTAAAAACCGCGCCGGAAGCGACCGCAATCAATGCCGCCTGTAACAAGCGTAACGGCGACACCGGAAGTATCGAATCGGTACAATTAGATAACGACATCGTGGAACCAGTTTGCTCGTTT
This sequence comes from Candidatus Kerfeldbacteria bacterium, assembly GCA_016207275.1. Lineage (GTDB taxonomy): Bacteria > Patescibacteriota > Patescibacteriia > SBBC01 > SBBC01 > JACQPY01. The sequence goes on from JACQPY010000008.1 coordinate 2,179, forward strand.
CGCCTTAGGCTGTCCATCGGCTGCCGCCGATCAATACGCACCGTATTGTTCTCATTTAAATTCAAATACTTATGGGACAGGTTGCAGGAAGTGCGCTAATGAGCATGTGCGTTTCATTATGTTAGGGACTCTTGCTGCCCTCCAGCTTCCGCCGGCGTTGTTCCTTGTCGAGCGCGGCAAGCGCCTTCACCTCGGCGTAAAACGAGGCGAGATCGCCGTTGTGACGAGCGATCAGCTGCTGAAACTGCGGCACCAGCGCATGGTATATCGCAACCGACGCCAGGTTTGCATTGTTGACGCTGTTGAAAAAGCGGTCATAACCGGCAAAGCCGCCCCACTCCGCCTTCAACCGCTGGTAGTCCTGTTTCATCGCGATGAAAGCGACAGCCTTGCGTTCGCGCATCTCCTGTGGAGCGAGCCGCGTGCGATACAACGCGCCGAGTTCGCTGCGGTATCCGAGCACGAGGTCGGTGAATTGCGTGCGGCGCTGTTGAGAACGCTCGAAGTCGGCGCGCATCTTGTCGTCGCCGTGCGTCGCGATCCAGCGCCGCACTCCCTCGAGTTCGACCGCCACCGCAAACGACTCGTTGAACTCGCTGTCGTTCTTGACATAAACGGCCTGGTGCGCGAGTTCGTGGAAAATCAGCCTCGCCAGCTCATACTCGGGATAATCTATGAAGGTGTTAAGCACCGGGTCGTCGAACCAGCCGAGCGTCGAATAGGCGGGAACGCCCGTCACGAACACATCGAAACCCCGGCCGCGCTGCTCCTGCGCGAACGTCTCGGCGTCGGACAGCGCGAAATAACCGCGGTAGCC
>JACQPY010000009.1 GCA_016207275.1 Candidatus Kerfeldbacteria bacterium
GCGCCGGTCCTAGTGACCGTTAATCAATCATCCTGTGCTGAAAACTGGCAGTGCGGCGACTGGAGTACCTGTACGAATAGCCAGCAGACCCGGACCTGCACCGACCAGAACAGCTGCGGCACCACGAATAGCCGGCCGCCGCTGGACCAGGTGTGTGTGGCTACTGACAGCACGCCTCCGGATCCGGTGACTGATCTCCGCGGTCAGTGAATTACACCATCCGAGGTGCTTGGTGAACGGCCAAGCTAACCTGGTTATGTACTGACGCGACGACTCGACGTCCTGTACAACGCATTTCACGAAAAGCGAAAATGGGTAGTCGAGCGCGCGCGATCCTTCGACTTTACTCAGGACAGGTTTTCGCTCATTTACTGACTGGTGCTGATGATCCCGCCAAGGCGGGACAAACCCTTGCTTGCCCAGCACCGGACCCTGAGCGACCTCGAGCGAACAAAGTGAGTTGAGAGGGAGTCGAAGGGGACTGGTGCTGTGGTTCCGCCACTCCGGCACCATATGTGCGGGGTGCGTCCTCATTCATTCCGCCATCCCGGCTCGATGCAGTAGTCTACGGTGTTATTGTACCTCGCGTCAATCTTATTTTTGTACTATGCTCAACGAGCATATTACTTTAACCAGTCTGCGCTGATGAAAACCACTACCATCAAACAAGGCTGCATGCTCCCCGGCACGCCCCACCAGGTCTACGAATTGCTGATGGACGAAAAGCAACACGCCTCGTTCACCGGTGGTGAGGCTTCGATCAGCCAGAAGGTCGGGGGCGCTTTTTCAACGTTTGACGGCTGGGCTTCGGGCAAAAACGTCGAGCTGGTGCCGGATCAAAAAATCGTCCAAACCTGGCGGGCTGACGACCCCCGCCAAGAGCGGGGCCCCGCTAAAGGCGGTGGCTGGCCACCCGGCCACTATTCGACGCTGACCATCAAGCTGCTCAAAGCACCGAAGGGCACGAAGCTTTTATTCACGCAAACTGATGTCCCGTCCCAGCATGCCAAATCCATAGCCCGGGGCTGGAAGGATTACTATTGGAATCCCCTGCGTGAACTTTTGGGGGGAAGTCAGGGGCCTAAGAAATAAGAAATAACCGTATATGAAAAAAATAAACATCGCTCCTCCCACCGGACGCCTCGGCGTCTTGTTGCCAGGTATGGGTGCCGTAGCCACCACGTACATGGCCGGCATTTTGAACTCCCGGAAACGCTCTGTACCCCTGTTTGGATCGGTCGCCGAATTGGCCCACATCCGCCTCGGTCCGCGGGCTGAACACCGGCAACCGCTGATCCGCGAACTGGTGCCGCTAGCTTCGCGCGATGATCTCGTCTTCGGGGCCTGGGACATTTTCCCCGACAACGCCTACGAGGCGGCGGTCAAAGCCAGCGTCCTCCGGCCCGAAGATCTAGAACCGGTGCGGACCGAGCTGGAAGCAATTCAACCTTGGCGGGGCGCCTTCGATCGTGACTTCGTCAAGAAACTCGACGGGCCGCACGTCAAGCACGGTACCCGGCGAGCTATGGCCGCGGAAATCATCGACGATATCCGCCGGTTTCAACAGGACCAGCATTGCGACCGGCTGGTGATGATTTGGTGCGGCAGCACCGAAGTCTACCATCAGCCGGAAGACGTGCACAATTCGCTGGCAGCTTTTGAGAAAGGGCTGGACGGCGACGATCATCGGATCAGCCCGAGCATGCTCTATGCGTATGCCGCCCTGAAGCTTGGCATTCCCTACGCCAACGGCGCACCGCACCTGAACTGTGAAATTCCCGCCTTGCGCGAGCTAGCCAACCAAACCGGCGCGCCGATGACCGGCAAGGATTTCAAAACCGGGCAAACGCTACTCAAGACTATCATCGCCCCCGGACTTAAAGCCCGGATGATCGGCGTCCGCGGCTGGTTCTCGACGAACATTCTCGGCAACCGCGACGGCGAAGTCTTGGATGATCCCGGGTCATTCCGCTCGAAAGAGGTTACTAAGGGATCAGTCCTCGACACTATTTTCCAGTCCGATTTGTACCCGGAATTGTACGGCAATCTGTATCATAAAATCCGCATCAACTACTACCCGCCGCGCGGCGACGAAAAAGAGGCCTGGGATAATATCGACCTGGTCGGCTGGCTAGGCTATCCGATGCAAATTAAAATCAACTTTCTCTGCCGCGATTCAATTCTGGCCGCGCCGGTTGTACACGATTTGGCCCTGTTCCTCGACCTGGCCAAGCGCGCCGGTCTGAAAAGCACCCAGGAGTGGCTCGGATTCTACTTCAAGTCGCCGCTGACGATTGATCGCTTGCCACCGGAGCATGACCTTTTTATCCAACAGCTGAAATTCAAAAACACTCTCCGGCAATTAGCCGGCGAGGAGCCGATCACTCACCTGGAGGATCGATGATCGCCGATTCTCGGCCGCTCGTCCCCCTGATGGGCGGCCGGAATATTTTTTAGGCAAGATAACCAAAAAAAACGACGGGCTTGAAACCATCGTAATTTACGGTGAACCCAGCTCCACGGCTTTACCGCCGTGGCCTCGGGGTGGTTGTACCTCGGGATTACTTCTCCACTTCCTCCACGGGTTAACACCCGTGGCTTCCGTGGGGCTGGGTGAAGTTTTTTTACGTATCCGTCTGCCACGCCATACCAGGGGTGGGGATCGCCACCGCACCACTCACTCCGTTCGGGTGCGGGGTCCCGCCAAAGGCGGGAAACCAACGACCCCGGGCTTACCCGCCCGCCATTGCTACGCTCAGGCGTAGCGGGCGGGTGAGTCCCTAAAATATTTTGGTAGCAGGGGGCGGATTTGAACCGCCGACCAACGGCTTATGAGTCCGCTGCTCTACCGGGCTGAGCTACCCTGCCATGGATTTTTGTGAGCCGCCCCGTACACGACGACCCTGAGCCTGCCGAAGGGGAGGAGTGGTACGGGGTACCCAGGCACGACCTGATTTGTATCAGCTTTTAGGTAGTTGCGCAACATTTTGTTTAAGCGTGGTTTTGCCTTTGGTGGTCTTGAAATAGCGCTCGCGTCGCAATGCATCATGTTTACTCAAGAAAGATTCATAGAATATCAGTTTGATCGGAAGCCGATATGAGGTGGATCGAGTGTGGCCTCGGTTGTGTTGTTTTGGCCTCCGCTCGATATTATTGGTAATTCCGGTGTAGAATTGTTTGTCTTTTTCGCTTTGCAGTACGTAGACGTGAAAGAATGGCATAAGGACTCCCTACGCCACCGGTGAATATTAGGCTCCCCTGTACTACTCGCTTCGCTCGGGTACAGGGCATGTACCATTCGCTCACCACGCATTTCCAGGCCGCCGTTCATGGCCCGCCATGTACCTGAGCGAACGAAGTGAGCGAATGGTACATGGTTGCGGGAGGGGGATTTGCACCCCCGACCTCCGGATTATGAGCCCGGCGAGCTGCTACTGCTCCATCCCGCGGGAGGAGTATAAACGATGCTATAATACTTGGCAAGACCCCACGCCACAGAAACCCATTTTAATTTTCCTAAAATCTTGTACCAGTAACAATGGCAAATCAATCCGAAATCGAGGCGGTGTACGATTGGGTCGACCATTTTCATACGCTTCGGCTTGGCGCGTATGCCGATTTTACGTGCGCTTACTTCAACGGCGATTTTTCAAAAACACTCGATCAGGCGCAAAAAAACAAACACGCCTGGATCCTTAAAGGGGTCAGCTTCCAGGCCGGCCAGCGAATCCTCGATATCGGTTGTGGCTGGGGCAATATGCTGCAAGCGGTTCGCCTTCGCGACGGAATGGGCCTGGGCTTAACGCTCTCAAGCGCTCAAACACAATACGGCCAAGCTCATGGCTTAGATGTCCGGCTGCAGGACTGGAAAACGGTCGATCGCAACCGCCTCGGGAAGTTTGACGGTGTCGTCTCAATCGGCGCCTTTGAACACTTTTGTTCGATTGAAGAGTTTGAGGCCGGCCAGCAGGAAAAAATTTACGATGACTTTTTCCGTCTGTGCGCCGATGTGCTGCCGGATGGCGGTCGCCTGTATTTGCAGACCATGATTTGGGGCCACAAAGTTCCGGATCCGAAGACGCTTAAACCCGATGCGCCGGAAGGATCGGTTGAACGGAGTCTCGCCCGGATGCTAAAGTTCTATCCTGGATCATGGCTGCCGCAAGGAAAGCATCAGATTGTTGACATGGCGGCCAAGTATTTTTACTTTCTCGAGTCGAGTAACGGCCGTCTTGATTACATTGAAACCTTGAAACGTTGGGACGCCAGTACGCGCAACCTCTATCACCCGAAACGTTTTTGGCGCGCGTTGATCGGTGCATTCCGACTCGTGCCGCGTTACCTCTCTGATCCTGATTTCCGCGTCCAAATCGAATCGGTCAAGAAAAAGGACCAGCAAGTCTGTTTTGAGCGCGAAATCATAACACACGAGCGGCTGTTTTTTCAAAAGAAATAAATCTTTAATAATCGCATGTTCCTCACCACCCACGCCGCCGCTGGCATCGCCATTAGCACCATCAGCGCTAATCCCCTGACCGTCTTTGGCGCATCGTTCTTGTCGCACTTTATTCTTGATTTCATTCCCCACGGCGATGAAAATCTGTACCGCGACTACGAATGGCGGCAGCAGCATCGCTACCGACGCGTGGTGCTCATCAACGCCCTCGACCTCGGCGCCCTAACCGGACTGGTGGTCTGGGCTGTAACGCAAGCGAGCGTGCCCGGCGGCCAACTATTGACCATCGGCATTCTCGGATCTATCCTGCCCGACTTCTTGAGCTACTTTTTTCCAATCATCCACCAGCGTTTTTCCTGGCTGTTCCTGATGCGCTGGCTCTACGCCGTCACCAAGCCGACCGGTCTGCGCTACCTGGTGCGCGGCCAAAACCGGCTGCACCGACTGCTCCACGACGACATCATCCGGCGCGATGTCCCGCTGCCGGTCGGCGTGGCCCTGCAAGTTATCTGCATCGTCCTGTTCCTGTTCGCCGTTACCTAAGACCCACTACTGCTGGCCCGAGCTACGTAGCCGGGGTGATTTCCCGGAGCAACTGACTGTTCCAGGTCGAGGTGGTTGACCGGACATTGCCCGGGACGTTGCTCAGGCTCAAGGTCAACTGGGTCGGGGCCGGAGCGCTTTCCGGCTGCCGGAACCAGGCGACGCCGAGCAGGACCTTGGCGCTGCCGGACGGATCAGCAAAGGCCTGCCAACGCTCAACCGGGAAGGTCATCGTACCATCGACCGCCAGCTGAATGTTCTCTTGCAGCGGCCAGGCTTGGTCAAACGCGACATTCCGCTCGAGTCGAACCAAAAACGGATGGCGGAACTGATCCTCGTTCCGCTGCAGTTCTTGCAACGTTTGCGCCTGGGTCAGCGACCGCTCGGCGTAGGCGCTGAGTGCCTGAACTAAGGCCGGATAGTAGTAGACTACCTCAACCGCCGTATTGCCGGCATCCCCGTCGGCGCGCCAACCTAACTGGTACAGCTCCTCAAAGGTATCGCGGGTACTGCTGGATACCCGAGCACCGGCTGGGATGCGGCTGATTCCGCGGCCAACGACAAAACCGAGCGAGCTCGCCACGTACCAAGCCAGTCCAAACACCCCCACGACTGACAGCGCCACGTAACTAACCGTCCACCAGAGCGGTCTGCGTCTCATCGGCCTCGTCGCTACCATTTCGACTTACGGCGTACTAACCAGCTGCACGTCGGTACTCATCCAGGTCTGAATGATCGGCCGGGTCGCCGGGCAGGTTCGTTGGACCTCACGGCATTGACCGATCGTCACTTCGCCGGCCGCGGCTGGCGGCGCTTTCAGGCTGACAGTCATCGCTGTCAGCAGCGTCGCTAGACCAAGTACCATAGCCGTAAAGCTCAAGAGGTGCAGTTGACCAACTGAATTTCGTGTCGTCCCCAGGAGGTGGTCGATCCGCCGGTCGGTGGTGGCAAAAAACGTTACGGCCGGGACCGCCGCCGGCTCAGTCCGACCCGGGGGGAGCAGCTTCAGGAGCGCGCGACCGAGTGCTTCCGGTCCGTGCGTGCGGTCAATTGCACTCTCATCAGCCGCCAGCTCCAAGATGGTGTGCAGCTCGTGACCGGCCTGCCGCAGGCCGGGTATTTGTCGCAGTGACCAGGTGACCGCGTCGGCCACCAGCGTCAGTAGGGGGTGACGGTGCGTTTGATGGTACCGTTCGTGCATCAGGACGGCCCGCAGTTCACCGTCATCGAGCAACGCAACGGCCCTCGACGACACAAAAATCCGCGGGCGGAACAAACCGCCGCAGAAAACGTCGGCTTTGGCGCTGCTGACCTCATCAACAATGCTCCCCAGCCCGAGCGAAACGGTGATCTGGTCTAAGGCGGCTGAACGAGGCGCCCGCACCAAGGAATCAATGAATCGTCGTGTCCGTACCGTCATCGCCGCGCCGCGCCAGAGCACACTCCCGACGATGGCCAGGGCGACGAGCAGGATCGCGCCCGCACCAAGCGCGCCGCCGGTGGTCAGTGGCGTGCCGAGGCCGCAGCCGCATCCAGAAGCCTGATGTCCGGCCGCCCTGGTCGCCCAGCCAATTACCGGCGGGATGGCGCGGACGATCGCCACGACCGCCGCGGTCAGCAGCGCCACCCCGGCGCCGGTTAAGGCGCTCTGGGCAACGGTGGCGGTCCGGCGGTGTCGGTTCGTCATCGTCATGACCCGTGGCGGAATTTTCGTCGCAGCGCGGCCAGTCGTTGCGGGTCAACGTCGTCAAGCGCATCGATAAACTGGGTAATCGCCACGTGGCCGTAGTGGCGGACGAATGTCTCCACGACCCGCCGTGAACTCTGCTGGAGGAAATGCTCTTTACTTTGGGCGGCGGCGTAGCGAAAACTCTGCCCGTCGGCCCGACGTCGCAGCATGCCTTTCTCGACCAGCCGGTTCATCACCGTCATGACCGTGGTGTAGGCCGGCGCCGGCGAGCGGCGGAGCGCCTCAACCACGTCGCGGACCGTCACGAACTGACGCGACCAGGCGACCTCCATGATCGCTCGCTCGAGTTCCCCGAGCATTGATAACCGTTGTTCAGACATACAATATAATCAACCTACTACACAGTGTAGCAGGCCTGGGCGCAGCGTCAATCATGTACCACCCACTGCCTGTCGGCAGTGCCCCTCCTACACTTAGGAGGGGCTCCGCGAAGCGGGGGCGGTACCTTATGTCGTAATCATGATGATGGTCAGGCCGTAGAGCAACAGTAATGAGTATAAAATGGTCGGTCGGTGCTGGACGCGGACCCTGACCAAGACGTTGATCGCCAGGGCCAAAGACAAAAACAACCAGAACGTAATGAAAAACTTCCGCGAGAAGAACAGCAGCTTTGAAATCGTCGACAGGAAGCCGCTCGGCGCTGGCTGAACCACGTCGACATCGAGGAACGATAGTGAACCAATCGGCACGACCGAGACGTTGCCGACTGGATCTTTAAGCTCGAGTTCAATGCGGTCAGCCGCTTCGCCGCCAGTCGGTGTGAGTTCAACCGTAAAGGTACTAACCCCGGCCGGCAGGCTAGCGCTGGTACTACCCAAACGAACGCGGGCTTCGGCTACGTCTTCACCCTGGAGCGTGGCGGAAACGGTGAAAGCCCCGGACCGAACGTACGACGGGAGCATGACGGTCTGAGCCAGGGAAGCTGACGGCGGTTTAGTATCAATCGTCAGCTTGACCGATGGACTCGGTTCGCTCCGTTGCTCACCGCTGACGGCCACGGCCACCATCTCCTGAATCCCGTCGGGCAAATCCTCGTTCGGCTGAAGGCGGAAATACCCCTTGGTATCACTCGTGGTAGTCCCGACAAGTTTGCCGTCGCGGAAGAGCTCGATGGTGATCCCTTCTTGAGACTCACCGCCGACCCACGGCTGAGCCGTGGCTAAAACCGTTTCCGCCGGCGGACTAGTAATCCGTGGCGCGACCGGCGGCGGTTCCGTCACCTCGCTCAGCACCGGCGGGAGTGGGGGCGGCGCGGTCTGGGCCACAGTCGAGGTGGTGGTCCGCGTGGCCGGCTTTGGCGGGGTGATTTTGGCCACCTGCTTCGGCTGCTGTTTGGTCGGGACGGTCGCGCCAAAAAACTGCACGACCACGGTGCTCGACACGCCGCTCAGCTTGCCGCTAGCTACCGCCACGCCAGTGTCAATGAATTTACTGTTGAGGATGTTGCGGCGGTGGCCGGGACTGTCCAGCCAGGCTTCAGTGACGCCCTCGGCCGTGACAAAATCCATCGCTAGGTTTTCGCCGGCGGTGCTGTAATTGTAGCCGGCCTGACGAAACCAATACCAGGGCGTCACCTTCGTCGGGCTGATGTGCGCAAAGTAACTCTTGGACAGCATGTCCGCGGCTTTAAGCTGGGCCCCGCTGGTCAGCTTCGTGTTGGTTTTCAGTGACTTCAAGCTGTTCGCCTGCCGCGCCTGGTTGGTCAGCTCGATGATGTTACCGGCAGTCAGGTTGGCGGTGGCGGATGGTCCGGGGTAAGCAATCAGCAAGCCGCTGACGACCACCTTGACGACCACGATGATGATCGCGTAGGCGGTTAGCGCTTTGTGTCGCAGGGCGTGCGGCCGGTGGTCGTTGCCCGGGTGCGGAATAAAAGCGTTGTGCAGGTGACGTTTCACCAACCGCGTATGACGGGTGACGTGGTGTTTGATCCGGTGAATCATGAACGCAAAATCAGCGTATCATAAAACAAACCAGTGTAGCATCGATTGACCGAAATGTCAAGGGTGGGTTCCAACACAAGGAACGACCCGCCGGATCCGGAAACAAACGACGGGTCGTGTTCTTGAAAGCGGCTAGGCGCCGTCCTCAAGTGCGGAAAGGGGCGTCTCCCCCAGCCGCGCGAGCCGTCGTTCGGCAGTCCATGTGAATTCCCGTACGCCTTCCGGTCCGTCCGTAACGATAGTCACGCGCGTGCCGTTGAAGGGTAGCCCCGCACCAGGCGCTTGCGCTTCGGTGCGGGGTGGTCGGTGCCCCCTCGAGAATCGCTATTTTGGCTCGGGTGGTAATCGTATCGAAGGCGAAAAACCTGTCAATTCTATCGCTCTACAGCCAAAGTGGTGTATACTAAGAAAGTTGGGGGATTTTTACGCCTCCATTTCAAACTTCATCATCTTTACCCATTATGAAGCACACCTTACCCAAGCTCCCCTACTCCAATGACGCGCTTGAGCCGTACATCGACGGCCGGACCATGGAAATCCACCACACCAAGCACCACCAGGGATACATTGACAAGCTCAACGCCGTTTTGGAAAAACATCCGAACATCGCTGATCGGCCAGTTGAAGACCTATTGAAAAACCTTGAATCACTCAGTGTTGACGAGAAAGACAAAAAAATGATTCGCAACCACGGCGGCGGTCATCTTAACCACTCGTTGTTCTGGCAGATCATGGGACCGAAAAAAAAGGTAGACAACAAGCTCGTCAAAGACATTGCCAAAACATTCGGTTCGCTTGACGACTTCAAAAAACAGTTCACTGATCTTGCTACCACGCTCTTCGGCAGCGGCTGGGTCTGGCTGGCGCGCGACGAAAAAGACAAGCTCCACCTGCACCAGATGCCGAACCAGGATTCGCCCCACCTCCACGGCCACACGCCGGTCATTGGCCTCGATGTCTGGGAGCACGCCTACTATCTTAAATACCAAAATAAGCGGGCTGACTACATCGCCGCTTGGTGGAATGTACTCAAACTGATTCCATAAAGTAAGGCGTGCCTGCCCCGCACCGGAGCCTAACGACTGGTGCGGGGGTGGAATGTTTTGAAACTGATCCCTTGAGATTTATGTGATCGGCTCGTCGTCCTGAGCTTAAGCGAAGGACCTAGCCGACTACATCAAGGCCTGGCTTGCCCCGTAATCCCGCCTTGGCGGGATGTACGGGGTGGTCGGTACTTAAACTGCTCCCCTAGCTATTCTCTGGCCATCGCCGGCGCCAGCGCTAACCGCGGCACCGGAATGGTGTGTCGATCCGCTACTTTATAACGCGGCGAACGAATCCGGCAGTGGACACAAACGTATTCCCCCTCATCGGGGGGACTTGGTCGCCCTTACTAAACGGTTTGTCCATCAGTGTTTTGGCACCATCCATCGGTATTCGTGTTAGTGGTTGCTGAACTGTTAAGATTATTTCGGGGGCACTGCGCGTTTACGTTGCCTCACGATCAAAACAATTCTCACCAGCGAAAAGAGTGCGCCAAGTACAGCTATCCACTAAGCCAACGCTATCGCCGTGTTCCCACCGCCGGCTATCACTCCAACCAGGGTCAGCATCAATCCTACAAAAACACATAAAAAAAAGACGTAGAACGTGATACCAAGTGCTTTTTGCATTTATGATTTTTCCATATATGATTAGCGTGAGTTAATTAATACTGGTACCGGCACAAGTCGCGGTCCAGGGATGGTATGCCGATCAGCCACTTTTGAGGCGGCGTATGAGTCGGGCTTGATTTTTGCGCTGTAGCCGTAGCCGGCGATCATACCGACGATTTCGTGGATCATCTCCCGGGTCGGGCCGTCCTCGCCAATATCGACGTGGATTTCTAAATTTGTTCGTATGAGCTCTCGCAACGCCGCCTGCTTTTCCAAGCGTTGGGCCATGCTGATCGAGGCCAGCGCTTCGGCGTACATCCGATCCCGCAAACTGTGCAAACCCCGACGCATGTTTCTTTGCCAAAAATATATCCCACCGTTGCCGACGCGGTGGAGCACAATCGCGGTCACTAAGTAGCTGCCGGTCCCGTTGCTCGGCAAAGAATCAGTCCCGATTATCAATCGGTACTCTCGCTCGCGTTTCGAATCGATGAAGTGACGAATTTTCCCGATGACTGCTGACTCCGCCAGCTGTCCGTACGTTGGGCTGTGGAAGGTGTCGCGTGGCAAGGAAGTTGTTTGACCAATCGAGCTAGAACCGCATCTCAAGCCAGGGTCCTGAGCGCCTCCGCGCTGGTATTCTACCACCAACCGTCCGCCGGTGGCAAGGTCTCAGCGGACGAGCTCGGTAAACACCACCACGCGGTGGCTGTAGTTTTTGGCTGAACGATTGAAGCGGCCGGTGCAGGTATACAGGTTTAAGGCCTGCTTCTTGGTCGGACCGGTAATCCGAGCGAGCGGCACCGAACCATTGTAGTATGAGCCGACGCCGGTGACACGAAACTTGAGGACCTGGCCGTGATCATTTTTGACTTCGACCATGTCGCCGCGCCGCAACTGACCGAGACGACGGAAGACGGCCGGACCGTTGTACCAATCGACGTGTCCGCCAATGACCGCGTTCCCCTGCTTTCCCGGGATCGCGCCGTGGCGGTACCAGCCAGCCTGCTTCGGATTCTTGGGCGCTTCCAGTACCCCCTGCCGGTTAATCCCGGTCTTCTCAATCTTGGTAGTGACGCTTAGTTTCGGAATACGCAGCTCGACCGGCGCGCCGTAAGGCACGACCGTTGGTTTCCTGTTCGTCCGAGCTGACACCGTCACCGGAACGGCTAACGACAGAATTACCGCGCTGGTTGCAATTGGTCGCCAATACATAAAACAGCTGAGCCTAGCCGAACGCAGCGGTTTTGTCAAGCCTTGGCTTTTTCCAGTGCCCGCTGGAGAGTTTCCAGCCCGAGGTAGGCGCACTTTTCTCGCGCCGGCCCGACTTTCACGCCCAAGAGCTTGTCAATGTCTTTCGTTCCTAACTTTTTCACGGCAGCCAGTGATTTCCCCAGCACCGCATCAGTCAGTAGCGATGCGGCAGCCGTCGTAATGGCGCAACCGCTGCCGGAAAATGCCACATCCTTAATCTTTAATCCTTCAACCTTCAACTGCATCGTCACTTCATCGCCGCACAGCGTATTCTCCAAATGCGCCTCGTGCGTCGGCTTCTTGAGCGTGCCGAAGTGCCGGGGATTCTTGTGGTGATCTAGGATGATTTCCTTATAAAGCTCGTCTGGCATAACTTAGTGTTGTTTACTGCTCCCCTCCTAGATTAGGAGGGGTGGCACGAAGTGCCGGGGTGGTACCTCCCCTGCCTGCACGCCCCGCCGTAGGCGAGGCTCCGCCGAATGGCGGGCCGAGGGAGGGGAGGTGTCCCGAGCGTAGCCGAGGGACGGAGGGGTGGGAGTGCAAGTTATTTACCTGCTAAAACCCGTTTAATAAATTTCCCTTTGCTCAATGTGTATCGCGCGCGATTGTTTCGATTTCGCCGCCACAGCGCGACTTTCACACGCTCGTATTCTCGGGAGTGGGCAGTGCTCTCTCGCAACCAATTTCTAAAACGCAAATCATTTTTCCAAATTCTGCCATTATGAAGCATCAAGTGAAGATATATGGTTCGACGATGTTCTGGCCCCTTTACGAAAACAATGTTCGACCGACTCTTTGTTCTCGGGCCAAGATATCCCAATCGTCGTAACTTCGCTTTGACTTTTTTAGAAAGTGGCAAACTTTTCAATCCGACGTCGATATCAAGAATCGGTTTTGATCTTAGACCAGAAACCGCTGTGCTACCAACATGCTGAATCTCGATAACTGATGAGCCCAGCATTTTTCTCAACTTCCTCGATTCTTGGATAAATGCGGCATGCCAAGCTCGCCGGTATGGTACTAGTCGAACAGTCCCGCGACGTAATCCTAATGAACTAACCATAATTCGCCATTTTTTCTCCCGCTCTGGTCGAATGTCAAAAGTCAACTGTCAAATGTTTTCCTGGCCTTTTCAATAGCAGCAATCGCCTGATCAATGTCGCGCTTCGTCGTATACACTGAAAAACTCATCCGGGCCGTAGCCATAACCCCGAATTTTCTCATCAGCGGCTGGGCGCAGTGGTGACCGCTCCGAATTGCCGCGCCCTCGCGATCCAGCAATGTTGCCAAATCATGAGAATGCACTCCCTCGACGTTAAACGCTATCACCCCGCCTTTCTTCCGAGCATCAAGCGGACCATAAATCGTTACGCCTTTGATCGCTCGCAGCTTTTTTAAGGCGTATGCCACCAACGTTTGTTCGTGCTGATGGACATTGCCCATGCCCAGTTTTTGCAAATAGTCCACGGCCGCTCCCAAACCAACTGCGCCGACCGCGTTCGGCGTTCCAGCCTCAAACTTCCACGGAACGTCGTTCCAGGTTGCCTTTTCCAGGGTCACTTCCCGAATCATATCTCCGCCACCTAAGAATGGCGGCATCTGTTCAAGCAGTTCTTGCCGCGCCCACAACGCACCGATGCCAGACGGGCCCAACATTTTGTGTCCGGAAATTGCCAAAAAATCAGCACCAAGTTTACGGACGTCGGTCGGCATGTGCGCCACACTCTGGGCGCCGTCAACCAGCACCAACGCGCCCTTCCGATGCGCCATCCGGGCAATGCGGGGAATATCGGGCATGGTCCCGAGCACGTTAGACATGCCCGTGATTGCCACCAGCTTGGTTCGCCGCGTAATCAAATCAGTTAGTTTCTTCATGTCAATCTCACCGACAACATTGACCGGCGCCACTCGCAAATCCGCGCCGACTTCCTTCGTCAGCAGCTGCCACGGCACAATGTTCGAATGGTGCTCCATGAGCGAGACCGCGACGTTATCCCCTTGTTTAACGTTCGCCCTTCCCCAAGCATAGGCCACCAGGTTTATCGCCTCAGTCGCATTTCTTGTAAACACGATTTCACGTTCACTCCAGGCGTCGATAAAATCAGCAAGTTTCTTTCTTGCGCCTTCATACAGTGCCGTGGCTTCCTCGCTCACCGTATAGATGCCACGATGGACGTTAGCGTTAAATTTCCGCTGAAATTCGTCCATCGCCTGAATCACTGCTTCAGGCTTTTGTGTCGTGGCCGTAGAATCGAGATACGCGAACGGCTTACCGTGAATGCGGCGCCGCAGTATTGGAAAATCATTTCGAACCATCGCGCGAATCATAGTATTGGTATTGCGTTTTGTGTAGCGTGCCGATTTATCGGCGCCGCACGGAAGCCGCCTTGCAAAGGCAACAACAGCTTATCATGCATCTGCTCATCAACTCCCCTCATCGCCGGCGCCAGAAATGCCTCGGCCACCATTTGCGTGGCTACTAGTTCTGGTATGCCACGGCTGCGCAGATAAAACAACTGCTCCTGATTTACGGGCGCAGCCGTGGCCGCGTGCGACGCTTTCACTTCATTGGCTTCGATTTCTAGTCCAGGCACGGCATTGGCACTGGCTTCGTCAGACAGCAGCAGCGAATCCTGCTGCAGAAAATCGTTCGATCCTTGCGCGGCTTTCAAAATTTTGATCATTCCGAAAAACTCAAAATTTGCAGCGTCCTTGAGCACAGCTTTCACCAATGTCGAGCCGGTTGTATTCGGTGCTTCGTGGATCGTGTCAACGGCCAGCTTCAATTTCTGCTCACCAGACAGAACGCCAGCACCATGAATGCGCGCTGCCGCGCCTTCGCCGGCCAGAACAATGCGAATCTTGAATTCTCCATCAAGGCCAAGAATTGGAATAAAAACGTTCAGTTGTTCGTCGCGTTTAACCACCACGTCAGTTTCCGGCTGATCAAGTTTAAGGATGCGCGCGCTACTCATCCAACGCTCCCCTCCGTTTCCCCTATTCTTGTTCGAGCTTGTCGAGAACCCACCGTCATGAGGGAAGCTTCTCGACTCTCTCGCTCCGCTCGTTCGCTCGAAGAACAATCAATCATCCCACACTCCCCTTCCGATCCATGTAAAAAGCCCTTCCGCTTTCAACCGCCGCAAAACACAATGGAAAACTTTGTCGCGAGCCGTCGCTCACAACTTTCATGGCTTCGCCGAGATGAAAGAAACGATACTCGCTTAACTCTTCTTTCGGAAAAGCGATTGATGCTATTTGCTCGTCGGAAAGTCGCTGGAAAAAGTAGAAAATCAAGTTTTCATCATTTTTCGCTCGTTCCCGCTTATAGGCAACGCCGAGAAAACGAGGCGGTTCAACCCTTAACCCCAGCTCCTCCTTGGTTTCACGGACACATGTTGCAAGCGGTGATTCATAAGCATCGACCGTGCCGCCGACAACTTTCCAGTGATCCACGTAGACGGGCTTGACCAAAAGAAGCTCCTTCTTGCCGTTGAAAAATAGAACGCCGGCAGCCGCACGCTTACGAGGTAAGCCCTTTACATATTCTTGCTCTGGAAGCAGTCTAACCAACTGACCCCTCCATCTCAAGATTAATCAATCTATTTAGTTCAATTGCGTATTCTAATGGTAGTTCCTTCACAATCGGCTCGACAAACCCATTCACAATCATGGCGCTCGCTTCATTCTCTTTCAGCCCGCGCGAGCGCAAGTAGAACAATTGTTCATCGCCAATTTTGCTGACGGTCGCCTCATGCCCAACGGTCACGTTCTTCGCCCGGATTTTCATGGTCGGGTATGTGTCAGAACGCGACTGTGGATCCAGGATCAAGGCGTCGCACCGCACGGTTGATTTGGCGTGGACCGCGCTCTTAGCCACGTGCAGCAAGCCGCGGTATGAAGTTCTTCCACCGTCTTTGGAAATGGATTTTGATGTTATCAGGGACGTTGTTTCCGGCGCATTATGGATAGCCTTGCCGCCGGCGTCTTGGTGCTGGCCAGCGCCGGCAAACGCCAGGGACAGCACTTCGCCGTGCGCTTTCCGGCCGACCAAATACACGCTCGGATACTTCATCGTAATCTTCGAACCCAGGTTGCCGTCAATCCACTCGCCCACGCCTTCTTCCTGCACTTGCATGCGCTTGGTCACAAGGTTATAGACGTCTTTTGACCAGTTCTGAATCGTAGTATAGCGCACGCGCGCGCCTTTTTTGACAAATATTTCCACCACCGCGGCGTGCAAACTGTCAGTCGCGTAGATCGGGGCGGTACAACCTTCAACATAATGGACGCTGCTTCCCTCCTCGGCAATAATTAGCGTCCGCTCAAACTGGCCCATGCTTCGGGCGTTAATCCGGAAATAAGCTTGCAGCGGCAGCTCTACTTTTTTTCCAGCCGGTACATACACGAATGATCCACCAGACCAGACTGCCGAGTTCAAACTGGCAAACTTGTTGTCAGCCGGCGGAATTAACTTTCCAAAATATTGTTTCACTATTTCTGGGTATTCCCGCAAGCCGGTGTCCATGTCCGTAAAAATCACGCCTTGCTTCGACAGCGACTCTTGGATGCTATGGTAAATCACCTCGCTGTCGTACTGCGCGCCGACGCCGGCCAGAAATTTCTTTTCGGCTTCGGGAATGCCGAGCTTGTCAAACGTCCGCTTCATCTCAGCCGGCACGTCGTCCCAGGTCCGGCCTTGTTTATCAACCGGTTTCAGGTAGTAGTAAATTTCATCAAAATCAATGCTCGAGAGATCCGCGCCCCAGGTCGGCATGGGTTTATCTTTGAAAATGCTGTACGCTTTCAAACGGAACGCGGTCATCCAGTCCGGCTCGTGTTTGTACCGCGAAATTGCCAGCACCACGTCCTCACGCAACCCTTTCGGCGTCTTGAACACCGACCGCTCGGGCATGCTAAAGCCAAATGGGTAGGCATCGAGTTTCTGGGCAAGCTTTGATTGAGCGAGAGTCGCCATTAAAATCTCCTCTCCTCTCCGAGGAGAGGATGTCGCGGAGCGACAGGTGAGGAGGTCACCCACCCATACCCCTTTTCTTCCAGCGTTATCGCCAACCGCCGATCACCCGACGCCACAATCTTCCCATCCACCAACACATGCACAAAATCAGGTTGCACATAGTTCAAAATCCGCTGGTAGTGGGTAATCAGCAATATCCCCGGCCCAGAACGCGGGCTCTCCAGCCCGCGCTGACCTCGCAGCTTGTTGATGCCGTCAGCCACAATCCGCAGCGCATCAATGTCCAATCCCGAATCAGTTTCATCCAATATCGCTATGCTCGGTTCAAGCGCGGCCAGCTGAAAAATTTCTGACCGTTTCTTTTCACCGCCGGAAAAACCTTCGTTCACCGGCCGCCGGAAAAACTCTTCTTTCAAACCCAACATCTCGGCCTTCTCACGAAGCATTTTCACAAAGTCCACCGCTGAAATCGGGTCGTCTTTTTCCCGACGCGTGTTGTTGTAGGCCGTGCGCAGGAAGTTCGTGAACGACACGCCCGGCACTTCCATCGGGTACTGAAACGACAGGAACAGACCAAGCTTGGCGCGGGCTTCTGGCGTCAACGACAATACGTTCTGGTCCTTGAAGGTAATCGAACCGCTGGTGACCTTGTAGCGCGGATGTCCCAACAAGACGTGTGCCAAGGTGCTCTTGCCAGATCCGTTCGGACCCATCAGGGCATGCACCTCACCCTGAGCAACGCGAAGGGTCACGCCTTTTAGAATCTCCCCTCCTGCCTGAGGAGGGGTGTCCCGAGCGGAGTCGAGGGACGGGGTGGTGGGAGCCCCCCCTGCCCGAGGCGGGGTGGGAGCGCCCTCAACACTGACGTGAAGATTTTTGATGTTTAGAGCATCCTCCCCTGCCTGAGGGGAGGTGGCGCGGAGCGACGGGGGGGTGGGAGTATCTTGCTTCATAGCTTAGTAATTTCATGCCGAACAACCTTCTCATCCGGCCCAAACCAAAATTCAGCTCGGAATGGTTGTCGCTTGAAAAGAAGCGGATACCACAACTTGTCGTCATCCCACATCTGATCGTACGGAACCTCGTCAATGTTAAACCACTGCGGTTTCATTTCCTCGGTCTCCACCGACTCACCGGAAAACTGTTCGGTGGCGAAAATGTCCACCACCCAATCGCCCTTTGAAGAATTGTAGAACGTTGCTGTCCCAAGTGGTTTGCCAACAACCACATCAATTCCCGCTTCTTCTTTGACCTCGCGCACCGCCGCTTGCGTCGGCGTTTCGCCGCCGTGCACTTTGCCACCCAGACCGTTCCATCGTCCGTTGCCGAAACCGCGCTTCTTCATTGCCAACAGCACCTTACTGTCCCGAAAAACGAAGACGACCGTTGCCTGGGTCATGCCGTTACTCAATCACTCGCTCCATAATTTGTAGTTCATTTCCATCACTCAAAATTCTCTGACCTCCGACATCAAAGTTCTAGCCTCCAACCTTACACAAACTCCACCTGCTGCTTAGCAATGTTGCCGGCCTCGTCAAACCAGATGTCGATCGTGAATGGCTTTTCCTCAAGGACACGGTACATAAAAAGATGATCGCCCGGCCACATCTCTTTAAACGGCAAGTCATTCACGGCAAACCACTGCGGTCTTACCAACTTGGTCTTCTTCGGTGTTCCCGTAATTGACTGAGAACGAAAGACTGTCACATCCCAGTGCCCGTGCATCGGGTGGTGGTACGTGACGGTCCCCAGCGGCTCGCCCGGATCGACCGTCAAGCCGACGGCCGCTTTGGCCAGTCGCTTGGCTGCCTCGTGCGCCCGTTCTTTCGTTTTCATCGTGCCGCCTAGACCGTTCCACTTTGACGCATCAGGGCCGCCCGGCCGTTGGGCCAAGAGGACTTGATCGTTTTTCACACAGTAAACGAGTACGCCGTGGGTCATAGACGAAAGGTTACTAATAGCAACACGAATCCTTGAATCCGCAGTTGGTGCAAATCGCAAACTTCGAGCCGCGCACGGCGTACATTGGTGACTCGCACTGCGGGCAGGGTGCCACGTCTTGCTCGCGCTCCATCATGGTCGGTGACTGTTCAACCACTGATGGATTGACGCGCCGACGGTCAACTCGTAGTGCCCGTTTCATCGCGCCTCCGAACGATGGTCAGCGCACAAGCCGCGGACGTCGAGCCGCGAGAAAAAAACAGTTCGGTCTTTGACCGCTCGATCGAGCACTGACTGTTGGCTGACTGGTAATCGTTCAACCTTGCCGCAGCGCTGGCAGGTAAAGGTCGCCTCGTGAAAGACAAAACCGGCAAACTGCCGCACGCCGTCCGGCCCTTCAAAACCAAAGATTTCACCGCGCCGCTGCAGCAAGTTCAGGTTGCGGTAGACGGTGGCAAAGCCAATCCGGGGAAATTGCTGTTTCACCGCTCGGAGAACATCCTCGGCCGTGCGAAACTCGCGGCTGGCCTTGACCGTCCGCAACACCAGCATCCGCTGGGGCGTGTGCCGAAATCCCGTAACCCGTGCTTCGTAATTCATCATTACTCCTTACTGAGAATCGTTATCAGTAAGCAAAAATAGCGTACCCCGTTGAAGGTCCACTGTCAAACTCCTAACCCCCCTAACTACCTAACCCCGTACTACAACAGACTGCGGACTCTGAGCCCTCCTCACCTCTTCGGACGAAAGCGTCGCATCGTCTCCTTCGCGTAGTTGCTGTTGTAGTACGGGGCTAACACCTAACAACCTAACCACCTCACACCCTAATCCCCAAACTCGGCTCCACTCACCGGCGCGCCCAGTTCCGGAACAAAGACCGTTACCAGATTAAAGTCGTCCAAACCCACGCCCTCGGGCAGCGTCAGGTCAAAAGCGGCGTCAGTATACGTTTGGCCAGTAATGTCCTTCAGCGTCGCTACTTTGTTCCGTTCGCGCTGCAGTCGAATCTCGGTCTTCAGCTCGCCGCCGTTGAACGAAAAATTATTAAACCGAAGAGTCCGTTGATCAACCACGGTTACGCCCCCTGTAATCCCCCACCGGCGGTATTCCTGGAACGCGCCGACGCTGCCCACGTCGGGGTAGGGATACTGCTCACCGCCGCGCCGCGCCTGACACCCCGCGCCGAGAAGAAGGAATACCGAAGTTAGAATTACGAAAAATGGTCGCCACACGTAACTATCATAAAACAAACAAACAATAAAAAGAACCCCCTAATACCTAACTACCTAATCCCTAACTTCCCCTGACTACAATCACCACCCGCTGTCCGTTCACCACGTCGCCATCGTTCCAGTCGTGCATGGCGTTCATCAGCACGTTCGCCTGGTACGCCCAGTCAGCGCCGCGCTTCGTACCCGGATCGTTGGTAATCAACTGGCCATCTTTGGTGTAGCCTTTAATCACCAGCATGTGGTAGAGCGGCCCGGGCTGACGGTAGTACGGGTTGCCGATCAGCCGACCAGCCGCCGGCATGATCACCAGGTTGCCAGCAGCCACCTCAGCCTTGATGTTCGTCAAGGTTGGGTTGCTGATAACCTCCACGTCACCGAGTTTAAACTGTTCGCGCAGGATCCGCGCTGTCTCGACCGCCGTCGTGTCTTTGTAAAAACCGAGGTTCTTGATTTGCCACTGCTTGACGTCTTGCAGCGACCGTTCAGCCTGGTCGGCATCGCCGATTGCCCGATCTTGAAAGTACCGCGCCACCATCAAGACCGACGCCTCCTCGCAGAATTCGCGGTGGTCGTCGTCCCAGTTGGCGTGCGGCGCCTGGACGGTGAACGGGACCTTGAGGTTAATCTCGGCTGGCAGGTTCTGCTCGGTGGTATCGGTGGCGGACGGCTCGGTCGGCGTTGAGTTGGCCGCGGCTGGCAGGTCGGTGCTGGTGTTGCTGTTGGCAAACTCAGTCCGTTCAACGGCTGACGGCAAGTTTTGTTTCTGACGGTTCAGCCAAGCTTCGCGTAACGTGCCCCGCTGACTCAATCCAACCACGCCAACAATTACGACCAAAATGGCGGCGTAGACCCAGCTCAACGGTCGTGGTCGGTGCCACCAGGACATGGTTAGTCCTTAAATTTCATTTCACCTGCTCGGATCGGCACTGGCAGCCAATTCTCCGCTGGCGGCAGCGGGCAGGAATACCGCTCGCTGTAGGCGCAGTACGGGTTGTAGGCGTAGTTGAAATCGACGTGCAACGTGCCGTTGACCATATCCGGCTCAAGGTAGCGACCGGCCGGGTATGACTCTTTTCCACCAGTGGCATCACGAAACGGCAAAAAGTAGCCATGGTCGTCTTCGTAGACATTAAGCAAAGCTGCTTGTCCGTCAACCGTGAAGGTGATTCGCCCAGCCCGCCGATACGTCCGTTGACGGCTGTCGCTCGTCTCCATGGTGATTGGATCGTGCGGCACGTTGGTGTCGAGGTCAAGGTCGAGCGCCAAGGCCTGGTTAGCTGGAAAATACCGCAGGCCGGTGAAACGCAAACGCTCCTCGGCCGGTAGCGGCGAGTCCGGGCGGCGCATGAATTCGTCTTTTTGCCGACGCCACGCTTCCAGCGCGCTCATCACTCGCAATCCGTGCCGAGTCCGCCGACGCAGTCCTCGGTCGGCGGCTTACCCCGCTCCGGACACTTCTCCGAGTAAATGCAGGCGTCGTTACTGACCGCGGTGAGTTCGCCATCAACCGCCGCGGTCGTCGGCGCGCCGTAGAAGATGAGGATGCGGTCGAGATCCTTGATTACGTATTCGCCGGCCTCGGTTGATTCGGTGCCGTTGACGTACAGGCGAAGTTTTTTCTCGCCGGTCGCGCACCTCGATTCCCCACTATTGAGCTTGAGGCAGTCGCGGGAGAGGTCCATGCCGAACGACGTCAGCAGGTCATTGAGGGTTACGCCCGCGGCGTGGACGTGGAAGACTTTACCGTTGCCGTCGTGGAAGTGAACTTCAGGGTTGAGTTCGTGTGCTTTGGTTGACTGGTACGTATCTTGGCTAAAGTCAATGGCTGCGCCGTCGACGACTACTCGGAGGTCGGCATGGAGATGGATCTCTTGGTCGGTCGCGGTTGACTGGACGGGGTTCTTGAGTGCCGCTTCAATCTTGGCCTTGAAGTCGTCGTAGCTGCGCGGGTTAGAAATCTTGGTGCCGTTCAAGAAAAACGTCGGCGTGCCGCTGACCCGCGCAGCCAGTCCGCTCTGGTAGTGGCTTTCGATACGGTCGATCACCGCCTGATCAGCGATGTCGCGACGGTACTGTTCGAGGTTGAGACTGAGTGACTGGGCATAGCTCTCGAATAATTGATTGACGTTGCCGCGCGACCATTCTTCCTGCTTGTCAAACAGCAGGTCGTGCATCTCCCAGAACTTGCCCTGCTTGCCAGCTGCTTCAGCCGCCCGGGCCGCGGCTTCCGCATTCGGGTGCGTGGTGCGCAGCGGAAAGTGACGGTAGATAAAAGTGATGCGGTCGCCGTAGTCTTCCGTCAGCTGGCTGACCAGCGGTTCGTACGATTTGCAGGCCGGACACTGTAAATCGCTGAACTCGATTAGCACCACGCCGCTGCCAGCCGTCCCCCGAACCCAGTCATCGGCCGCGGCCGCATCGAGCAGCAGCGCGGACGTGCTGCTCGAGGTGCCGCCGCCGAGCTTAACCAAGCCGTAGACGCCACCAGCGATGACCACAACGCCGATCAGCCACGGAAGTAACGATTTGAATTTACCAGTCGCCATACCCAGTCGGTAACCTACTACACACTGTAGCAGCTCTCGACGGCCGCGTCTATATCGTTACGCCTCAGCGTGTCCGGGCAGCAGGAAAATCACCGCAATGCCCAACCCAAACAGCAGCAGCTGTACTACCACCCGCTTGACGCCGGATTCATGGTGGAGGTGCGGGACGAGGTCGGCCAGGGCAACGTAGAGCAAGTTGCCGGCGGCAATGGCCAGCAGGTACGGCTGGGCTGACTTGACCGTGGTCGCGTAGAAGTAGGCCAGCACCGTGCCGAGCGGCGCCACCAGCGCACTCAGGATGTTGACCGCCATGACACGTCCCCGCGGCATACCACTTCGGACAAGAATAGCAAAGTCAGCAATCTCGTGCGGCAGTTCATGGAACAGTACGGAAACCGCCGTTACCACGCCGAGCGGCACACTGGCCAAAAAGGCAACCGCCACCACGACGCCATCGATAAAATTGTGAACCGTATCGCCGACGATAACCAATGGTCGAGCATACGCTAGGGTTTCGGCGTGCTGATCCCCAACCAGCGCCGGCTCGTGCGAATGAAATGAAGCGATGAAGCGCTCGATGAGAAAGAATACCACCACCCCCAGTAAGACGTAGCGCAGGGCGTCGTGTGGCTCGACGAACGCCTCGGCTGCCTCCGGTAGTAGATCAAGGAAGGTGACCCCCAGCAACACCCCGGCCGCGAAGCTTATTAAGTAGTGGGCCAGCTTCTTAGCCAAAGATTCCCGGATCAACAAAAGCATGCCACCGACAAGTCCGCCGAGGCTAGAAATAGTGCTGGCCAGAAAAGCGTAGAGTAATAACGAGGTCATGGCCATAACATTGTACCGGATGCTCAGGTGAAACCGCAACCGAGCAGATTTTTGGTATACTTTAGTTATGCCTCGCCTCGCTTCACGACCATCAATAATGCTGGCCGCTCTGCTCGCGATCCTCGGCCTGTTGGTCGTGAAAACCGTTTCCCGCGCTCAATCCCCAACCCCGGTAACCGTCTGCGGTTCGTACGGCGGAAATCTGATCCTCCAGCAAAACCTCAGTACCAGCAATGGGAACTGTCTGACCGTCACCGGTGACAGCACGACCATCGACGGTAACGGCCAGACCATTACCGTTAGCGGCAGCGGTCACGCGGTTTTCAATTTCAACAAAGCCAGCCTGACCGTCCGCAACCTGACCTCGAACAGCGATGTCTACATCAACGGCGAGTCGGCCGATAATGCGCTGGTTGAAAACAGCGACCTCGGCGGCGTCGAGATTGTGGCGGCCGACGACGTCACCATTCAGAATAACACCCTCGACTCCGCCGTGCTCGGCCAAGAAAAGTCTGATGCGCAACGAATTACCTTCACCGGCAATACCGTCGACAGCACGGCCAATAAGCTGGTGGCCATTCGCGGTTCAGGCATTGTGCCCTGCGCCGCAAGCAACCATGTCTTCACCGACAATACCCTGATCGCCCGCCATGCCTGCAGCGGCAGTAGCTGCGATGAACCGATGGCGCTGTTCATCTGGTGCTCGGCCGGCAGCACCTACCGCAGCAACTCCATTCAGACCACTGACCAGGCGCAGGGGATCCAGCTGCGCGACGAGTCGGACAACAACGCCTTCGAATCAAACGTGGTCACAGTCAGCGCAAACGTCGACGGCGACTTCGGCGTCCTTAACATCACCTCCGGCAATGCCGGCAAGCACCATCCCCAAAACAACGTTTTCACCGACAACCTCTTCCGTTCGAACGGCGATCTCGCCCTCAACCTGCAGTCGCCCGGCAGCGGCAACCGTTTCGAACGGAACATCTTCTGGTCAAACACGGCGGCGCTGGGCGGCCTGTCCAATGATGGGTCAAACAACAACCAGTTCAACCACAACACCTTCGTCAACGTCGGCACGGGCACGGCCCTGACATTCGACTACTGGAATAATCGAACGGCCGACAGCTTTACCAATAATATTTTCTATACCGCGGGAGCCACCGTCGTTCGAACCATTCAGTGGTCGTTCACGCGCTACCGCGGCGACTACAACCTTTTCTGGAGCACCTCGAGCACCGCTCTGTTCGCCCCGCAGGGTACGTTCAATTCATGGAAGAGTGCGGCCGCGCCAGACGACACTAACTCGCGCTCGGCCGATCCTTTGTTCGTCAACTTGGCTGGCGGCAATTTCAGTTTGCAAATTACGTCCCCGGCCGTGGGATCAGCCAGCGACGGCACCAACATCGGCGCGAAAGGCGCGGGTACGGGCACGCTCTGCACAGAGAACTGGACCTGCGCCGATTGGTCGGCCTGCATCAACGGACGGCAAACCCGGACGTGTACCGACCAAAACGGCTGCGGCACGACGAATGACCGGCCAACGCTCACCCAATCGTGTACCGTGATCATCCCTGACACCGCCCCACCCGCCAATGTGACTAACCTTGAGGCGCGGTAGTATCCCGACTGGCCGACTTGCCTTCAGAATTGCATTAACTCTGGTATTTGCTATACTTTTTCCACAACTTAATCATTAGCCGGTTAAAACCCATAAGGAGCAACCTATGGCAGATAAGCCCATGAACAAGTCCCAGCTGCTCAACCACCTGGCGGAGAAGACTGGGCACAGCCGAAAAGACGTGGCCATGGTCCTCGAGACCCTGGTCAACGCCGCCTACGGCGAGGCCAAGCGGGTCGGCGAGTTCACCATCCCGGGCCTCGGCAAGTTCCTCAAGAAAAACCGGGCCGCCCGCAAGGGCCGCAACCCGGCCACCGGCGCGGAGATCCAGATCCCGGCCAAGACCGTGGTCAAGTTTCGGGTCGCCAAAGCGGCAAAAGACGCGGTTCTCGGATAACTGGTATACGAAACAAACTGCCCCCCTTCTTGGGGAGCAGTTTTGTTTTTTATGGTCGAGTTTTCTATACTGAGGCTATGGACTGGCATGAGGCGAACGAAGCCATTGAGGCATTTCCCGGTAGGGAAACTGCGCTTAGAAAAATCACGAGGTACAGTCTCTACCGGGTCATGTTCTACCGTACGAATCTCTTCACGCATTCGAAACGGGTCGCGTGGATTGCGAATGAAATCGCTCCCTACGCAAAACGCGTTTTCGGAACATCGTTCAATCCGGAACGAGCGATTATCACCGCGCTGGTGCACGATGATCACGAGATCATTATGGGCGATATCCAACGCGGAAACAAAAACAAGATGAACGCGCAGCAGAAGTCTGAACTTCGAAAAATCGAGGAACGCGCAGTCGAAACAATCATCAAAAAATTCCCTGATCGTATTGGTCCATACCGTTACGGTGACCTTCTCTGGTCAGTGCATCACTTAGATTGCCTTGAAGCCCAGGTGGTCGAATTTGCCGACAAGTTCGACGCTTTTGGCGAAGCGTTGCATGAAACATTTGGGGGAAATACGACTTTCACTGAAAACGTAACAAACGAGTACGGCACCATCGAGACGCCGTTTTACAGTTACATCCCCTTCCTGTCCGATTTTCCCAACAACCATCCGGACATTAAACCACTTTTTGATCAGTCATTACCTATGTTGCAAAAACCAGAGTTTATTGATTTCCGGGCAGTCGCGCTGAGTCATACACCGCATACCAAAAACTCACTTGCCAAACCATCAGGCTACCGGCACTACGATGAATGGAAAAGGATAATTCTGCAAAACGCCGACGAGGAAGAAAGTCGGAATCTCTACGTGCGAAAGGAATTTCTGTAGAAGTCTTATTGCTTCTCAATATAACCTGGCTAAGGTGAGTCTTTGATAACCAAAAACCCCGCCGGACATGTCCCGCCCCCGACTAGATCGGGGGTAACGGGGTGGCGGGGTCGTTGGGTGTTGAAAGGGGTTAGCCGTTCCAACCACCGCGGCTGGGTCCGCCGCGGCGCGGAGGACGGTCGCTCATCGGCCGAGCCTCGTTGACGGTCAACGTCCGGCCCTCGAAGTCTTTACCGTTGAACATCTCAACGGCCTTCTGGGCCTCTTCGTCGGTCGACATCTCGATAAAGCCGAAACCTCGCGAACGGCCGGACATCTTATCGGTGATAATCGTGGACGATGTCACCGTGCCAGCCTGCGAGAAGTGCTGCTTAAGCGAGTCATCCGTGGTGGTGTACGGAATGCCGCCGACATACAATTTATTTGCCATGGTTTCTTACGATTCCTACTTACTGCTGAAATGCTGTACGACGACGTTTATTTCTCACACGGTCGTACTAAAACTCAGCCCCCGCCTTTGGCGGGGCAGAGTCCTCGTAAGAAACCCTGAAGAAACCATACAGCACCGGCAGTCTAGCATACCCCCAGAAAAGCGCAAGCCCCCGTACAGTTAACACCTAGGGGTGACTCAAACCCATCTCGCTACCACGGAGCGTAGAGTATTTCGAGCGGGCAGCTCCGATTACTGGACGATGTTAGAACCGCAGTTTAGAGTGGAAAGTCTAATTTCTGTTTTCGAGAAGTTGCTTTTTGACTTTACTGTTCGAGGATTTTTATGACCCCTTCAGTTTCTTGTTCGTCTTTTTTAGTTGCTTGAGCTCTTTCTTGACTTCCCTGATATGTTTTTCCGGCGGTAGATTCTCCGGTGTCTCTCCACCAATTTCTTTTATGGTCTGCCGCACTTTTCCGCCAACCATGAAATGCGTTTGCTGAGCAGCTCGATCTCCGCGTATATTGTCTTTTTTGATCTTTTCATCCGTTTGAGTAATGCGGAAAAGGTTGGCTGCCAATTCAGTTGAACCGGCCCGGTCTAAAAGCTCTCCTTTTTTGATTCCTTTCTGCTGTTCTACATCTGATAACGGTGCTCCATATAGACCTTGATATCCGGCGTCATTGAATAACCCAAACTGAGTTACTCCTGCCCCTCTTGCGGTCTTGAATAGTTTTTTGTTGTGGTCAGTCACCTCATCACGAATAAACAATCTCTTTTCGGTGTCTGGTAGTTGGTCAAAAACCTCTTGCCTTCGTGTCTGAATAGCAAAATAGGTTTGGGCTAAAGCAATTTCAGTCTTAGTGGAGTCTCCGTTCTGAGCCACTAAATAACAGGCGTAACGGTCGAGCTTGTAATCTATGACTTCTCTAGCTGTATTTGAGCCAATTTTGACCATTTTACTGAGCCTGGTAAAATGGTTATCCACATTCTGACCGCTATTGATACAAGCACGTGCGGCCCGAGCAATTACCTCTTCGGCATTTTGCCATTTTTCGTAACCTAGTATTGGAAGCAGCTCACGAGCTTCCCAATACTCAACTCCGTTTTCATCAACCTTCTTGATGCCCTCAAAGTCTTTATGAGGACCAGTAATTTCGTTAGTCATATTTCCTATATCCAGATAAATCCCTCGCAAAGGTCAGTATACTACAATCACAGATATTGAGCGCGAAACTCTTTGATTTATTGATTTTTCGATCAATATATTTCAAGTCCGGCTTTCTTCCAAACTATTGCTGCCAAATCCAATACTCATTCAGCGCGTCTTCTTGTATTTTGTGTGTGTTGCCGTGACTGAGTAAACCGAGGTATGACTGCAATGTTTCGGCGGTGGAATGTTCTTTGATTCGCCGAATCATCCGATGCTTGGTTGTAGTTCGTAAGGTTCGATGATACGGATAGTGTTGCCAGCCGAGAAAGTCAACGCCGGAAGCTAGTGTTTTGATGTGAATCTTATCCGGATGTAGTAGCAAAGCAAGCTTGTCGTTCAAGAATTGTTCAATCAGGGGGATTTGATCTTTTAGCCATGCGCGGTCGTTAGAAAGGAAAACAAAATCATCAGCGTATCGGATATAGTATTTTGCTTTCAATCGGTGCTTCACAAATTGGTCAAACTCGTTCATATAGATATTTACAAGTAGCTGTGACGTGAGGTTACCAAGTGGCAAGCCTTTCCCTAGCTGAGTATGAAAACTGGCAATGATGTTTTCCAATAACGCTAGAATGTCTTTATCAGGAATGTACTGACGCAGTATCCCATTCAAGATGTTCTGGTCGATGTTAGCAAAAAACTTTCGGATGTCGCATTGCAATACCCAACATGTACGAGTGTTATTTTTGCCAACGCTTCCTGCCATACTCTTGAAGCGCTGTAGTGCTTTATGTCCTCCTTTGTTTACACGACACGAATAGGAGTCAGCGATAAATGTTCGATCAAAGAATGGGTAAAGTTTCCGGTACACTGCGTGGTGGAGCAATCGGTCTTGAACGCTGGCTTTGTGAATATGCCGTGGCTTGGGATCGGTTATGTAAAAACTTTCGTATCCACTGTGTCGATAGGTCCGATTGGCAAGATCATCGTGAAGCTGTAAAATACTATCCATCAGATGGAGGCTGAAGGCTTGGACATCTGTGGCTTGTCGTTTACCTCGAAGAAACTCTTTCCACGCCGTCAGTAGATTCTCAGCCGAGATAATATCGTCGTATTTGAGTGGTAATTCGGCTTTCATATGGCTTATAAACCGCCCCCCCAGCTTTGGAGCAACTTACCAATTCTACAGAAAGCATCCGACGCCTACAAAATCTGGCACGGCATGCTCCAAGAGTTTCCCCGTCTTGATCGGTTTACGGTCGGCGCTAAGGTCGATAGTTTGTTCGGGGAAGTATTAGAGTATATTCTGCTGGCTGGGTATTCGCAGAAGCCGCATAAATTACCACTCGTACAGCGTGCTACAACCAAACTGGATGCTGTGAAGTTCTTTTTGAATATCGCTTGGGAAATCAAGTCACTTGATAACAAAAAATATATTCGTTTATCCACGCCTCTGACCGAAATTGGAAAAATGCTGGGTGGCTGGCGCAAACAGCTTCAAAACGAAACTCCCTCGGAATAAACCGAGGGAGCCTGCCTGCCGCTAGGCAGGCGTGAGAAGAATTGCAGACGGCCACGAAGCGGCAGTTCCGATTCCACTGATTGTCAGTCCAGTTCCAGTTCAGCTTCACGCCGTTCTCATTGCCGTTGACGTACGCGCGGTTCAGGTTACCTTTGCGCTGCACGGCGGCCGCCAGATTGTACAGCTTATCGTCCGTATCACTGCCCATTGAATACTCTCCGGGCTGTATTTTATTCGGGAGCCTTTACTCCGCTGATAGACTGCACCAAGTATCCTCTTCTTTCGAGGGCGCGAGGGACGCGCTGTCTACAGCCGTAGCCATAAACATTCCGGTCATCTCAGCGTACTAGATTTCAACCGCCCACAGCCTTGACCGTGAGCCGTATCGTTTACTATCCGAATGTAGTATAGAAAAGTTTTGGAAAATAATGAAGGCCCTGCTCATCCCCTTCGCCGAAGCGTTAGAGATGAGACAGGGCCCGTGGCTGCAAGGATCAAAGGGAATACAGAGTTCCCAGTGCCCGAGAGCCGAAGCGCTACTTGCAGACGGCCACGAAGCGGCAGTACCGACCCCACTGAAAGTCAGTCCAGTCCCAGTACAGCTTCACGCCGACCTCATCGCCGAAGACGTACGCGCGGTCCAGGCCCCCTCCGCGCTGCACGGCGGGTCCGATGAGACCGATGACCGGATGCTCCCGAATCTGCTCGGAGGTATGCCGACGAATGACGGTCTCGGACTCGGCCCGATCCGGCTGGCGGCAGTTGAGCTGCGCCATCCTGTCGAGCACTTCCTGATCGAGCGGATCGTGGTCGAACTCCAACAGGCGGAACCTGACCGGCTTCGTCCCCTTCTCCGTGATCGGATAGTCCTTGACCTTCACGTCGCCGACGTAGGCGTAGCGGTCGCGGTCGATGGTGCTCCATTGAGGATCGTCGTAGTTGACGGTCATCTCGAAGGCATCGCCGACCAGTCCCGGAACACCGAACACGCCTTCGATGATCTGCTGAAGCGCGCGGGCAGTGGTATCCGGATCGAGCGGGCTACCCGATTCCTGTTCGAGCTGACGCTTGATTTCCGCCATTCGCCGGTCGATCACATCCTTCTGCTCGCTGGTGACAACGAACTTCGTCGCCATTCCAAGCCTCCTGTCATAGAATACGTTTACCGCCACGACGTAAGTGTCGCAACAGCACGCATCCGCACGGCCGTATCTAGCCGTAGCGCTTAGACCAGGTTATTTCACTGATCTAGGCGCTACGGCCATATGTCTGCAAGGTTATCAACGAACGAAAGAGAATATCATGCCTACCTCAAAAAGTCAAGGCTTGACCGACTAACCTCGCAGTTACTTCATAATAAACGCAACCTATCACAATCAGACTACGGGTTGCAACTTTACCCTACGGTGCGTATCACTTAGCTTTTGAGAGGGGCAGCATCGAAGTCAAAAAGAAGATTTTTTCCGACTTAGGTTCGAACTTTATCCTACAGGACGGAAAGCTCAATGTTTCCGTGGACATTCTGCTTTTTGCCATCAAGAACCTCTATAAAGGTGTTCAACAGAATCCGACAATGTTAGAACCAACAAAAACTCCCGTGAACAGCACACGATCCGCCTCTTTTGAAGACGGATCACGTACTCTGCTCCGGGGGCGACCCCGCACTATGACTCCTCGCTTTGCTCGGAGTCAAATGCGGGGCAAGGATTCCCCGCACAACAGCCTTTGTTGCACTACGGCTCAATGCGGGGCGGCGAACCCTCGCCCCGAACCCAACGTGGTTCGGGGGACAACCATCGTCTTAATCCCGCACCGGAGAGACGATCGAGTGACTGTGCTGAAAAAAGTTGGTGGCTCCGCGGGTCGGATTCGAACCGACAACCAACCGGTTAACAGCCGGTTGCTCTACCATTGAGCTACCGCGGAATCACCAACTTTTTTCAATTCATTCTCGGTGCGGGGCTGTTCTACCGCCCACCGCCGGAGGCGGGGTCCCGCCACAGACGGTGATGAGCCCTGCCCCGCATCACGCGACCCTGAGCCTGTCGAAGGGGGGCGTTGGTGCGGGGTACCCCGGAGCTGCCCGCTCGGTGGCTGAACATTAGTAATCCCGCAGCTTCTTCATGGCCCGGTGGGCCTGGATTTTCTCGAGCGCCTTGGCCTCAATCTGCCTGATCCGCTCCCGTGTGACGCCGAACTCCTGTCCGACTTCCTCGAGGGTGTGGGCAATACCGTCGTGGAGACCGAAGCGCATTTCCAGAATCTTCTGTTCGCGCGGACTGAGCTCACGAATAATCTCCTGGACCTGCTCGCGCAGCAGCTGCATGGCCGCCGCCCGATCCGGCGTAGTCGTCTTGACGTCTTCAATAAAGTCGCCCAGAACCGAGTCCTCTTCATCGGAATCGCCAACGCTGGTTTCCAGCGAGACCGTATCCTGGCTGATCTTGATAATCTGTCGAATCTTCTCCACATCCTCGCCCATTTCCGCGGCGATCTCCTCGGGCAGCGGTTCGCGGCCGAGGTCCTGGATCAACTGGCGCTCGACCTGCTGAAATTTGTTGATGGTTTCCACCATGTGGACGGGAATGCGGATGGTTCGGCTCTGGTCAGCGAGGGCGCGCGTAATGGCCTGCCGAATCCACCAGGTGGCGTAGGTCGAAAACTTATAGCCCTTCCGGTAGTCGAACTTCTCGACCGCCCGGAACAGTCCAATGTTGCCCTCCTGGATCAAATCGAGCAGCGACAGCGATCGGCCGGTAAACTTCTTGGCGATCGAGACGACCAATCGGAGGTTGGCTTCAACCAGCTTCTTCTGGGCTTCCACCTCGCCCCGGTCCTTGCGCTTGGCCAGCGAGACTTCTTCCTCAGTTTTGAGCAGCGGCACCTTGCCGATCTCCCGCAGGTACATCTGGATCGAATCGTTCGAAATGTCGCCGAGGTCGAAGTGGTGTTCCTCTCGCTTCTTTTTGCCCTTCTCGTCCTTCGGCGCCTCGCTCAATTGCTGCAGATGGAGATCAAGGACGCTGCCGCCGGTTTCCACAATCTTGACGCCGTCCTGCTCAAACCGATCGAGCAATTGCTCGTAGGTCTCGAGGTACTCCTCGAGATCGGGTAGAGCGTAGAGCAGCTCGGTTTCGGTCACGAAACCGCGCGACCGACCCTTACTAATCAGTTCGTTAACCGCTTCTTGCGGCACCGCCGACTTCGATTTTTGGACGCGCGGCAAATGTGACCGCGCCTTAGCCTTTGACGCGGACTTCGGCTTAGCGGCCGGGACTCTCTTGATCGTCTTTTTGATTGGCTTGCGAACCATCGGTGGGGTACTTATGCCTCGAGGGCGTGGAGTTCATCGGTCAACTGGTTGAGCTGTTTCAGCAGGGCGTCGGCGTGAGCGGTGGCGTGCGCCGCTTCAGCCTGACGGAGCTCATGTTCAAGGCGTCGGAGTTCATTGACGACGCGCTCGCGCCGGAGCAATCGACTGCCATGGCCAATCTCTTGCCGAAGCCATGCGAGGCGAGCGGCATCATCGCCAGCCGACGCTTCACTACTCGAAAAATCCTGCTCGGCCAAGAGCATAACCTTTGCCACGCGGTTCGTGAGCAGTGGCAGCTCTTTCGCAAGGTACTTGCGGAACCCTTCGTGGTCTAGTTGCTGGACCTCACTATAATACAAAAGGGCCTGTCTGTAAAGGGCCTGCAGCTCTGGATCGGGCAGCATGGCCGTATCGATCAGCTCAGTCAGGTAGGAAAACAGCTCCGGCCGTGTGAACAAACCGAGGGCCAGGATCCGTTCGGCTACGACCGTGGCGCGGTCAGCAAGCGTCAGCGGCGACTCGCCAGTCGACGGTGGCGGTGTCGGTCGCTGCCCTGGCCGCCTTCGCCGGAGGGCATCACGGAGCGCCTGCTCGTCGACACCGAGGCGAGCGCTCAATTCCTTGAGGTAGTGACTCTGTTCCACCGGGTCGGTCAGACGAGCGACCACCGGTAGGAGCTGCTGCGCAATCCGCTTCTTCCCGTCGACGTCAGTCGGATCAGCCGCGGCAAAGGCGCGGTTAAACGAGTAATCGACGATTCGTTCGGCGGTGGCGATCGCGTTACGCCACCGGTTCGGGTCACGACGAATCAGCTCGTCCGGATCTTTGGCGTCCGGCAGCGTAATAATGGTCACGCGCAGGTCAGCGGCCAGGGCCTGGTCAATACCGCGACGGGCCGCTTCACCGCCGGCCAGGTCAGCATCGAAGGCCAGCGCCAGGTTGTTCGTGTAGCGCTTGAGCATCTTAACCTGAGAGTTGGTCAAAGCTGTTCCCGAGACCGCCACCACATTGGCAACGCCAGCCTGATGCGAGGTCAAACAATCGAGGTAGCCCTCAACCAAAATGGCCAGGTCGGCTTGCTTGATCGCGCGCTTGGCGCGGTCGAGACCAAAGAGGACTCGGCTCTTACTGTAGACTAGTGTCTCCGGCGTGTTGATGTACTTGGCCGTTGACCCGACGTCGCCCTCGACCGCTTCCACAATCCGGCCGCCGAAACCGACCACCGTCCCGTTGACGTCCCGAATCGGGAACATTAATCGGCCGCGGAAACGATCATAGGAACCAATTCCTCGCTCTCGCTTAACCGTCAGTCCGGCCTCGAATGCTTCTTGTTCGGTAAACCCTTTCTTCAGGACGAACGACAGTAACCCATCCCACGTCGTCGGGCTATACCCCAAGATAAAATTTTCCGCTGTTTCGTCACTGACCCCGCGCTGACGAAGGTAGGTGCGGGCCGTCTCGGCGGACGCAGCATCGGTTAAGACTTTCCGGTAGAAGGCGGCGGCTAAACGGACAAGGTCGAGCAGTCGCGTCTTGGCGTCGTGCAGCTGCGGATCGATCGGCCGCAGCTCAATGTTGGCTTTCTTAGCTAAGAGGCGAAGCGCTTCGGGAAAATCAACGTTCTCGATTTCCTGCACGAACGAGAACATATCGCCGCCTTTGCCGCAGCCGAAGCAATGCCAGGCCTGCCGGTCTTTCGAAACCATCAAGCTTGGTGTCTTCTCGTTATGGAACGGGCAGAGGACCTTGTAGCGATTGGTGCCGGCCGGCTTCAGCTGGACGTACTCACCAAGCACCTCGGCAATGTCGAGTCGTTCTTTGATTTCATCAACCGGTGAGAAAGAAATTACCATACAACCCTATGAACAATAATAAACATCACGCACTGGCGAGACCTTAAGCTTGCCGAAGGGTCGAGTCGCTCTTTGATTTCGTCGACGGGGGATGAGCTGATGGTAGGCACACCTAGACGTTAGTGGTTTCTCAAAAATTAAGCAACGCTGCCGCCGGACAACCAGAGCCGAAAAGTGCCCAGCACGGGCCGGGCACTTTTAACTATCCAAGGCGTTTTTACTCGACCGTCGCCGCCGTCACTTCCAGCCCGCTGCCAAATCCCCGTCCGCTGACCGTGAACTGCTTGGACAGCGACAGCTTATCCTGCTTGAAAGTCAGGATCGAGACTTTCGTTCCGGTTGACGGCACCGCGACGATCTCGCGCCGGCCGTCGCCGTTAAGGTCCGAAGCCAGCAGCGTGGCATTCGTGCCCGATGCCTTTTTCAGCGAATACGAACTCTTGGCGCGCAACTTGCCGTTCTCATAGCGGTAGACTTTGACCCTCGAGCCATTCTTCTGCGCGACCGTTAACTCAGGCTGACCGTCAGCGTCAAGGTCGCCAATTGACACGGATCCGGCCGTATCGATCGACTGGTTGTTCGTCGCACCGGTACTCAAGACCCGGACCCGCTTCTTGGCTTGCTCGTACGAGGCCAGGGTCAGCTTCCCGGTCGTGGGATTGACCACGACGAAGTCGGCTTTACTGTCGCCGGTCACGTCACCCAGCCGGAGGGTCACGCCAGCCGAAACTTTGACGTTGGTCAGACGCTTGAATGACTTGCCGCTAATGGCCGTCAGGGTGGCAGTTTCGCTCCCGCGCAGCAAGACCTCGTTTGTTCGGCTGCCGGTAACATCGGCGATGTGAATTTCTTTAACTCCCTTCGGCAAGATCGACGACGAAGCAGTAGCCACGCGAGCGGCCCGCTTCTGCGTCAGATTAGCGGCATAGGCCACCACCTTACCGCTAGCGGGGTTGGCGAAGATCAGCTCTTTCGACTCGCCGCCGGTGACGTTACCGACGCCGACCAGCAGCCCGCCGCTTGAACCGGCTGGCCGCGAAATAGTCAGCAGCCGCTGAACCTTACCGCGGCTGTACCCGTAGATCAGCGCACTAGCATTAGTCTTGGCGGTGACGATCAGCTCGGCTTTCTTGTCGCCGTCAATATCGGCCGCGGTAATTGCGATGGGCTGGCCGCCAAAGGGCGTAAATGAACCGAGCGTTTTTCCGTCGAGGTTCATGACTTTAACCGGCAAGGACTGTCCGCTGACCGGATAAACGGCCAAGGCCTCAGTCCCGCTGCCAGTGACGTCGGCCGCCACCAGCCGGAACGCACCCGTGACCTGACGGGAAACGTACGGCTTAAACGATTTTGCCCGCGTCCCGTCGCGGTTGTAGATCGAGACAACCAGAACGCCTTTCTGGAGCGCCAGCGCGGCCAGCTGCTTAGTCGTCAATTCGGTCAGTTCCGGGGTGACGACCGGTGCCTCGTCAGTCCCGCCACCGCCGCCGTCCTGACCGGGCGCGGCCGGAGTTCCCGGCGTCGTCGTTTTTTTCACCAGCGGCGTACTGGTAAGCACGAACTTGCTGGAGTGGTTCGTCGTTCCGCAAACCTTGTTCTCGGTGGCGTTGACGGTGCTGGTCTTAACGTCGCGGTACGTGCCGGCGGTTTCATCGAAGTACTGCATCGTCAGATCCGACTCAGCCAAGCCGTCGGCGGTGATCTCCGTCTCGCTGTAGGGGATGCACACGGTCGCGTCAGCGACGAACGTTTTAATGGTTTGGCCGGCGTTCTGTCCGCTGGTCTGCCGGACATCGAGGTCATAGCCGTACAAGGTGGCGGGAACCGAGGTGGCGGTGTCCGGCAGTTCAACCGTTGGCTCGATGGTCACGGAGACGGTGACGTTGTCAGCCGTCAGCGTATTAGCCGGGATGGTCAGGCTCGCCCCGGCTTGGTCGGTCATTGACAGCTGCGCGTTGGTGGCCGTGGTCACGCTGATTGCTTCAGGTAACGACGCGGCATCCTCTGTCTTTCCATCGCCCAAGACGATTGTCGGCGCGGCCGTAGTGCTGCCTTTGGCCACCTCCACCGACATCCCTTCGCGATACCCCTTATTAGACGTATCTGTTTCATCGGCCGCCACCACCGTCCAGGTTTCCCCGCCGGTGACCTTCAACGCGTACGTGCCCTCGGTGGTCTGCGTTTCGACGTAGCCGCCGTCGCTGGTCGAGGCGGCGACGAACGTGCCGGTGGCCTTCGCTCCCTCGACCGTCACCGTGCCGGATATCGTGGCGTCAGGTTTGACGAACTTGAGCGTCAGCGCCGCGGGCGAATCAGCCGCCACCGTGGCCACTTCCTTTTCCGGATTGATGTACCCGAGTCCAGGATCGATTGAGGCGGTGACGAAGTACGTTCCGGCCGGAACCTTCAGCGACACCATCCCGTTTTGGTCAGTCGCCTTGTTGCGGTTGAACCAGGCACCGTACTGGCTGTAGGAGATGGTTTTGGCCGCGCCGAAGGAGGTATCAATGTTAATCAGGGCGTTGGCCAGGGGCTTGCCGTCCGGGTCAACCGTCTTGACCGTGATCGTCGAGTCGGCCACCTTCAAAAAGATATCTTGCCGCTTGGTCTCGTTCTCCGCCACGGTCACGTCCTTGTCGCAGGTCCCCTCAAGGTAGTACTGCGAAGCCGTACTGGGATCAACCCAGCATCCAAGCTTCCAAGTTCCGGCGGCCACCTTGAAGCTGTACCCACCGCTGTCAATTGATGACCACCGGTAGGCGACGTTCTTCTGGGCAAAGACCGAACCGAAGACGTCGGTAATAATGTCGCCGCTGGCATTCCGAAAGTAGCCGGTAATGGTGGCGTTGCTGGGAACCAGCGTCAGCTTGACGTCGTTCTTGACGTCGCCGGAACTGACGGTGACGGAAACGCAATCCGCGGTGGTGTAGTCGCCGCTGTAGCCGAGCGAGGCGCAGAGTTCCCAGGTTCCGGCGGGCACACGAATGGTGAACGAACCGCTGTTGATCGAGCCGCCGACTCCGCCGAAGTAGAAGTTCGAGGTCGTCGAGCTGGTGGTCGTCTTACTGGCCTGGACCCAGCCGTAAACCGACGAGAGTGTCGTATTGTTCTTATCGACTACTACGCCAGAGACAGTCGCGTCGGCGATTTCAAAGGTGAAATTTGCTTCGGTACTGCCATTGGCGCTGACCGTCACGCACTTCGGTTCATCGGTCGAAACGTAGCTTGTACTGGTGCTGAGGATCGAGACTGCGTTCGAGGCGGCCGCGCTCTGGCTGGGGTACGAGTTGACGCACCACTTGCCGGCGGTCACCGCCAGGCTAAACTTACCGTTACTGTCGGTGTTGCCCCAGCCCCAACCAAATCCTCCTTCCTGCCAGGCATTGACCGACTGGCCGGAAATCCCCTGGCCCTTGGTATTGCGGACGTAGCCGGCGATCGTTGAGTTGCGCTCGAGCAAGGTGATCGTCATTTCGTACGACTCGTTGTCCTTCAACGTCAGTGGCGACAGCGACGGCGTTCCGTATTGGGTCGAGCTGCCGTTGACCGATAGGTTGAAGGTGCCGGGCGGCAATTTCATCGAGCAGCTGCCGCTCCCTACCTGACACCAATTTCCCCCGCCACCCTCGGACCAGGCGTTGACCGAGTAGTAGTCGGACGACGGCACGGCGGTTCCGTTCGGATACTGGACGCGGACGCTCAAGGTGGCCGACAGCTTGGCCACCGAAAAGTCGGCCGTCGCTGACTCGGCTTCGGCATTTGATTTCGTAAAGCTGACTTTCTTCGGGCTCTTGGCGTAGGTCCAATCTGGCGAACTACCTTGGCTCCAGGTCGGGTAGACGCTGAGGAACCACTCGCCGGCCCCGACGGTCAACGTGTATTGTCCGGCTGAGTTAGTGGTGGCCGAAGCAGATCCCCCGCCCATGTACTGCCAGGCGCTGACGTTCCCGTCGGTCACCGTCGTACCGTCAGACTTGGTCAGCTTGCCGGAAATGGTTTTGAGGGCGGCGCTCAAAGTAATCGGCGTCGTCAGATAGGTCTGGTGGGTCGTCCCTTTGGTTAGGCTGACTGTAATCGGGTCAGGGCCGACTAGTCCCGCTGGCGTGTACGGCGGCGAGATCTTCAATTTGTACGTCCCGGTGGCCACCGCGTCCACCTTGAAAACGCCGGTGCTGTCCGTGCTGGCCCACTGGACCGTGATATTGTTGCTGTCGTTGAGATTAACCGATGCATACGGCGCGGGCGTGCCGTCAGGCAGAACCACCTTGCCCTTCATCGCTGGCTTCTGCAGCTTGACGACGGATGATCCGTTCGTCCCATCAAGGTAGACGTTCGCGCCCGAGTAGGTAATCGTCTGATTATCTGGTCTCGATTCCTCTGAATCGCTGGAGTAAATCTCCACGGTATAGGTCCCGTTCGAGGACAATGCCTGCTTGAAAACGCCGGCGGAATCGGTGTTCGAGTACTTACTGATTGACCAGTCAGACGTCCGGATGGTTACCGAGGTGTTGCTGACTGGCGTTGTGCCGTCGGACTTGGTCAGCTTACCAAAGACGTTTGGATTGAGTAACGTGACGCTACCGAGACTGGTCGTTTGGTTATCACTCACCACCACGTCGCGGACGTCGGGGTTAAAGTACGAAGCGTGGTTGGCCCAGACGTCCAGTTTCAGCGTGCCAGCCGGCACCGAGGTAAACGTAAATGATCCGCTGCAACCAGTCGACGCGTACGAGGAGTACGACCAGTTGCTCGTCCGCAGCGTGACCGAAGCGTTACAGACGCCGGTCGTACCGTTTGGCTCAGTGATGGTTCCGGTGACCGTACCAGAATTGTCGGCCCGGACCAATGAGACCGGTCCAATTGTCCAGACCAATAAAGAAAGGGCGACCAGCGTAGCAAAAAACCTCCGTTGGAGGTCGGAGCTGGACTTTTGTTCGTGCCACATAGGGATGTTGTAGCTAGTTGTTGAGCCTTCCGCTCTGTGTCTTATGACAGAGCACCTAGTATACCAAAAAATGAATTGCTTGTCCAGGGCGCGCCAACGTCTAATCGGCGAAACTACGCTGCCAACCCCAGCTTCTGCTTGACGATCTTGGTCACGTCGGGGAAATCTTCCGGTCGGTCTTAGGTTTCACTCCTTTTTGCCCAGAGCGGAAGGAGTGGGATTCGCCAGGTCATGCGACCTGGCGTCCGGTCGAACCCGTCCCGTCGGATCATACGATCCGATCGAATGATCGGATGATGGGATGACCGGACGAACTCGCGAGACCCTTGCAGTATACTTTTTCTTTTGCCCAGAGCGGAGGCGAGAGGATTCGAACCTCTGATACCTTTTCAGGTATACGTCCTTTCCAGGGACGCCTATTCAACCACTCTAGCACGCCTCCGCTCTGGGCAGATGCATGATCAACCACCCCGCCATCGCATCCCAAAGCGCCCAGATTTTACATCCTCATGGTGACTCAGGCAAGCGACGAAACACATTTCAGCGTGGTCCCTGTTCTGCTCCCAGCCTGGCCAATTCCAGCGCGGCGGCGACCGCCTCTCCGCCGACGTGGATCCGAGCTTGGGCTTGTTCCAAGGTATTGACCGTCAGAACTCCGAAACCGATGGGAATGTGGTGATCGAGCATGACTCGCAAGACTCCCTCTTGCACCATCTTGCAGACGTAGTCGAAGTGCGCCGTGGCACCACGAATGACGCACCCCAGCGCCACTAAGCAGTCGTATCGCTTCAGCCGCGCGAGGTGCTGGAGGGCGTACGGAATCTCGACTGAGCCGGCCACGGAAACGACCGTGACGTTTTTCTCTTTGACGCGGTATCGTCTCAGTGCTTGGCTGGCATCGGCGAGGAGCCGGCTGGTGATCTCGTGGTTGAACCGGGAAACCACCACCCCCACGCTCGCGCGAGGGGCAACGATGTCAATGGCTGACCGGCGCCGTCGTTGCATGGTTTAGGTTGAACGGTGCTCAAAGAAACGCTGGAGGTACTTTGCCACCAGGTCAAATTCAAGATTCACGCCGTCGCCGATGCGTTTTTCATTTAGGTTGGTGTGCTGCCAGGTATACGGAATGACGTGGGTGGTGAAGCTCCACGGCCTCACGGCCGTGGTTTCTCTCGATACGTGGTTCTGTGGAGCGGAACCCCGCATCCGTCCCGCCGCAGGCGGGACTGGTGCGTGGGTAAAAAAGTTTTTGTTCACGTCCACCACGGTCAAGCTGATCCCCTCAACCGTAACCGGCGTTTTGGCGGCCACTAGGTTCAACAACTTTTTGGCTTTGACGGTAATAGTAAGGACGTGAGAATTTCCTGCCCGAGCGACAGAAGCAATCGTGCCCACGGTGTCCACTAATCCATGCACAAAATTACCGCTGATTTGATCGCCCAGCGCCAACGGCTGTTCAAGATTGACAACACTGCCGGCGATCAGCGTTGACAGATTCGTGCGCTTCAATGTTTCCGGCATGTACTGAAACTGCAAATCCGGTCGGGTTCCGATGACCGTCGAACACACCCCGTTGACCGCAATGCTCTGACCAACCTTCACCCTCCAGCCCTTCGGCGTGGCGACGATCAAACGCAGGCCTTGCCGGTCTCGGCGGATCCGCTTGACCCTGCCGGTAGCAGAAATAATTCCACTAAACATGCGGTTTACCGGCGCTTACGCTCCGCTTCGAGAATCACCAGGGTCGTTCTCAACATCCCGACTATGAACAGAATAATTACCTTTTTCTGGCGAAGGATTTTCCGAACACTCCTTCGGCTCTGCTTCTAAAATCTTTCCGAAAAACGAGTGGACTAACTTCGCTTCCTTCGAAACACGCCTTCCGCCAAGTACTCTTTCATCAACGACTGATACGGAATATGCAACTCATTCGCCCGTTCCTTAATCCGAATCAATAGATACGAAGGAACGCGCAGCGAGATAGCGTGCGACGTCGGTTTGAGATCCGGAAAATGTACTGATTCGGCCTTTGACCAATCAACGTAGCGCGTCGAATCGTGGCGTTGCCAAAATCGCCGTTCGTCTGCTTCGCTCTTAAACTTAGGCAACTTTTTTAAACTTCTTTTCATAGATGCCCCTTTCCCGCTTATTCGCTGGTCTTGATGAAATTACTCTGATCATGTTGTTCCTGATAGTAAATACCGTGAATAATACCTTGCCTCTTTTCGACTGCCCTAACATGCGCCACCGCGACTCACGACGGCTGTGTTTCTTGTCGTAGCTGACAAGATTATCATTGAAAAACGCTTCTTCCGTTTCGGCTGGACTGACACCGTGTTTTCGTGCACTTTTTCCCTTATTCCATTCATCCCAGATGAATCCCTTCACACCTTCTAAAATGGCCGCCATGTTTCTATTGTATATACTATTCTATACAATGTCAATAGGCACCGCAGAGAATGCCTCTAAAAGCTATAAGCTAACAGCTACAAGCTATTTCTCTTTTTCCGCCTCCAAAATCGCCAGTGTCGTCTTCAAGCGCGCGAGCGCGCAATTGAATGAGTTAACCGTTGAAGCGCCGGGCTCACCCTCATCCCGTACCGAGCTTTTGTGGAGATGTTGAAAAGTTGCGGCGAGAACTTATTAGCTTCCCGGCGATACCGTCCACCGATTTCCTGCAATGACGGAAACTTATACACCAGCTTTCCGTTTCTGATAATCGGAACGAGAAGTTTCTTTCCGGCGTGTGGCTCATCCTCAAGACCTAAAGCATCATGGTAGTACTTTTTTCCGCGCAAAATACGATAGATTTGTTTTCGTCCAGGATACGACGCCTTGCCTGTCGAGGTCTTCATCACCGGCATCATCTTTCCCTGACGCTCGATTTCCGACATCTTGTAAACCATTTCCAAGGTCGGTGCATCAGTCGGCACGAGCAACTCGGTCACGCCGGCATAAAAATCAATTGGCGCTTTGCGCCGCTCAAGGTCCTGAACCTTCCACTCGTCTAAGTTTCCCATCGCGAATATTTTGGCGTACGGAAGGTTAGCTTCATCCAGCATCTTCCTGGCTTGGACGCTTAATGAGTGTAAATCGCCACTGTCTAACTGTACTCCAACTGCACGCTTTCCTTCCAGCTCAAGCTCTTTGGCGGCGGTAATGAACTTCTTGATGCCCTGGACCGTGTCATAGGTATCTACGAGTACATACCCTTTGCCGCCCAGACCTCGTAAGTACGCGCGGATGGCATCC
Source organism: Candidatus Kerfeldbacteria bacterium (assembly GCA_016207275.1). Taxonomy (GTDB): domain Bacteria; phylum Patescibacteriota; class Patescibacteriia; order SBBC01; family SBBC01; genus JACQPY01. Next base: position 42,494 of record JACQPY010000009.1, read on the forward strand.
AACTCTTCGTCGAACGCCATGATCAAGTAGTGGAACGTGCCCGTATAAAAAGGGCTGCTCTCGTGCTTGTAGTGGTAGGTGGCGAGTGTGTTAGTGATGCCGAAAATCTCATTGATTCTGGCTGACCGCATTGCTGCATCAAGGCCGTAGGTCCGGTTGAACCCGATCCCGACCTGTTTTCCGTTCGCGGCGCGAACAAATCGCGAAATTTTTGAAGCCAAAATCGTCTGTACGTAAATTTCATTCGTCACCAGCATCTCGATGAGCTGCGCCTCAACCAACGGTGCCGTAATCCTCACGATCGGCTCCTGGGCAAAGAAAATAGTTCCTTCCCGCATCGCCCACAGATCGCCGGTAAATCGATAACTCTTAAAGTACTTAAGAATATTCGGTGGGAAGTGGAGTGTTTTTCGTAACCAGCGCAATCTCGCTGAATCAATCCGCAGATTCAGCAGGTGTTCGGCCACATGTTCAAGTCCGGCAAACACTAAAAAATTCCTGGTCTTCGGCAGTTCGCGCACAAACAAATCAAAGGTGGTTTTTTTATCGGCTAGACCTTCATCAAAAAACACCGAAGCCAGCGCAAATCGCGAACTGCTGGTGAACAACGACAGGTCTTCGGATCGGAGGAAATCATTAATCATTCGTAACAACCGAAAGTTTATCTCTCTTTTTCAGCTTCAAGAATCACGAGCGTCGTCTTCAGCACCGTGTCCGGATTGAGCGAAATCGAGTCAATCCCCTGCTTGACCAAAAACTTGGCCAGCTCAGGAAAATCCGATGGACCTTGGCCGCAGATGCCGATCTTACGCTTGGCTTTCTTGGCTTTGGCAATGGCCGTCTGCAACATCCACTTGACTGCCTCGTTGTTCTCGTTCCCCACGCTGCTAACGAGCTGCGAATCGCGGTCAAGCGCCAAGGTGAATTGCGTCAAATCGTTCGAGCCGATGGAAAAACCGTCGAAAACTTTGGCAAACTCCTCGGCCAGCACCACGTTGGCTGGCAATTCGCACATCACGTAGACTTCAAGCCCGTCTTTGTGCTGCCGCAATCCATGCCTGGCCATGAGCGAAATAACTTTTTTTCCCTCTTCCACTGTCCGGCACATCGGCACCATCACCTTAATGTTCGTCAGGCCGAACTTCTCTCGCACCCGTTTCAGCGCCTTGACTTCAAGCGCAAAGGCCGGCTCGAACTCCGGGTCGTAATATCGCGCTGCCCCGCGCCAGCCGAGCATCGGGTTCTCTTCGTGCGGCTCGAATTCCTTGCCGCCGATGAGGTTGGCGTATTCGTTGGTTTTGAAATCCGACAAACGCACGATCACGTCCTTCGGATGAAAAGCCGCGGCAATCATGCCGATTCCCTGCGACAATTTGTCCACAAAAAATTCTTTCTTATCTCGGTAACCAACGGTCAACTCGTCAATCTGCTTGACCGCCCGCCGGTCCTTGAGCTTCGGGTATTTGATCAGCGCCAGCGGATGAATTTTTATCCAGGCCGCGGCAATGAATTCCTCGCGCAACAGTCCGATTCCGTCATTGGGAATGAACGAGTCAGTGAAAGCGCGGTCGGGCGCGGCCACAATCATCATTACCTTGGTGGTCGGCCGCTTGAGTTTCTTTAAATCAACGGCTTTGACCGTGAACGGCAGAATTCCGGCATAGACCTTTCCTTTTTCACCCTCAGCCGCCGAAACGGTCACACCTTGGCCGGTCCTTATAACCCTGGTGGCGTTATTCGTGCCGACTACCGCCGGAATTCCCAGCTCGCGCGAGACAATGGCCGCGTGCGACGTCCGGCCGCCGCGGTTGGTCACAATGGCCGATGCAATTTTCATGATCGGCTCCCAGTCCGGATCAGTGATGTCGGTCACCAGTACCTCACCCGGCTTGAACTTGCCGATCTGCTTCACGTTAAAAATCACCCGCGCTTTGCCAGAACCGATTTTGGCACCGATGGCCATGCCGGTCGTCAATTCCCTGCCGCGTTTCCTGAGTTCGTACGTTTCCAGTTTGGACACGTCCTTGCGCGACACCACGGTCTCTGGCCTGGCCTGCACGATGTAAAGCTGTTTCGTCAACCCGTCCTTGGCCCATTCCATGTCCATCGGTTTACCGTAATGCTTTTCAATCAGCACGCCCCAGCTAGCCAGCTCCAGCGCTTCCTTGTCCGTCAGGCAGAACCGCGTTCGCTCCGATTCAGTCGTCGGCACGTTCTTGGTCGGCTGGCGATTTGCATTCGCCGCATTCGCATGAATTCGTAGATTCGCATATACCATCTTGATGTTCTTGTCGCCGAGCTGCCTTTTGATGATCGGCTTGAATCCTTTTTGGAGCGTCGGTTTGAACACAATGAACTCGTCCGGCGTAACCTTGCCCTGCACAATGTTCTCGCCTAACCCCCACGAGCCATTGATCAAGATCACGTTCCGGAAACCAGAGTCAGTATCGAGCGTGAACATCACGCCGGAGCTGGCTTTATCCGAGCGCACCATTTTCTGCACGCCGACCGACAATGAAATCTTGAAATGATCGAAGCCCTTGTCCTGCCGGTAGCTGATAGCGCGGTTCGTGAAGAGCGAAGCAAAACCCTTCTTGGTTGCCTCAATCACGGCCTCGGCGCCGCGGATGTTGAGGTAGGTTTCTTGCTGACCGGCGAACGAGGCGTCGGGCAAATCCTCGGCTGTGGCGGATGAACGAACGGCCACGTCGCAGTGCTTACCGTATTCGCGTTCGAGTTTTGCATAAGCCGTCCTGATGGCCCGTTTGAGATCGGTCGGCAGCTCAACGCGAAGAATCGCCTCGCGCACGCGGCGGCCGCGGTCCGAGAGATTCTCCATGTCATGCGTATTGAGGCCTTTGAGAATCTTTCGAATCTCTTTCTTCAGCCCAGTCTTGATAATGAAGAACTGGTAGGCGGCGGAAGTGATAGCAAAGCCGTTCGGAATACGAATGCCCTTTTTCGTCAGGTGTCGGTACATTTCGCCCAGGGATGCGTTTTTCCCTCCGACCAGACCAACGTCGCTTTTCCCGAGGTCCTTAAACCACAACACCAACTGTTTCTTTCTACTCATTGTCTGTCTCCTTTACGTACAGTCAAACGTCACAAATCAAATGTCAAAAGTTTCTTCACTTCCCCTTCCCTTTCTCACTCGGCCGATGTTCCTTGGCCAGCACTAAAAAGGCGCTGGTGCTCATCAGCACGCCGACCAGCACGGACAAGAACGAGGTGGCAACGATTTGAAAAAAGGCGGCGAGGTTGTGAAACCACAAAAATTGAAACAGCGAGGTGGCCGCCCCGACAATCAGGCCGGCGGTCAGGCCCAGGCCGGCCGCATTCCCGACCGTGCCGCCGTAGACCCGCGCCGTCGCCACCCCCAGAAAAATCGTCAGCACAATCAAGAAAAACCAGGTCAGCGCCAGGTCCCAACGAGCGGTAGTAACAATGATGTTGAGCACAATTGTCACCACCGCCGGCCACTTGACCACTTGGGCGTAGCGGACAATCGACCAGCCGCCGACATAGACCTCGGGCTGCGTGGGTACTGATTCGGGTTGCTGCATGGGACGTTGGTAGTATACCGTCGTCGCACGACGTTGACAACGCACCGAGCAACATGGTAGCGTCTGCCCGACCGCAAACACCAACATTGTCCGACCCACGGAGGGATGCTCGTGAACATCTTAGTTGTTATCAATGATGAAGCAGTCGCTGAACTGTACCGACAGAAGCTCGGCGTCGCGCGCGAACACCAGCTAACGCTCTGCTCGTCGCGCCAAGAAGCACTGGCTCACGCCCGCCGTCAAGCCTTCGATGCCGTCATCGTCCACGGCGACGCCGCTGACGCCAAGGGACCGATGGTCATCGTCGCCCTCAAGCAACAGGACGACGCACAGCTGACCATCGGTTTCTGTCCCAATAGCCTGGCGAGGCGTCGCGACTGGGAGCTGGCTGGCGCCAACGTTGTCCTCGGACCGGAGTTCGACCTGCTCGACCTCCTCAAGGCGCTCGGTGTCCAGTTCCTAGCTCGGCCGCTGTCCCACGAGCGGAGATAAGGAGGCATGCTGTGTCGAATTTTCCCAAGCGGATCTTACTGGTAACAGCCGACCTTCCGTTCGTCGCGGAGTTCGCGCGAACCCTGCACGATTACTCCTCAGGCGGCAGTCGCTCAGACTTTAACGTGAGTTGGCTCGAGAACGGCGAGCAGGCCCAGACGCAACTCGGTCTGATCAAGCCGCACGTCGTCGTGGTGACCGCTGAGCTGAAAGGTTCAGTGCCGGGTCAACGTTTCGTCGGCAACATCGAACCAGAACATCGCCAGGCTGATGGCCGTGGTCGGGGTCTATGGCCTGGTGCCTGACGACCAGAACATCTGGGACGGCGCCGCGCTGGACGGGCGGCTGCCGGGAGGAAGTTCTTCCGATTTTCCGGCGCTCGTCAACACCATCCTGTCCCTCGGCATTTCGATGAGTGCCCGCGAGTAACCTGTTCGTCGGGACCAAACCTACCCCAGGTCCAGTTCATCGGACCTGGGGTGCATCATATTTATTAAAGCCCTCTCCTCCCCGCGAAAGCGGGGACCGAGGAGGGGGCGCTTACGGAGTGAGCGGGGGGGAGATTACATATCCATTCCACCCATGCCCGGCGGCATGGCCGGCGTCTTGTCTTCCTTCTCCGGTTTATCGGTGACGGCCGCTTCGGTCGTCAGGAGCATGGCGGCAATCGAAGCCGCGTTCTGCAGGGCCGAACGCGTGACTTTGGTCGGATCGACAATGCCGGTAGCAATCAGGTCTTCAAACGCGTCCTTTTCTGCATTGTATCCGTGACTGCCTTTAAGTTTCTTCACTTCTTCGACGATGACCGCGCCTTCTTTGCCGGCATTCACGGCGATCTGGCGCATCGGCGCTTCCAACGCCTTGCGAAGAATGCTGACCGCAATTTTTTCTTCTTCATCAACCGTCTTGACGCTGGCCAATGCCGACATCGCGCGGAGCAAGGCCACGCCGCCGCCCGGCACAATGCCTTCCTCGATCGCGGCTTTGGTAGCTAACACGGCATCCTCGATGCGATGCTTCTTCTCTTTCAGTTCGGTTTCCGTAGCGGCGCCAACCTTCAAAATCGCCACGCCGCCGGACAGTTTTGCCAGCCGCTCCTGAAGTTTTTCCTTGTCAAAATCCGACTTGGTGTTCTTGAGCTCATTGCGGATTTCAGCGATGCGTGACTCGACGGCAGACTTGTCGCCCTTGCCTTCGACAATCGTCGTCGTCTCCTTGGTGGCAATCACCTTGCGCGCCATACCCAAATCCTCGGACTTGGTGTCTTCCAGCTTTTTGCCGAGGTCCTCGGAGATCACGGTCGCACCGGTCACGGTGGCAATATCTTTCAGCATTTCCTTGCGCCGATCGCCGAAGGCCGGCGCTTTGACCGCCAAGACATTAAAGGTGCCGCGGATCTTGTTGACCACGAACATCGCCAGCGCTTCGCCCTCGACTTCGTCGGCAATCAGCGCCAGTTCCTTCTTCCCTTCGCGGGCCAGGCTTTCGAGCAACGGCAGGATGTCGGAAACGGCCGAGACTTTCTTGTCGGTGACGAGGATCGGCACGTTCTCATAAACCGCTTCCATCCGGTCGGTGTTGGTGATCATGTACGGCGAGACGTAGCCCTTGTCGAACTGCAGGCCTTCCACGACCTCGTGCTCCAAGCCGAATGTCTGCGACTCTTCCACGGTCACCACCGCATCGCCCTTGTTCTCAAAGCGATCCATGACGGTGGCAATCGCCCTACCGACCTCGGCGTCCTGGGCGGAAATCGAAGCCACTTGCGCGATTTCCTCGGTGGTTTTGACCGGCTTCGAAAGTTGCTTCAGCTCAGCCACGATGCTCGCCACGCCCTTTTCCAATCCGCGCCGAATACCCATCGGGTTGGCCCCGGCGGAAACATTGCGCAGACCTTCGTCAATCATGGTCTGGGCCAGCAAGGTCGCCGTGGTCGTGCCGTCACCAGCCACGTCGTTCGTCTTCGATGCCACCTCTTGGACCAGCTGCGCGCCGAGGTTTTCAAATTTGTCTTCCAGTTCGATTTCCTTGGCAATAGTCACGCCGTCGTTGGTAATGGTCGGCGAACCAAAGCCCTTGTCCAGGGCGACGTTTCGGCCTCTTGGGCCGAGCGTAATTTTTACGGCGTTCGCTAGCTTGTCGACGCCGCGCTTGAGCGATTGCCGCGCTTGCTCATCAAACTGAATCTGCTTTGCCATGCTGGTAATCCTTTCTTCGACAACTAGATAATGCCAATAATGTCGCTTTCTTCAGCCACCAGATACTCGACGCCGTCTATTTTCACTTCGTCGGGACCATACTTTTTCATAATCACTTTGTCGCCGACTTTGACCGACATTGGCGCACGCTGACCGTTGTCCAGTACCTTGCCCGGACCGACCGCCAGCACTTCGCCCTGCTTTAAGCCTTTATCATCATCGGCCGTGTCCGGCAAGACAATGCCGGTCTTGGTCATTTTGTCTTCTTGCGTTGGTTTGATCAGCACGTGATCGGCTAACGGTTGTAGCTTCATAACACTCTTAAGTTCCCTTCTAAACATTAGGTTTAAAGGTGATTTTTAGCACTCGATAAGGACGAGTGCTAACTATCCACATTCTAGCAACCGGCCAAAACCTGTCAAGAGCGCCGGCGCTCAGGGCGCGGCCTTGCCGTTGACTTCGAGGTAGGTCAGCTCCAGGAGGTACGACGGCGCATTCCTCTCGCCGCTCGCCGGTGCTGTAGCAGCTACCCGCTGGTCGTCGAACGCCCCGGCGACCAGGTAGCCTTCCAGGCGCAGGTGGTTGCCTGGTCGTAACCGCTGCAGACGCTGCTGCACCGCGTCGTTGGTGGCCAAGACGCGCACGGCCCCGGCCGCAGTCGCGAAGACCGACGGATCAATTAAAGCATCGGCTGACGTCACGCGCGTCCCGCCGCTGACTGACGCGACGGTTAACGACTTCAAGCGGACGCTGGCGGCTGGTCCCCAAGCCACCACGACTGTCCGCGGGGCAAACGGTCCGAGGGGACCGGTCGTGGCGTGGCGACCAAGGGCCAGGGCATCAACGCTCCACAGTGCTTCCCGCGAAAAAAGCGCGGAAACGCCGCCGACGTTCATTGACACTGACCCGGCGCCGAGAACCGCTGCCTGCTCGGGGTGATCGCTGACCACAAACTGCTGCTGCCATGGCAACATTCCAAACCAGTCACGGTACCAGGCGTAACCGACGCCGCCGAGGACAACGATGATCGTCAGTAGGCGAAGTGCGTTTCGCCGCCGGGCAATGCTTCGGATATCGTGGCCGGGTAAGGCCACTTCGCCGTGCAACAGAAAGCCGCACTGAAAACAACGATAACCAGTGGCTTCCGGCGTGTGATTTTCCGTGCCGCAGCGAGGGCACCTCATCCCGTTAGAGAGCTAGCTGGTAAAGTATTCATCGGGTATTTCATTGGCAATGAATGAATAGCGGTCTCTCTAACGGGATCATCCCGTTAGAAAGTTAGCTTGATGACTTTCACGCATACGAAAACCTATTCATGTTCAGCAGAAGACTTTCTAACGGGATCATGGTCGAATTTCAGCCAACCGCTGGTAGAAAGCCTGACGATAAGCCGCCCGTCGGTCGCGTTCATGAAACTTCAGCACCTCGTCGGTTACCACCACCTCGGTCGTACCGGCTGACCGGCGGCTCTCTTGTTTACCGCTCATCACCAAAAGCTGCAAACGCTTAGCCAACCACTCGGTCAGTGCGCCGAGCGGCGTTGACAGTAGCGATTCCGGCACGGCGCGGACAAGCGGCGTGATCAGTCCATTACCGAAGCGTGGGCTCGGCGTACCGATCAGGCCGTGCGGCAGACGATCGACCACCCAACGGTTGGCTCGTTTGAACGCTTCCCAGCGGCCGCCGCGATCGAACAGTGGCACCACTTGAGCAGTCCAGTAGGTCAGGTACACGTCGTCGTCATCGCCGGCCAGCCGCAGCGAGTCAAGGTCGAGCGCGGCCTCACTGACGTAGAAGCTCAAGCAGATGCGATCGGTTACGCGCAAACCGTGCCGACGGATTCCCAACAAACTGACGACCAGCGTCACCAGTAACCTCGTCAACCATAACCGATTGCGGCCAGCGACAATGAACAAATCAATGTCGCTCTCCGGGCGGGCGTTGTCTAAGGCCAAGGTGTTTACCACCCCAATGAATTGGACGAACGGGACCAATCGCAAGAACCGGGCCGCCAGCTCGGCGCGTCGCCACTTGCGTTCGTTAGCCGCATGTCGTTCCAGGCGCGTCGCCACAATCCTTGAGCGTCCGCGCCGGGTAATGAACTCGCCAGCTCGATCAACCACCGCCGCGCGCTCGAGCGCCTGGACTGCCCGCTCCACGTCAGCTGGCGTCGCCCTCGTGATTGACTCCCAGTCCCTCGAATCAGCCAGGTATAACCAGCGCCACAACTCTTCCACCCGGAGCGGGTAGTCAAAGACGTCGTGGTAGGCGAGGGCCGCAATAACCGCTTGTTCCAGTGGACTCAGTAAACGACTGGGCATACCTAATGGGCAGTGTACTCCAGGCGCGGCTGATCCTCCAGGCCTAGCGCACGGCTACCCGTTTCTTGGCGTTGCTCTTTTTGGTCAGGACTCTGACTGACGGCGGCACAACCGATTTGAGGTACTGACCAGTATACGAGCTGCCGACTCGAGCCACCGCCGTTGGCGTTCCGGTGGCCACGATATCCCCTCCTTTATCCCCGCCTTCCGGTCCGAGATCAATAATCCAGTCGGCGCACTTAATCACCTCGAGGTTGTGCTCAATGACCAGCACCGTATTTCCTTTGTCGACCAGCTGGTTGACGACGCCCAGCAGCCGCTTGACATCGTCAAAGTGCAGGCCGGTCGTCGGTTCATCGAGGATGTACAACGTCCGACCAGTCGCCCGGCGCGACAACTCGGCGGCCAGCTTGACCCGTTGCGCTTCGCCGCCCGACAGGGTGGTCGCCGGTTGTCCGAGGTGGATGTAGCCCAGGCCAACGTCGAACAGGGTTTTCAGCTTCTGGTGAATGGCCGGAATGTGTTCGAAAAACTTCATCGCTTCTTCAACGGTCATGTCGAGGGCGTCGGCAATGCTCTTGCCTTTGTAGAGAATCTCCAGCGCCTGTGAATTATACCGCTGACCTTTGCACTCTTCGCACTCAACGTAGACGTCGGGGAGGAAGTGCATTTCAATTCGGACTACGCCGTCGCCTTCGCAGGCTTCACAGCGGCCGCCTTTGACGTTAAACGAGAAGCGACCCGGTCCGTAGCCGCGGATGCGCGCTTCCGGTACCTGGGTGAACAGGTCACGAATGTAGGTGAAGACGCCAGTGTAGGTGGCTGGATTCGACCGCGGCGTTCGGCCGATCGGCGACTGATCAATGTCAATGACCTTGTCGAGGTGCTGCAGCCCGACAATTTCCTTATGCTTAGCGGGCAGGTCCTTCGCCCCGTAGAAATGGGCGTTGAGCGCCTTAGCCAGGATTTCGGTCATCAAGGTTGACTTGCCAGAACCAGAGACGCCGGTAATGCAGACAAACTTGCCCAAGGGGAAAGCAACGTCGATGTTTTTGAGGTTGAAGGCGGACGCGCCTTTGATGGTTAGGACCTTGCCGTTCCCCGGCCGGTACGATTTCGGCGGGTCAATCCGCAACTTGCCGGTCAGGTATCTGCCGGTCAGCGAATCCGCGTTCGCCATGATTGCTTTAGGGCCACCTTGGGCGACGACCTCGCCGCCGTGTTCGCCGGCACCGGGACCGATGTCAACAACTTCGTCGGCTTCGAGGATGGTGTTTTCGTCATGCTCAACGACGATCACCGTGTTGCCCAGGTCGCGGAGCCGCTTGAGCGTGGCGATCAGCTTGTCGTTGTCCCGCTGGTGCAGGCCGATCGACGGTTCATCCAAGATATACAGGACGCCAACCAAGGACGAACCGATCTGTGTCGCCAGCCGAATGCGCTGGGCTTCGCCGCCGGCCAGCGTCGAAGCACTGCGGTCGAGGGTCAGATAGTCGAGTCCGACGTTGTGCAGGAACTGCAGGCGGCTGCGGATCTCCTTCAAAATTTGATGGCTGATTTTCTGATCACGTTCCGACAACCGGACGCTCGGGTCTTTTGCCTTGGGGTTGCCGAGGTGGTCAAAGAACTCCATCGCCTGCTCGATGGTCAAAGCCGCGACCTCGGCAATGTTCTGACCGCCGACGGTGACCGACAACGCTTCGGGCTTCAAGCGCTTACCGACACAGCGCTGGCAAGGGAAAACGCGCATGTACCGTTCGATTTCGGCCCGCATGTATTCCGACTCGGTCTCGCGGTAGCGCCGCATCAGGTTGGGAATCACCCCTTCGTAGGTCGTGTAGAACTCGCGGACTTTGCCCAGGCCGGACGAGTTGTTGACGTCGTACATGGCCTCACCCGTACCGTAGAACACCGTTTCGAGCGCCTTCTTCGGCAGCTTCTCGACCGGTTCGTCCAACGAGAATTTATGCTGGCGGGCGACAGCTTCGAGCACCCGGTAGTACCAGGTCTGACTCGAACTGGTCCGCGACCACGGGCGGATCGCGCCTTCGGCAATGGTCAGTCGCTTGTTCGGAATGACCAGATCTGAATCAACTTCCAGCCGCGTACCCAGGCCGGTACACTCAGGGCAAGCGCCGTGCGGTGAGTTGAAAGAAAAGGTCCGCGGTTCCAGGTCAGGTAGGTTCGTGCCGTCGTACGAGCAGGCAAAGTGCTCGCTGAACATCAACTGGTCGCCCGCCGGTACCAGTTCCGTGCCTTGCGACTTGAGCTTTTGAATGAAGACCAAGCCCTCGCCAAGCTTGAGGGCCGATTCAACTGAATCATAAAGTCTCGTTTTTTCCGAGTCCTGTTCTTTCTCCTCGGCGTCTTCGCCAATGGTCAAGCGGTCGACCACAACTTCAATTCTATGCTTCTTCTGTTTGTCGACTTTCAGGTCCTCGGCTTCGTCCACCGAGTAGATTACGTTGTCAAAACGAACGCGGACGTAGCCGGCCTTTCTCACTTCGGCGATTAAATTTTTGTGCTCGCCCTTCTGGTCGCGAACGACCGGCGCTAAAATCACGATCTTGGTGCCCGTCGGCAGCCGTCGAATGTTTTCGACAATCTGCTCGACCGTCTGCTTCGACACCACCCGGCCGCACTTCGGACAGTGGGGAATGCCGATTCGGGCGAACAGCAAGCGCAGATAATCGTAAATCTCCGTGACCGTGCCGACGGTTGAGCGCGGGTTGTGGGTGGTTGACTTCTGGTCAATTGAGATGGCTGGGCTGAGTCCCTCTATTTGGTCGACGTCCGGCTTGTCCATCAACCCCAAGAACTGCCGGGCGTAGGCGGACAGCGATTCGACGTAGCGACGTTGACCCTCGGCGTAGATGGTATCGAACGCCAAAGACGACTTGCCCGAACCGGACAAGCCCGTAAAAACGATGAGTTTATTTCGCGGCAGCTCCAGGCTGATGTTCTTCAGGTTGTGCACGCGGGCGCCGCGGATGACGATTTTGTCCGGCGAGTTTTGCTTTGTCAAAGCCATAAAAAGCGTGAAGCTGAAGCAGTATACACCCCTTGTCAAGAAGGGTCAAGATACGCCTCCCATCTTCGAGGGGAGGGGAGGAAGTCCCGACGCGCTTCGCGGTCGGGACGACGGAGAGGGGTTATACTATCCCCCTGGATCCAGCGCCTTTCACAAAAGGTGCTGGAGACGGGAGGGGGTCAACCCCGTTAGAGAGCCGCTTGAAAACACAATACTAAGGATTAAACACACGCTCAATACAAAGGACTCTCTAACGGGGTCAAGCCCTATAGCATGAACCCCCGAACGCATAACGCCCGGGGGTCTGAAAAGGATTCAATTGATAACGATCGCTGACCACCACCTTACGTTTAATCACCTCCTGATGAACCTGATGTTCACCTCCTTCACGGATCACTCGGTTCATGATCGTCCGGCCCGAACACCAGCTCGAGCAGAAAAACCCCGACTATCGCCAGGATTTCCCAGGATGTGCGCCACAGACCAAAACGACGCCTGGCAAAGCTCATTACCACGGCCCACCTCTCTTTCTCTTTCTCTTGATCCTCCCCTACCAGTACTATTCAAGGTCGATCGTTTTCACGAATTCCTTGGTTCGGTGCGGATGCAGCAGGAACGAAACCGCCAGCAACATCGCCAGAAAGATAACGTAGGCGTACCCCCGGAGAATATCTCCAACCTTCGTCTGGTCGTGATGGGTCGTCATCGCTCATCTCCTTCAGACCTACAACGCCGGCTGTTCGTCGGAGATAGAAACGGACACCTCTTCTGTACAGCGGTCGCAGCCGTAAACCGCCGCCTCCTGTCCCCTAACTATCCGGTTGCCCCGGTACTTCAACCTTCCGCGGCACGTTTCATCCGGGCACGGATCGAGCAGCGACCGAAAGAATCGTCGAATCCCCCAGCCAACGAGGATAACGGCAACGACCAGAATGGTTAAACCAATTTTCCACCACACGACTAACCTCTTTGTTGTTGGTGTTCAGGATGGCTGTCCCGAACACTGATCCACATCGCGATCGCCGATGCGCCACCAGGTGAACAGTAGTGCCCCGAAGGGTAGGCCGATGAATAGAACAGAAGCGATCCGCTGGACAACGGCGAGCGCGCCGATGACCGCAAGAACGACGACGATGGCTACTGTGCCAATCACGTATCCAATCATTTTCAAAGGGCACCTCCCTGTCGAGCACTTCATCCACGACGCCTGCTTCACCGTTTCGACGCTTGCGGTATACTCTTGTTATTACTGTTCGTCAAGCACTGACGCGGGCTGCAACATATTCCCCTCCTAGCGTAGGCGGGGACGTCACGAAGTGACGGGGCAGGCACGAAAACCAACACCAACAAAATCTACCGTTTTCCTCCGTGCTATACTTTTGCCGTGCCAACGACAGCAAAATTCCGTTCCGCCCTGACCAAGCTACCCCGCCAACCCGGCGTCTACTTATTTAAAGATGACACTGACGCCGTCCTCTACGTTGGCAAGGCGAAATCTCTCAAACCACGCGTCCGCAGTTACTTTCAGCGCTCGGCCTCACTCGATCCAGCCAAACGGGTCATGGTCAATCGCGTGGCCGACCTTGAATACATCATCGTTGACTCCGAAATCGAAGCGCTGCTGCTTGAGTCCACGCTGATCAAGAAGTACCGTCCGCCGTACAACGTCATCTTTACCGACGACAAATACTACCAGTACATCCGCCTGACGCTCAAAGACGACTTCCCGCGGGTCGATACTGTTCGTCGGATCACTAAAGACGGCAGTCGCTACTTCGGCCCGTTTACCTCCAATTACGCCCTCAAGCAAACGCTCAAGTTGCTCAAACGAATTTTCCCGTTTCGCAGCTGCACTGAACCAGCCGACCGTCTTTGTTTTGACGCTCGACTGGGCCGCTGCCTGGGCCATGACTTCGGGCCGAACAGCCGCCAGCGGTATGCCGACGTCATCCGCGGACTGATTCGGTTTCTGGAAGGCGACGTAACCAGCACGCTCCGCGACCTCAAGCAGGAAATGCAGGAGGCGGCGGCCAAGCGCGAATTCGAGCTGGCCGCCCGGTTGCGCGACCGAGTCTACGCCATTCAAAAAGTTGTCGCCGAGCAGAAGGTCGTTTCCACCAAGCTGGAAAACGAAGACTACCTCGGCCTGGCCCGGGTGGCTGATCTAACCACGGTGGTCGTTTTTCAAGTTCGGCTGGGCAAGCTGCTCAACCGGTCGACCGTCATGCTCCAGCACACCGAAGGAACGTCCGACACCGACGTGCTGGCCTCGTTCATCAGTCAGTACTACGCCCAGTCGACCGACCACCCGCGCACCGTCGTCACCCGTTTACTGCCAACTGACAGCACCACGCTTGGCCGCGCCCTGCAGCTCCGGATTGAAGCGCCCAACCGCGGTCGGCGGCGCAAGTTAGTGCGGCTGGCCGAGTCAAACGCCAAAGACTACCTCGAACGCAAACAGCGCGAGTGGTTGTCCAAAGAAGCCCGCGCCAAGCTCGGCTTGGCAGAGCTGCAACACGCTCTCCTGCTAACCGAGCCGCCTGATCGCATCGAATGCTACGACATCTCCAATGTCCAGGGTACGAACGCCGTCGGCTCGCTGGTGGTGTTCGAACGCGGGTTGCCGAAGAAATCGGACTACAAGAAGTTTCGCATCAAGACCGTGGCCGGCGCTAACGACTACGCCATGCTGCAGGAGGTCCTAAAACGACGGTTTGAAGGCCATTCCCCTCCTCCCCGCGAAAGCGGGGACCGAGGAAGGGACACGGCGAAGCCGAGGGGAGGAGTCGCAAAGCGACAGGAGGGGTGGGAGAATCCCGACCTCATCATCATCGACGGCGGCAAGGGCCAGCTCAACGCATCATTGGTCATCCTGAGGAATCTCAGGATCTCAATTCCCACCATCGGCTTAGCCAAACGCGAAGAAGAAATCTTCCGGCCGGGACAAAAAGACTCAATCAAGTTATCGAAGGATTCCGAAGGCTTGTTCCTGGTTCAGCGCATCCGCGACGAAGCGCACCGTTTTGCCATCGGCTACTACCGGAAGCGGCACGGCACCGCCACCACCACATCGCTGCTTGACGAAGTGCCGGGCATCGGACCGACGACGAAGCGTCTCCTCCTCCAGCGCTTCGGAAGCATTGAGCACATCCGAGCTGCGGAGGACGCAGTGCTCGAAGAGCTCATCGGAAAGAAAAGGACGGAACTCCTTCGTCAGTACCTCTAGAACAAACGCGCGGTCTCCCGCGCGTTGTGCTTGAACTCACGATGAGATTGTCGTACTCACTTCAGGAGTTTGAAGCTCTTGACGAATGCCGTAAAGTTCTTCGCGAAGGGATTCTTCGACATCGTACTACCCGTGTACACCCAAAGTTCCTGGACCATGTAGGCGGTGGTTTTATTTTTGGTCATAATCACGACGTTGACCACGATCTTCGCCCCCTGTTGCTCGGCGGTGGCGGAAACCTTGGTGGCCGTGAATCCCGACTTCTTGTACGATTTCGAACTCAACGAGGAGGGACTGAGCGTGCCCCTCAATTCCTCAAGCACGGCGTTGATGAACCCGGTCCAGTCCTTATCCTCAAGCGCATTCTCTTCATCGCCGGTCAGGGGATCAGCTTTCGTCCCCAGTCTAGCCACCCGCAGCTGGTACGCCGCTCCCTTCTTAAGATATTCACCGGCCTTCTTCTTAGTCGGCGAGAGCTCAATGTAGCAACCGCTCGACCCGCAGCTCGCCTTACTTTTTACTAAGGTGTTCGGGTAGGAAAAGGAAAACTGCTTGTTGGAAAACGTTTTGGTTGTGGTGGCTGCTAAAACCGGCGCGCTCCAGTAGGCGATAAAGAGCGCCATCACCGCGATAACGGCAACGGTTCGTTTAAGATAGTGCATATATAGTTTGATTATAATGATAATACCCACTTTCAGTATACAGGAACACGGACAAAGCGCACATCAAGAGAATCGTCAAAAAAGATACGTCTAAAAGCAAATAGCCCTGGGTCACTCGCCGAGACGTGTAGTCTCAGAGAATGCCCAGGGCCGATGTCAGGCGAGGTGCAGAGGCGGGATTACCGCCGGTCGGGCATCACCCGCTAATGATTTTGGCGTCGGAGTCGGCGCCGGTACTGATGTTGCCAGGGGACATGCCCCCGGCGTTCATCCTCCACGTCGCGTTCTGGTCCGTCGTCCGGCTCCAGATGAGGTCCGCGAGCTCGTTCGTGCTGATGCTCGGGGCGCCGCCGCAGATAGCGATCATCGCGTTCAGGTACGTCGTCGGGACGTCGAACGAGAAGATGATCTCGCAGACCTTGCTGTCGGGAGCCACGACCTCCGACGTGGGCACGGCATTCGGCAGGTTGGCCAGGTAAGCGACGTTGGTCGCGGTGGACGAGGGATGATTGGCCTGCGTCAACGTCGGCATGGTGGCGATGGTAACGATCGCCATCACGAAGACGCTGAGCAGAATGAACGGAGCACCTCTGATTCGGTTCACGATGAACCTCCTCGAGAAGGTGATGCGTGTGTGCCACGACTGGCTTCCGTGTTCACCCCACACACGCTGAAGGTGAACTAGTTAAAAAAGCACTCCTGACGAGAGTTGTCAAGGGTAGTACCATGGATCCATGACCAAGCCTCGTCCATCAACTAAGACCGAGCGCCGGGAAGTTCGAAAACGTCCAAAAATGAAAGTGACCGGTGCGAGCGTTAAGCTACTCCAACGTATTATCATCTCAAGGAGTCGTGGGAGCGTGCGCCGGTCATCCTGACCCCGGTCCCCGACTTGATCGAGGAGACCCGGGGGAAGGATCTACAAGCACACCGATTGTATAATCTTTGAGGCACGTCTCCTTCTCGAGTCGTTTCCGGCGCCTCGGTCAAGCGGCTGCGTCAGATTATCGGCGCCAAAGGCAAGCATCCGTATTGACGGGTAGCCGCTTTCGTGGTAGGGTCCAATGGGCCTAGCTAGGCCTTTTATCTTCAACAGTCGATGAAACAAATCTTCGATATCATTCAAATTGTGCTGGCCGTCATCCTTGTCGGTGCCATCTTATTGCAGAACAAAAGCGCTGGCCTGGGCGGCATCTTCGGCGGTGGCGAGGGCAACGTCTACAGCACCCGGCGCGGCGCCGAAAAAGTCCTGTTCATCGCCACCATCGTCCTGGCCGTATTGTTCTTCGCCAGCGCCCTAGCCTCGGTCATCGTGCGAGGGTAACGCCACGTCGCTCGGTGACCAACCCTCTGACCGCATTAATCCGCTGGGTTCGCTCCCGCCGCGCCGCTGGTGCGGCGAGTGTTGGTGACGATCCGCTGGCGCACCGTGAACGAGCCCTGGTCCATACCTTGGCCAAGTCGCGCCTGCCCAGCCTGCGGCAGCTGCGCTACCTGTCCAAAGTACTGGCCCCAACTGAGCTATTTCTGGTCCGGGCGCTCAGCGGCTTCGTCGTCGTCGCCCTCATTTTTCTCGGCGCCCGCGCCTACGCCCGGAACGTCGTCCACCTACCACGGTCAGGCGGCGAAGTCGTCGAGGGGCTGGTCGGCACGCCGCAGTACCTCAACCCGATCCTGCTCGGCACAAACGACGTCGATCGCGACCTGACTCGCCTGCTCTTCGCCGGCCTACTGAAACGCAACGAGCGACAGGAGATTGTGCCCGACTTGGCGTCGTCAATCGACATCAGCGAAGACAAAAAAGTCTACACGGTTACGCTCCGCAACAACCTGCGCTGGTCAGACGGCGAGCCGCTCAACGTCGAGGACGCGCTGCTGACCTTCAGCCTGATCCAGGACCAGCTCTATAAAAGTCCGCTCCGCAGCCAATTCCGCAACGTCAAAATTGAACGCCTTGACGACCAGACCATTCGTTTCACGCTCAACCAGGCCTCGGCCGCCTTCCTAGCCAGCCTGACCGTCGGCCTTATCCCGACCCACATTTGGGGGGATGTGCCGCCAACCAGCTTCGCCCTGGTCGAGTATAACGTCAAGCCGGTCGGCGCCGGTCCCTTCACCTTTGAATCACTCAAGCGCGACGCCAGCACCGGCGCGATCAAAGAGTACCACTTGGCCCGTAACGACGGGTACCACGGCCAGCGACCCTACCTTGATCGTCTGTCGCTAAAAATTTTCCCCGAGTTGCTGTCCGCGGTTGATGCCCTCCAATCAAAACGAGTCGAGAGCCTCAGTGTGGTGCCGGCCGACGCCCGGATCACACTCAAGCAGGCCCAAGCCCGCGACCTCCAACTTCCGCGCTACACCGCCGTCTTCTTCAATGGCCGCCGAAACCTCCTCAAACCGATTGAGGTTCGCCGAGCGCTGGCCCAAAGCATCCCGCGTGCCCAGATCGTGATTGACATCCTCCACGGTGCCGCCACGGTCGTCGATGGGCCATTTGCCAGCGATCTACCTGGCCACGCCGGTAAACTCCAGCCAGACTACGATCCGGCCGCCGCCAACGCCGCGCTTGAGGCCGCCGGCTGGATCAAACCCGAGGGTTCCGCCGTCCGCAAAAAAGGGAACGACGAGCTGGCACTGACGCTGACCATTGTCGACCAACCCGAGGACCGCGCCATCGCTGAACTCATCAAGCAGCAGTGGGAAGGGATCGGCGTCAAAGTCGAACTCCGACCGGTTGATGCCACGCTCATTGCTAAAGAGGTCATTAAACCGCGCAACTACGACGCCTTCCTCTACGGCGAAATCATGCCCGGCGACGGCGACCTCTACCCGTTCTGGCACTCGTCACAGGATCGCGATCCCGGCCTTAACCTGACGACCTTTTTCAACAAAGATGCGGACAAGCTGTTGGAAGAGTTACGAACCACCACTGACCCGGCGGTGGTGTCTGAAAAGCGGATTGCTTTCCAGCGCCTCCTGGCTGAGCAGCTCCATGCTATTTTCCTCTACTCGCCGTACTACACCTACGGTTTGGCCAAGCGCGTCCAGGGCTTCGACGTCCGTTACGTGACTACGCCGGCCGACCGCTTCGCCAACATTGAACGCTGGTACGTTAAAACCAAAATAGCGCTCAAGTAGCAACGACTGACATTTGACTTTTGACGTGTGACTAATGAATGTTAAGTTTGAGTAGTCAGAAGTCAAATTTTTTCACAAGGGCGAGTGGTGAAATCCCGTACTATCCGCCTGCGGCGGAAGTACGGGACGGGCTGGCAGATTTACCCCGTACCAGAGGTGGGCGAGTGGCGGAACGGTAGACCCCGCACAACTCCTCACTTCGCTCGGAGTCTGCGGGGCAGGCGCACTTGGGAGAAAATGGTGGGCATGTGGCGGAACTGGCATACGCGTCCCGCCTAAGTGGTGCCGCGGTGGTGGAACTGGCAGACACGCATGGTTCAGGGCCATGTTCCCGAAAGGGAGTGGGAGTTCAACTCTCCCCCGCGGCACCACTTGTGCGGGATGACTGCAAGACCGTGAGGGTTTCCCGCCACCTTGATTCAAAAACTCAAATGATGGCGGGATCCCGTCCCCGCGTACGCGGGGAATGGCGGGACAACTCCCTCCTCGCCCACCAACCCCTCAAATAATGCGACGGATTAAGACATGGACAACGTAATTTGGGTGGATGAAAACGATAAGGAGCTTGGGACCATCCTAGCCAGCAAGCCCATCGCGACGGTCTGCTTCATAGAATTGCCGTCGTCTACCTGACTAAGGACAACGGTCAGATTTTAATCCAACAGCGAATGAGCGGACGGCTTGACCACTCATCAGCCGGACACGTCGATCCAGGAGAAACCTACCGGCAGGCAGCTATCAGGGAATTACAAGAAGAGCTGGGCATCACCGGCGAATTAACTGAACTCGGCAAGACTATTTCAGATGAAATCGAACCAGAAGCGAAACGCCAGCAAATTCGACATCTGTTCACCGTTTTCGAGTGTCGCGGCAATCCGGGTACGCTGGCAAAGGGCGAAGTGAAAAATGTTTGGTGGGCCGATCCGAAAAAAACGTATGAGGAAATGAAACGCGATCCTCATAACCAGAAATATTGTGGAGGATTTAAGGCCACATTGCGAATGTATTTGGAAAAGAAAAATCTGAAATAATCTCGTGTTAGCCTTGACAAATCCACAAAACTGATATATCCTACTACCTCGTACCAAATACCAACTACTAAATACCATATACCATCTCCCCATCGCGCCCAGAGGCTCGCCCCGCACTCGATCCTGAGCCTGTCGAAGGAGAGTAGTGCGGGGATAACACCGACATCTGCCTTTGCGCACGACTTGTCCCGAGCTTAGCGAGGGATCTAGTGCCCAACGACTGCTGGTCCGGCCGAAATGGCCCATCCATCAGAACACAGCTCAATAATTCCATTCAGAACACCGTTTCTGTGTTGCGGTTAATCAAGAATCCTCTGACGTTTCTCTCTAACCTGAATTACGTCGCTGCGGAAGCGGCGACGATCACCCTTCGAGAGCCTCAGGGTGACCCTGAGCAAGTCGAACGGGTCAGGGTGTCCGAAGGACGGGTCCCTAGCGGAGCCGCGACCAGCGACACCGTGCAGGGAAAGGGGGAGCATCGGAGGGGGAAACCGTAGGTTTCCCACCCGAATATGTCAAAAAGACCAAAACCGCGCATGCGCCGGCCCGACGGCCCGCGCTACACGCGAAAACCAAAACCGCTGCCGAAAGAAGGCGAGCGGACGCCCAGCGGCACGCATAATGTCCTCCGCCTAATCCCCCTGGGGGGGAATGAAGAAACCGGCGGACGCAACTGCTACCTGATCCAGTACGGCCAGGACATCCTCGTCATTGACTTGGGCCTGCAATTTCCGGAAGACGACATGCCCGGCGTCGACTACATCATTCCGGACACGCGGTACTTGCGCGGCAAAGAAAAATCGATCCGCGGCGTGATTGTCACCCACGGCCACTACGACCACATCGGCGGCGTCCCCCACCTCGTTCCGCAGCTCGGCAACCCGATGATCTACGCCAGCAACCTGACCGGCGCCATGCTGCAGAAGAAAATGGAGGACGTCCACCCGGGCAAGAAGCTGCGCTTGCAGGCCGTCAAAAGCCGCGACCGGATCAAGCTCGGCCTGTTCTGGGTCGAGTTCTTTGCCCTGTCACACAACATTCCCGGCAGTCTCGGCGTGGTCATCCAAACCCCGGCCGGCATGGTCGTCCATACCGGCGACTTCAAGCTCGACACCCGCGCTCACGTTTCCAACCGCACCGACCTCGAATACATCAAGCGTCTTGGACAACGCAACGTCTTATGTCTGATGTGCGACTCGACCAACTCACCCGTGCCTGGTCACCAAATGTCCGAGTCAGACATTGAGGGCAACATCCAGGGGATGTTTACGCAGACCAAAGGCCGCATTCTGTTCGCCACCTTCTCGTCGCTGCTATCCCGCATCCAGCAGATTCTGACCCTGGCTGAAAAGTTCAACCGCAAGGTATTGGTCGAGGGCTTTTCGATGCGAACCAACATTGAAATCGGCCAGCAACTCGGCTACATCCGCGTCAAGTCGAACACCATCGTCAGCTGGGAACAAGCCAAGCATCTGCCGCCGAACCGCTATATCATCATGTGCACCGGCGCCCAGGGCGAGGACAACGCCGTGCTGATGCGGATCGCCAACCGCGAGCACAAGTACCTTCGCGTCGAAAAAGGCGACTTGATTGTCTTCTCGTCTTCGATCGTGCCGGGCAACGAGCGTTCGGTCGAACGGCTGAAGGACGGCTTGTACCGCGAAGGCGCCGACATCATCGACTACAAAATGCTGGACATCCACGCCGGCGGTCACGCCAACGCTGGCGACATTATTGATTTCATCCGCATGGTTCGACCGAAGTACGTCATGCCGATCGAAGGCAGCTACTCGCACCTCATCGAGAACAAGAAAAACGCGATCAAAGCCGGCGTGCCGGAGCAACGCGTGCTGCTGGCCGACAACGGGCAGGTTGTCGAGTTCCACCATGGTCAGGGCTACGTTACAAGCCACCGCATCCCGATTGAGTACGTCTTCGTCGACGGCCTCGGCGTCGGCGACATCAACCACATCGTGCTGCGCGACCGCAAGCAGCTGGCTGAAGAAGGCATGGTCATCGTCGTCGCCCAGGTCACCCGCAGCGGCAAGGTCCAGCGCGTGGACGTAATTTCCCGCGGCTTCACCTTTATCCAAAACCAAGGGCGGCTCTTAAGCGAAGTGGTCCGCGAAGCCAAGCGCGCACTCCAAGACCGCGAACCGCGAACCGCCCCTGACCCGAAAGACCTGCGCGAAAAAATCCACCGCCACCTCGAAAAATTCCTGTTCCAGCGCACCCACCGGCTGCCGATGGTTTTACCCGTCATCGTTGAAGTATAAAATCGTCCCGAGCAAAGTCGAGGGATCTCCTTGTTTCCTATCCTCACCCGACCTCTCCTTGCAAAGGAGAGGGGTTTGTTAGCACCATTCCTCTCCTCGCCCCGTCGTGAGGAAAGGGTGGGTGAGGAGTGTTTGTGCTAAGATATCAGCATGGAAGAACGTATCCTGTCCGGCATCCGCCCGTCCTCGCGCCTGCATATCGGCAACTACCTCGGCGCGATCAAGCAGTGGATTGAGCTCCAGCACCGCGCCCGCTGCTTTTTCATGATCGCCGACCTGCACGCTATTACCACGCCGTACGAGCCAGCGGAACTGCAACAGGCTATCCGCGACGTCGCCCTCGACTACCTGGCGGCCGGGCTTGACCATCATAAAGTAACACTCTTCGTCCAATCACACGTGCCTGAGCACGTTGAATTGGCCTGGCTGTTTTCTACGCTCGTGCCGGTTGGCGAACTCCACCGGATGACCCAGTTCAAAGAGAAAAGCACGAAGGCTTCGCTCGCGAACCTCGGCCTACTCGCCTACCCCGTACTCATGGCCGCAGACATTTTGATTTACCAAGCTCACGAAGTACCGGTTGGTGAAGACCAAACGCAGCACGTTGAATTAGCACGCGTGATCGCCCGCAAGTTCAATGCTAAATACGGCCAGGTTTTTCCTGAGCCGAAAACAATCTTATCTGGCGGCAAACGCATCATGTCATTGTCCGACCCAAGTAAGAAAATGTCGAAGACCGATGGCGGCGGCATCCAGCTCGATGATTCCCCTGAGGTCATCAAGAAAAAAGTCATGAAAGCCGTCACCGCCACCAAAGGTGGGGAAGGCAACGCTGGCGTCATGAACCTATTCACCTTACTCAAAGAATTCAGCGATCCAACGACCTACCGGCAGTTCCTGAACGCCGAAGAAACCGGCACCATCAAGTACGCCGAGCTCAAAGCGCAGCTGGCCGACGACATTGCTCGACACTTTGCCGCCTTCCGAGAAAAACGCAAAGCGTTGGCCGGCAACCACCGCTACCTCGAGGAAATTTTGAGTGCCGGCGCTGAGGAAGCCCGGGCCACGGCCAAAAAAACGCTCGACCAGGCAAAGCAGCTGATGGGATTGGCATGAGAAAATCTATCCCGCTCATCCTCGCGCTCGTCATCCTCATGACTGTCACCCTGAGGCTCTCGAAGGGTGACGTTGCTTTCGCCGCCGCAAAATCGTTTGACATCGTCGCCACTTCATCCTCTTTTTCGCCATCATCCATTACCGTCGATCCAGGGGATGTCGTTACCCTCAACTTTTCCGTCCCGTCCACTGACAGTTACTGCTGCGGCCTCGACGTCCGCTCGTCAGCTTTCAGCACCGTCACCATTGCCAAGGGTGGCAGCGGCAACGCCACCTTCACTGCGTCGTCATCGTTCACTTTTTCCTCGTACTGGCCGGCCAGCTCAATCCACAAAGCTGATGGCACCGTCACGGTTCAAACTGCCGCCGTCCAACCACCAACCAATACGAATACGACTATCGTCAAGCCGACCATCAGCAAGGTCCAACCAGGAAAGTTCAAACAAAAAACCGAAGGCTCGTTTTCCATCATCATTACCGGCACCGAGTTCAAAACTGGAGCCGCAGTCAAAGTCGGTAAAGTCAAAGCCTCGAAAGTATCGCGCCTGTCCAGCACGAAACTCAAGGCCATCATTCCGCGAAAAAACCTGGCCGCGGGCAAGTACGACGTTACCGTCACGAACAAAGACGGCGGGAAAACCACCAAGAAACGCGCCGTAACTATTGTGAAGTAGCTGCGCCCCGCACGGCCGCCTCGCCTTTTCCATTGTCACCCTGAGGACACTCAGGGTCTCTGTTGATCAGGCGCAGGGATCCTGAAACGAGTTCAGGATGACATGGCGGGAACGAATAGCGACCGTGCGGGGCGCTTGACACAGCCGTTAGACTCAATTAAAGTTGCGCCAGTTCTGGAGGAACCAGAACGTTCGTTCACAACCCGCCTCGGACGGAAAATCCGGTCGAATGACCGGAAAACGGCCGGCCTTGGCACTTCCGCCAGTAGGACATGTGGGCCTACTGGAAAGGAGGAACAAAACATGGTTCTTTCTTGCCATCGTGGCCGTCTGGTGGATCTTCTTGCTTACCAAAGTGCTACCGATGGTGAGCGGAGTAAACACCGCGGCTGGGGCGCTGGGCTGGGTGCTAGCCGTAATGGTTTGTGGCCTGATCGCCGTAGTTTCAACCGTTGTCACTCTCCACGTCCTCTGGCTGCCGGGCTACATCCGCTGCTACCTAATCGGCTGGCCAATGACCATGGAGGTCGTTGACGGTTGACTCCACCGTCACCTCGGTCACGAATCCAAGACCGGACGAGCCTTGTTTACCAGACACTACGGCCCGTGGCGAAAGATCGTAGCCTACGGCTACGCTGACTGGCCCCTGGTTCGTGAATCCCGCGGTTACATTACCCTTGGGCGGGAAAAGCGGTGGTTGCTGACCGTTGATCGGGACACGGCCGCCGTACTCGTCTGTGAACTCCACTCGCTCGATTATCTGCCCGCTCTGGCGCTCCGCGGCGAGCGAGTCCAAGAGCTCCTGCAACGGCTCGGGACGAGACTGGCTGAGCAGCACCTGGCCGTGGCCGAAGACAAAGCTGGACTCGGCTTCACGCCGCGCGGCCAAGCGATGCGCCAGTGGCTGCGCGAACTGACCGGTTGGGCTCATCAGGAGGCAGAGAACCTCAGTACGCCGTTCAGCAACGCGACCGGCAATCCACTTTCGCCCGCGGTCAACTTCATCAACGAACAGGAGGAAAAGATCGAGGCCCGCCGTCGGAAGAAGCACCAGCCAGACGCACGCCCCGAGGCGGTTACGTCATAACTCCCGGAGCAATCCGGAACAGCTCGTCAACACCCCGAGGCAGGTTCGCAGCATCACCGCGGACCTGCCTCAGTCTTTTATTACGCCTTACGTGCTGACACCGTCTCGCCGAGCAACCTCGTTGCCACTCGACTGAAAGCGACTGGATCGCCTGAGCACAAATAGGTAACGCTGCCTGCCTGCCCTTGAACGGGCAGTTTTTGGTTAGCCGTCAACACCCGCACCACCTGTCGTGCCACGGCCGGTCCCGAATCGAGAACCACTACCATCGGCATCGCTTGTTCGATTTCCGGTCGCAAGAAGGGAAAATGCGTGCAGCCGAGCGCCACGACGTCAGCGCCAAAGGCCTCGACCTGTTCAGCCACCTGCATTACCGAGCTGCGAATCGTTGAACCGTCGAGTTCACCGCGTTCGACCAACAGCACCCACTCAGGCAAGGCTAGCTCCAAAACCTGCAGGTCACGGGCGAACTGCTCTTTAAGGTCAGCATACGTTCGGCTGGTCAGCGTGGCGACGGTGGCCAAGACCGCTATTTTGTTCGTCTTCGTCTGCTCGGCCGCGGTTTTCAGCACCGGCACGACCCCGACAATCGGCAGTTTCGGGTAATCCAACCGAAGCTGATTGATCGCCACCGAGGTCGCGGCATTACAAGCCACCACCACCAGATCAGAATGATAGCGGAGCAGCGTTTGCACTGCCGCTTCACTCAGCTGCCGGATGTGCTCGTCTTTGCGCCCACCGTATGGCACATTGGCCGTATCGCCGAGGTACACAAAATCTTCATGTGGCAATAATTTGCGAACTTCTCGCAGGACCGATAGTCCGCCAACGCCAGAGTCAAAAACACCGATCATACAAATCGACTATACCAAATAAAGCAAAAACGACAAAAGAAGGTTCTCGACTCCCCCGAATCAAGTTCTCGACGCGGCCGCCGGTGGCGACCTTGCTCGAACGGGAACTATTTTTGTGTTGCTCTTCGAGCGACTCCCGCGGAAGCGGGAGGAGTCGAGAAGCCTCAGTTGCTAAAGTTTTCAACCCAGGACGCTACTGTTCTCTTTCCCTCACATATCCCCACTTTACGAGTAGCAGCGCCCCGAACGACCAGAGCACCAGCAACAGGCGGAAGATGCCGAGCAAGAACGCCAGCAGCGGCACGCGAACGCCGAGGTATGGCAAGCCGAAATCGAGCAGCAGCGACACGACGATGACGCCAAGCAAAGTCGGCCAGACCGGCGCTAGCTTCGAACCGACAGTTGGACGCATTCGGTCGAGCACCCAGCGACCGACGGTGTACCCCAGAAAGACTTGCGCTGCGTACAGACTCAAAACGTACAACGCCATCAAGATCAATGCTAACGGTACGCCGATGACCGTGAAGAGTAGGAGCATGAGGGCAAAAGGAACGGCCAGGAAAACTAGCACTCCCCAGCCGACTGCTCGACCGCTCCGCTGCAGCATGACATCGGCCACGTTCCGAACGGTTCGAGGTAGGAGCAAAGCCACCAGCGTCGCCACCACCAGTAAGGAGAACAAGTTCCAGAGGCCGACTAAGGTAAAGAACTGTCGCGCCAACTTGTTGACTTGTTCGGATTCCGGCACCCCGGGGTAGCGGGTGGTTGTACCGCTAACCTTGGCGGCCGGATCAATTTTGGCCTCGACCGCCGCCCAGTACGTTAGATTTCCACCAATCGCGGCGTTGGGGCCGAGCGTTACACAAGGCTCAGTCCGACAGTCATCGCCGGTTCGAATTCGCGTCTCGCCATCAATTCGTCCGTTCAGCAACACCGATCCGCCCCAGCTATCGAGCGACTGGCCGATGTGGCCGGCCGCCACCAACGTCCCGCCAGCGGTCATGGTTTCGCCGGCAATGTCGGCGGCCGGCCCGATGGTCAACGTGCCGCCGAGCAGCATTACGTTTCGACCCACTTTTGCGTCGAGGTCGACCGTGCCGCCGGCGACGCGGATGCTACCCTTGACCTCACCGGTCACCTTGACGGTCCCACCGCCGATCAGCAGATCGCCGCCCACCGGCCCGCTGACGGTTACCGTACCGCCGCCGACCAGGATGTCGTCGCTAAACGATCCGGCTAGGTCGATCGTGCCGCCGCCAGCCGCGTAGACTTCCTTGACGACCTCGTCGTGGCCAACAAACACGGTTCGACCAGACGTCACCGTCATCGCCTGAACTGAAGCGGGTAACCACCAAACAATCACCATGACCAGGGCGATACTGAGGATCATTCGCCGTCTGGACTGATCTTCTCTCATAGCTGTTCTAACTATACCACGGCTCGGCTCGATGGAAAAACCCTTACCCGGTTAGAAGTCGTCCCGATGGAACAGGCTTTTATCGACACGCCGATATATCGTTAACCCACCAATACGCTTTTTTCTTCCAATGACTTGTAACGGGGTTTACAGATGCGGTCACATTCAGTAGGCTGCAAGTACAGAAAAGCCATGGCCGGAATTTTTCTACATACATTTCAGCCGCCGCCAGTGTTGGCTCGGGTCGGTCCGTTCACCATCCACTGGTACGGTTTGTTCCTGTCGCTCGGCGCCCTGGCCGGCTACGTCGTCTGGCTGCGGCTCGGCCGCGCCTACCGACTCAAGAGCGTTCAGCTCGAGACGTTGTTCTTTCTGACCGTGCTGGCCGGCTTTGTCGGCGCCCGTCTGTACCACGTCCTCAATGAGTGGCCCTACTACGCCGCGCGGCCGACGGA
The DNA here is from genome assembly GCA_016207275.1 of Candidatus Kerfeldbacteria bacterium. Taxonomy (GTDB): domain Bacteria; phylum Patescibacteriota; class Patescibacteriia; order SBBC01; family SBBC01; genus JACQPY01. The sequence goes on from JACQPY010000009.1 coordinate 70,038, forward strand.
AATCCTCGCCATCTGGAATGGCGGCCTGGCCATCCACGGCGCGCTGCTGGCCGGTCTGGCGGTCTTTATGGTCTACGCCCGACGAGCGAAGCTGTCCTTTCCACTACTGGCTGATATCGTCGTTCCTGCCGTCGCCCTGGGGCAAGCGATTGGCCGGTGGGGTAACTACTTCAACCAGGAGCTGTTCGGCCGACCAACCGCGCTGCCGTGGGGCATTCCGATTGAGATCGTTAAGCGACCGCCGGAACTCGTGACCAGTGAATTTTTTCATCCCACCTTTCTCTACGAATCGATTGGCTCGCTGCTGGTTTTCGTCATTCTTATTTTCCTGCACCGACGACGGCTGGCTGGACCGGAACCACGAGGCCGCGTCAGCTATGGCATAATCGCGCTGATTTACTTCATTGCTGAATCGTTGGTTCGGACGGTCACAGAACTGCTGCGCGTTGATCAGGTGCCGCTCGTCGCCGGCGTCCGGCTGCCATTGCTGGTCAGTATCCTGATCGCCCTACTTGCCGCCGTCATCCTGGTCCGTCGAATGAAGGGGGTACGAGCATGAAACTTATTACCGCGCTCTTGATTGCCTTGTCCCTGACCGTGACCGCCCCTCGATCAATCGTTGCCCACGAAACTGCCTCGCCGCACGAGGAAATTACCGCCGTTAACGCGCCGCCCGCCAACACCAACTCAACGACGGCTGAACGAATTGCGAAGCTTCGCGCGCCCGCCGCTCTTAAGCCACTCCTCTTAGTGCCGCTGGCGCTGATCTTGTACTTCGTTTACGAACGCTTAGCCCAACGATCGTAACATGCCAACCCTCAATCAGTCCGATCCCGAACTGGCCGCCGGGCTGCAGCGCGAACTCGAACGGCAGCGGTCCGGCTTGGAAATGATCGCTTCGGAAAACTTTGTCTCGCCAGCCGTGCTCGCCGCCCTCGGCAGCGTGGCCACCAACAAGTACTCCGAAGGGTACCCCGGCAACCGCTACTACGGCGGCAACCAATTTATTGATCAAGTGGAAAGCCTCGCCGTCAGCCGCGCCCAGCAACTATTCGGGGCGGAACACGTCAACGTCCAGCCGCTGTCCGGCGCGCCGGCCAACATTGCGGTCTACTCGGCCCTGCTGCAACCCGGCGACACGGTTTTAGGCATGGACTTGGGCCACGGCGGGCACTTGACGCACGGTCATCCGGTCACCTGGATGGCCAAGCTGTTCAACTTCGTCCGCTACAAGACCGATCCGGCCACCGGACTCATTGACTACGATCAGGTTCGAGAACTAGCCAAGGCCCATCAACCAAAACTGATTCTCGTTGGCTACTCCGCCTACTCTCGCGAGATCGACTACGATAAGTTCAAAACGATTGCCGACGAAGTTGGCGCGCTGACCATGGCTGATGTTGCCCATATCGCCGGATTGATTGCCGCCAAATTGATGAACAACCCCGTCCCGCTGTTTGACGTGGTCACGACCACCACCCATAAAACGCTCCGCGGGCCGCGGGGCGGGATGATTCTCTGCCGCGAGCAGCACGCCAAAGCCATTGACAAGGCCGTCTTCCCGGGATTCCAGGGCGGTCCGCACGAAAACAACATCGCTGCAAAAGCGGTGGCCTTCAAGGAAGCCTTAGAACCGTCCTTCAAGGAGTACGCCCAGCAAATCATGAAAAACGCCAAAGCGCTCGAACACGCTTTTCGAGCGGGCGGCCTGACCATCTGCTTCCAGCAAACGGACAACCATCTGCTCCTGCTCGATGTGACCTCAGTTGGCTTGTCCGGCAAACAGGCGCAAGACCTTCTCGACTCGGTCGGCATCACCGTCAATAAAAACATGATTCCCGACGATCAACGAAAACCAATGGACCCATCGGGTATCCGGATCGGCACGCCCGCACTAACCACCAGAGGATTTACCGAAGCTGACATGACCCGGATCGGCGAAATGATTGTCAAGGTGCTGCGCTCGCCGAACGACGAGTCAGTCCAACAGCAAGCCCGCCAGCTGGTTCGAGAACTGACTGCTGCCCATCCGCTGTATCCAGGCTTAGCTTATCGCTGATAGCTTGTAGCTTTTAGAGGAAAGATGTACGTAGAATCGTTCAAACAGCTCACTGTTTGGCAACGAGCCATTGAGGTTATTAAAGAAATTTATCAAGTCACCGCTCGTCTACCCGTAGCCGAACAATACGGATTGATTGGACAGATGCGACGTGCGGCGGTTTCTATTCCAGCCAACATCGCCGAAGGTAAAAAGCGTAAAACCAAACGAGACTTCCGCTCGTTCTTGCGAACGGCTGATGGTTCGGCTGCTGAGCTCGAAACGCTGATCATTGTTGCTGGTCAAGTTTACCCGACCATCGACTTTTCTCGATGTTCTTCGCCCCTGACTGAGGTTCAAAAAATGCTAACAGCTATGATACAAAAACTTGAAGCTTCTAAAAGCTAACAGCTACAAGCTATAAACTCTCATGGCACAGCTTATTGACGGACGCTCACTGGCCGCCGCTATTCGGCGCGCGTTGCCGCTACGGATTGCCAAGCTCCCCCGCCGACCGGGTCTCAGTGTAATGCTCGTCGGCCACGATCCAGCTTCCGAGCTGTACGTCAAGCTCAAAGGCAAAGCGGCCCAGACCGCTGGCATTCGCTTTACCCTCGAACGGTTCAGTCAAAGCGTTAACCAACACGAGCTCCTCGGTCGCCTTCAAGCGTGGAACACAGATCCGGAGGTTGACGCCATGCTGATCCAGCTGCCGCTGCCACGGCACCTACGCGAACAGCCGATCATCGAACAGCTGGTGCCGGAAAAAGACGTTGACGGCTTTCATCCAATCAACACGGCCCGTTTTCTGTCCGGCCAGCGTAGCGATCCGCCGGGTCTGGTTGAGGGTATTCTGCGACTGATCGCCGCCACTGGCGTTCCGCTCGGCGCACTGACCGCCACCATTGTCGCCCGCTCCAGTGTCTTTACCGACTGCCTTGAGCACGCTCTCCGATTGCACGGCGCTTTTCCCCGAACGGTTCCGCCCAACGACACGCATCGAACAGCGACGCTCGAAGCTGATGTGGTGGTGATTGCGGCCGGTCGGCCAAAGTTACTTGTTGGCGACGATCTTAAGCCAGGGGCAATCGTCATTGATGTCGGTATCAACGCGTTGCCTGATGGTTCGATTGTTGGCGATGTCGACCGCCAATCAGTCGAGCGGGTCGCCAGTTGGTTAACGCCGGTCCCGGGTGGCGTTGGGCCGATGACCATTGCCATGCTCTTGGAAAACGTCGTCCGCATTGCCGAACGAAACGAAGTACTATGAGCCGAGTCGAGCGCTCGCCACTTCGTTACTTTAAGTTCTGCCCACGATGCGGCAGACAGCTTCGGATTTCGAAAGTTGACGGACATCCGCATTTGAAATGCGATCAAGGAGACTTCGTATTTTTCCAGAACCCCCACAGCGCCGTCAGCGGGCTAATCTTTGATCGTCGCGGTCGTGTCATGCTGGTCAAACGTAAATACAATCCCAAAAAAGGATTCTGGGATACCCCGGGCGGCTTTGTGGGATGGGGCGAAAATCCCAAACAAGCCGTTATTCGCGAACTGCGTGAAGAGTTGAAGGTCCATTTTCAACCGCAGGATTTGTCCGGTATTTTTCACGACTGGTATGACATGTTCAACCTGCGATACTCCGTTTACAACATTTACTACACCGGAACGATCAGCGGTCGACCGAGACCGGCCTCTGACGTGGCTGCCATCCGATGGTTCCCCCTCAACCGGCTACCCCAAAAAATTAGCTTCTCACATATACGTCGAGCGCTCCGACACTACCGAACTACGCACCAGAAAAAATCATGAGCCTCCACATCGGAATCGTCGGCCTTTATGAGCTTTGAGCTTTTGGCTTATAGCTGTTAGACGCCTCGTCACGATCCTAAAAGCTAACAGCTATAAGCTACAAGCTGAACCTCTATGTCATTACAGATAGGAATTGTCGGTCTTCCCAACGTCGGCAAGTCAACGCTCTTTCAGGCGCTCACCAAAAAGAAAGTTGACACCTCGAACTATCCCTTCGCGACCATTGACCCCAACGTCGGCGTGGTGGCTGTTCCTGACGAACGGCTTGCCCAGCTGGCTCGGGTGGCCAAGTCCAAAGAAATTATTCCGACCACCATCGAGTTCGTCGACATTGCCGGATTGGTCAAAAACGCGCACCAGGGCGAGGGCCTCGGCAACCAGTTTCTTCAAAACATTCGTGAGACCGACGCCATTGTCGAGGTCGTCCGCGCCTTTACCGATCCCAACGTCATCCACGTGGCCGGCAAAGTTGAGCCAAAAGAAGACGTTGAAACAATCAACCTCGAACTGATCTTTGCTGACCTGGCAATTGTCAGCAAGCGGCACGAAAACGTCTTGCGCCAGCTCAAATCAGGCACCAACCGTCAGGTTGAACAACAGCTCGGCGCGCTGACCAAATTCAAAGAAGCGCTTGAAGCGGGCCGGCCAGCGCGTTCGGTCGAACTGACCGATGATGAACGCGGGCACATCAAGGATATGAACCTGCTGACCGCCAAGCCGATCCTTTACGTCCTGAACGTCGGAGAAGGCTCCCCTCCGCCCTTGGGGGGAGGGGTCGGGGGAGGTGGGCTGGACGGCCCCGTCGTTCCCCTCTCAGTCAAAATTGAGTCTGAACTGGCTGAGCTTTCCGCCGAAGACGCCGCCACGTTCATGCGCGACCTCGGCCTGAGAGAATCGGGGCTGGATCAGTTGATTAAAGCTGCCTACCAAACGCTCAACTTGATCACGTTCTTTACCGCCGGCCCCAAAGAAACCCGTGCTTGGACGGTCAAGCGCGGCACCAAAGCGCCGCAGGCTGCCGGCGTCATCCACACCGACTTTGAAGAGGGTTTCATCCGCGCCGAAATTATAAACTGGAAAGAGTTTGTTGATGCTGGCGGCGACGTCAGGGCTAAAGAGCTCGGAAAGGTGAGAATTGAGGGAAAAGAGTATATTATTCAAGACGGAGATGTTGTTCACTTTCACTTCCAAACCTAACATCGAACCCTATAGGGTTCGATTTAAACAGACTGTCGTGGCGCAGCGGCGAGGATCACCCTTCGACAGGCTCAGGGTGACCCTGAACGAAGTCGAATGGGTCAGGGTGTCCAAAGGACGGGCCCCTAGCTGAGCCGCAAGCCATGACACCGTATACGGAAAGAGAGGCGTCGGAAGAGGAAAATCCCCGACTAGATCGGGGATAGGGTTTCCTCTCCGAGAAATGTCATTTTCACTTTCAATAGTTTGCAATCCTCGTCAAATTATGATATCATGAAACTGGAGGCAAGCACTTTTAAGCCTCGGAACCGCACTAAAGCAGTTACCCCTGAGGTTAAGGAGGCCCACCATGTCTCCGCGACTCACCTTTCCCATAACTGGCGAACGCTCCATCGTCTCCACTCGCCCGTAGGGGGTGATCCGTAGACTTCGGCACAGGATTGCCGTTTCGGGCGGCCATCCCCAGGCCTGTTCACTGCCGCGCTGCGGCTCGATGCTCACCGAAGCGGGCCTGGTCATCCAGACTCCCGCTTCAATCACGGGCAAGTCTGACCACTTGCGCGTTTTTAGCACTCGTGCTAGGATACGGCCGCAGCTCGAATGGGCTGCTTTCAAAAGCTTTTTCATGGAACAACCAGCGCCCAATGGCCTGCGCCCCGAACCCGGGGCCGGGTCCGCGCCGATCCCCTCCCCGATCAAGTCGGGGAAAATCGGGGAAGCGGCGCCAGACACGACCGACCGGCCAGGCACGTACGAGCTAATGGCTATCTTCCCCGCGACTTTGTCGGAGGAAGAAGTTGCGGCTGCCCAAACTAAAGTTAAAGCCGCCCTGACCGAGCGCGGGGCGGTGATTGAAACTGACCAGGATTTTGGCAAGCGCAAGCTGGCCTACGCGATCAAGCACGTCCGCCAGGGCGTCTACCACCTCTACACCTTCCGCGCTCCCAAGCTCAGTCTTCAGACACTTGAAAGCGAGCTGCAGCTGATGCCGGAAGTGCTGCGGCACTTAATCATGGTTCGAACCGTCCGAACCCAGGCCCAGCTTGAGGCTAAGGCCGCCCTGCGCGAACGCATCCAAGCCAAGCGCATGGCCGCCGAAGAGCGGGCCGTAGCCGAACGCACTAAAGAAGCCATCGCCGCGCCGACTGACCGCCCGGCGCCAGCACCAACACGAGAAGTTTCGAAAGAAGAGCTCGAACAAAAACTTGAGGAGATCCTCAAAGACGAAACTCTCGGCGAGTAGCCAGGCGATCACCGCGCGGATTTTAGTCCGCCCCCAGTCCGCACACCAACCCCTAACCACTGACCCCTAACCACTTCCCCTTCCCATGGCCATGAACCTCAACAAAGCGCTGATCATCGGCAACCTAACTCGCGACCCGGAAGGCCGGACCACCACCGGCGGTCAGAACGTCGTCTCGTTCGGCGTCGCCACGACCCGACGCTGGAAAGATCGCCAGAGCGGTGAGCCGAAAGAGCAAACCGAATTCCACAACGTCGTCGCCTGGGGCCGGCTAGCCGAGATCGTGCAGCAATACCTGAAAAAGGGCAGCAAAGTCTACATCGAAGGTCGGATCCAAACTCGTTCCTGGGAGGACCAAACTGGGGCCAAGCGAAATCGGACGGAGATTATCGCTGAGAACTTAATCATGCTCGACCGCGCCGGCACTGGCCCACGGGCCACAGAACAAGCGCCAGCCGAGTCGCCAGCCACCGCTAAACCGGCTGCCGAAGAGGAAATCAATGTTGAAGACATCCCGTTCTAACGTCGTTCATGTTCCCAGGGTTTGCCACTTCTGCGTCAACGCCATCGACGACATCGACTACAAGGACATTCGGACGATCCAGCGCTTTATGACTTCCTACGCGAAGATTGCTTCGCGACGCCGCACGGGCACGTGCACCAAGCACCAGCGTAAGTTGGCTGAGGCGATCAAGCGGGCGCGCTTCTTGGCGCTCGTCCCCTTCACCCTCCGGTAGATCTCTCGACCGCACCGCCAAACCTCTATGCTCGGAATGAACGACCTCCGCGCTGGCGTCGTTTTCAAGATGAACGACGAGCCCTATCTCATCGTGTGGTCGAATTTTTTGCGCATGGCCCAACGCAAACCGGTACGCCAAGCAAAAATTAAGAACTTAATTACCGGTAAGATCCTCGAGCTTAGTTTTAAGCTTGACGATAAGTTTGAAGAGGCCGACGTCCAGCGGGTTAAGGCCAGCTACCTCTACGCTGACGATGCGGCCGCCACGTTCATGGATTCATCGACCTTCGATCAGGTGTCAATTGAACGCGAGAACGTCAAGAATGTTCTGCCGTTCTTGGTCGAAGGCGCCGAGGTCACGCTGCTGCTCTTCGAGGGAAAACCAATCGGCGTCGAACTGCCGAAGAAAGTCGAGCTGAAAGTGACTGAAACCATGGACGCCACCCGCGGCGACACGGCCCAGGGCTCAGTCATGAAAGACGCCACGCTTGAAACCGGCGGCACCATCAAAGTCCCGATGTTCATCAAGACCGGCGACTCGATCCGAGTCAACACCGAGTCGGGCGAGTACGTCGAACGAGTTTAGAACGAGTGAGACCCTGAGCGCTGTCGAAGGATGGAACGCGCCTAAGGCGCGTTCCATCCCGAGTCCGGCGAGGGATCTCTAACAAAGTCCATGGCCACTTACATCCTTCCCGTCATCTTCCTGGCGGCTGGGCTGCTGGCTGTTCTGTACTACCGCTCGGTTCCGCCAACGAGTCAGCTGCGCCATCGGTTGCCGAACCGCGTCAGCGCAGCGGCGTTAGTTTTAACCGCGGCCATTGGTTTTGGCATGTGGCTGATTATTCGTTTCGCCGCCACGCCGTTCCTAAAAGCAGCTGGCGTGACCACGCTGCTGTTCTACCTCCTGACCTTTGAATCAGTGCTGCTGCTCGCCTTTCGCTGGTTCCGCTCCAACCTTCTCAGCGTCATCGTTTCCCTCATCATCGTCGTTGTCCCGTTCACCATTCAGTACCGCTCACCCAGCTTCGAGCTTTCCAACGCCCTGATCGTCGCCGCCACCCTCGGGGCCACCACGCTGCTGATCCGGCTCAACCTCCTGCGGACGCGGATCATCGTACTGGCTTTTGTGCTGCTGACGCTCAATGATATTCTCAACGTCACCTACATCCTGCCGCGACTGCCGCTGGCGCCGTACCCGCAAACGCCGCTGCCGCTGCTGATCTTCCCGACAGTCAACGTCGCCGGTCGCGTGGTCGGCAGCGGCGACTTCATGTTCTTGGCCTTAGCCACGTTGGTCATCCTGCGCGACCTGGGCACCGGCGCGGCAGTCATCCACGCCGTCCTTCAGTCAGTGGCTCTGCTCGTGACGCTGGCCGCGACCGCTGGCAGCAACCAGCTTATCCCCTACCTGACGGTCATGACGCCGATTTTTCTGCTGGTCTACTTGGTCGCCCGGATCAACCAGTCAACAACAATGCAAAGTCCACCCAAAATCGCGTCTGGCCAGACTCGCTAATGCCGGGCTTTACGCCCCGCTCTCCTCAGCCCGCTTCGTTTTGACGGCCTCGATAATCTTGGTCCGAATTTCTTCGAACGTCTTGGGATTTTGCTTGAGGTACTGTCGCACGTTCTCGCGGCCGACCCCAAACTTCGTTTCTCCAAACGAAACTGTATTCCCTGACTTAGTCAACACGCCCCACTGCAAACCGGCGTCGATCGCGTCGCCTTCTTTTGAGATTCCCTCGTTGTAGAGGATGTCAAACTCGGTCGTCCGGAACGGCGCGGCCACCTTGTTTTTGACTACCTTGGCGATGACGCGATTACCAATGACCCTTTCTCCCTGTTTGAGTTGACCGATCCGTCGGACCTCGATCCGGACCGACGAGTAGAACTTCAAAGCTGTCCCGCCGGTGGTCGTCTCCGGATTGCCGAAGAAGACGCCGATCTTCATCCGCGTTTGGTTGATGAAAATCACGATCGTCTTCGTCTTCGAGACCACCGCCGTCAGCTTGCGCAACGCCTGACTCATCAGTCGCGCCTGCAGGCCCATCTGCGGCGCGCCCATTTCGCCTTCGATTTCCGCTTTTGGCGTCAGCGCGGCCACCGAGTCGACCACCACCACATCGACCGCGTTCGAGCGAACGAGCGTTTCCAGAATTTCCAACGCCTGCTCGCCGGTGTCTGGTTGGCTAATCAACAGCTCGTCGACGTTAATGCCGATCTTCTTGGCGTATTCCGGATCAAGGGCGTGCTCGGCGTCAATGAAGGCAGCCACGCCGCCCGCTTTTTGCACTTCGGCCACAATATGCTGGGCCAAGGTCGTCTTGCCGGACGCTTCCGGTCCGAAAATTTCGACCACTCGTCCGCGCGGCACCCCGAACACGCCCAGGGCAATATCCAACGACGTGCAGCCCGTGGTAATCGCTTCAACCTGCATCGCTTTGGCTTCACCGAACTTCATGATCGAACCGGCGCCGAAGCGTTCCTGGATTTGCTCGATAGCTAATCGCGCGGCGTTCTGCCGTGCGTTCGCCGGAGGGGTTGATCGTTCTTTGGCCATACGTTCTCCTGTTACGCCACCATAGTTAGTCAGCTGATTGAACGAGAATTTGTCGGACCACCGTCGTCGCGCGGCCGCGCTTTCGTTGCGCTCGAATAATCACGGTATTGAGACCAGCCTGCAAGTCGAGTACGTCATGGAACCGGCCGTCACGGTCAACGACAATCGGGCTGCCGTTAGCGGTCACGATGGTCTCCGGTTCAGTCGTGCCAACGAGCTCAACGGTTCGCTCGGTTGTGGTCAGTTGGTCGGGCGGCGAGTGGATGTTCAGCGACGGCGGGGCGTTGAGGTTACGAATTTCTAAACCCAAGTATACCAGAACACCAACCGCCAGCAAGACCACGCCCGCCCGGCGTAGCCGCTGCGGGGTGAGCAGTTCGCGTGGCCGTCCGCCGGCCCCCAGTACCGCCGCGGCGGTCGGCCGCAACTTAGCCGCGACGGCGTACTCGCGTTCGAGTAGCCGGAGCGCACTATCCTCGCGAATTTCTAAAGCCTGGGCGTAGGCCCGAACAAAACTGCGGGCGTAGACGGCCCCGGGTAGATCACCGTAACGACCTTCCTCGATCGCGCGCAGGTGTTTGACGTTGATGCCGGTCTGCTGGGCCACGGCCTCGAGCGTCAGCTGGGCATCCTGACGGACCTGCCGCAACCGTTCACCCAGCAGGTGCGCCGTGCCGACCGCTCGCGTTCGAAACGGCGTCATCGCCCCAACCGTTCATCGTCCGATGATTCGTCTGACCCGAGATCCGGTTCAACCGCTTGTCCATTGACACCGTCACCATCATCTGGTTCATCGATCCCGACGTAACCGGCGCGGCTAATCAGAATTTCGCGCGGCTTGGCGCCCTCTCCCGGCCCGATGATGCCGCGCTCTTCGAGCAAGTCAAGCAACCGGGCCGCCCGAGCGTAGCCGACGCGCAACCGACGTTGCAAAAACGAAGCCGAGGCCTTGCCCGAGCGCAAGATTAAGTCCTTGGCCTCGCCGAGCAACTCGTCCTCCCCCAGCTCTTCCAGGCCGACGCGGCTGGCTTCGACCATCGGTTTTTCAGTCACCGATGGGACGTAATCAGGCGTAGCCTGATCTTTCAAAAATTGGGTGACGCGCTGGATTTCGTTGTCTGACACGTAGGCCGCCTGCAGACGTTTCGGCTTTGACAGTTCGCTCGAAACGAATAGCATGTCACCTTTGCCGAGCAGCTTCTCCGCCCCCGACATGTCGAGGATGGTCCGCGAGTCAACCGCCGAGGCCACGTTGAAAGCAATTCGGGACGTGATGTTGGCTTTAATCAACCCGGTAATGACGTTGACGCTCGGCCGCTGGGTGGCCACGACTAAGTGGATGCCGACGGCCCTGGCCATTTGCGCTAGACGGATGATCGCGCCCTCGACTTCCTGGGCCGCCACGCTCATCAAATCTGCCAGTTCGTCGATAATGACCACAATGTACGGCATGCCGTCGTCAACTTCGCGGTGGTAGCCCTGAATGTTGCGCTGGCCGCTGCTCGACAAAACTTGAAACCGGCGGTCCATTTCGCCGACAATCCAACGCAGGGCGTTAACGGTTTTCGTCGTTTCGGTAATGACCGGGGTGAGCAGGTGCGGGACGTCATTGTACACCGTGAACTCGACCCGCTTCGGGTCGACCATAATCAGTTTCAAATCGTCTGGCGAGTTGACGTAGAGTAGGGAAATGATCAAGGAGTTAAGCATCACCGATTTGCCCGAGCCGGTGGCGCCGGCGATCAGCAGGTGCGGCATCGGGTCGAGGTTAGCCACCCACGGCAGGCCGGCCACGTCCTTACCCAGGGTAAAAGTCAGATTGGACTTGCGCTTCTTGAACGGCTCGGACTCGATGATGTCGCGCAAGTTAACGATCGCCACCGACTCATTTGGCACTTCGATGCCGACCAACGACATCCCCGGGATTGGCGCCTCAATCCGGATCGGGTGGGCGGCTAACGCCAACGCCAGATCGTTGTGCAGGGCCGTAATCTGGCTGAGCTTCACGCCGTCGGCCGGCTTGAGGGTGAACTGGGTTACGGTCGGACCGACGTTGACCGCGCCCATCTCGACTGAAATGCCGAAGTTTTCGAGTGTTTTACGGATATGCTCTTTCTTGTCTTCGATTTGGCTCAAGCTAGCCTTCGATGGCGTGCGGTCGAGTAGATCAGGGGGGATCTCAATCTTCCGGTGCTTCCGTGGCGGTGGCTCGAACAACTTGGTTTGCGTTCCCTCAGCCACTGCCGGTGAGGCGGCTGCCACCGGTCGTTGATCAAACGTTGTCGGAGTATCAAGCGATTCGGCTTTAGTCGACTCCGCTTCCTCCTCTTCAGCGTCGAGTGACTGCTGGCGCTCAGTCAAGCGGTACCGGAGTCGGTACCACCACGAACGCAATGTGCCGTACCACGAACCAACCACATTCCCGCGCGCGGCCAGCGCCGTCAACGTCGTATTGAACGTTACGAGCAATGCAATAATAAGGACCGCGATCAACACCACGGTGGCGGCCAGTGAACCGACCACCGCGCGTAATGGATAGCTCAAGAGCAGTCCGACATAGCCGCCACCCTCACCCGCGGCAATCGCATCGACCGCCTCGGCCAGCGGCACCGTCAGGTGCAGGAGCGCCGTACCGCTGAGAACTAACAGGCTCAGGCCGACGTAGAAAGACGAGCGGAGCGGGTAGCGGTCAGGAAAAAGCAGGAGGTAGCCAACGGCAATGAATCCGACCGGCACTAAGAACCGGAACCCGCCGAGCAGCAACGTCAGGCCCTGGTTGATTTGCGCGCCGAGCGGGCCAGCCAGGTTAAACAAGCTCAGCGCGCAGATCGCGGCCACGGTAAATAGAACTACCACGGTGATGCCGTGGCGCGTCTCGGGGTTGAGCGGTTCGGGTCGCTTTGCGCTTTCGCCGTCAGATCGCTTCCGGCTCGCCGAGGTCGCCCGTCGTTCGTTTCTCGATTCCTGCATACCGGACTTCGACATTGTACCACGTTTTCGTTCCGGCGTACAGGCGATCGTTGAGCGATTTACGTAAACGCAGTACACTAACAACGAACCGTGAGCAAGATGAGATACTTTATTTCCAAGTGGCCGCGGCGAATAACGCTTGGCCTCGTCGTCGCCTGCGGGGTTGCCGTTCTAGCGGCTACCAACCATCGCGCATCAATCGCCCAGGATGCGGTTACGCTCGACTACGGCGCGATCGCCCGTCAAACTTTTACCCAGCTTCTGCAGCAAGCGGAGTCGTTAGTCGACTCAAGTGCTGGTCCGGCCGAACCAACCAACCACTTGAACATTTCGGCCGCCAGCACCAACAGTTCCTCCTCGCCGCTCCAGCCATTTCCCCACCCGGCGATGTATGGTGGCGCCAGCAGTTCGGGCTGGCCGTTCGTCGGCACCGTGGACAATCCTTTGTCACCGAGCAACGCGCCGCTCAATACCGCCGTCATCAATGCCTACGCCAAATTCCCCCAGGTCATTCTGCCGCCAACGCCACTATCCGATGGACGTTTAGACATCATTCCAGCGTTCCGGGCAAGTAACCCGGCAATCAAAGTCTTTGGCTACACCGTTGGCCATGTCACCTGGTGCCCGCAGTACAACGGCCTCAATAACTACCCGGTCGGTTACTACTACCGCGACTACTGGCTCGCCGTTTCTAATGGGGATCCGAGCTGCACCCCCTCGGGAAACCGTTTTCTGTGGAACCAGGCCAGTGCCCTGTGGGGACCGGCGAACGTGAATTTGGCATTCCGTGAACAGCAGCCGGACGGCACGTACCGCTACACCTTGGCTGAGGCGCTGGCGGAAACAATGTACGAACACGCTAAGCCGTCCCGAGGATTTGATGGTATTTTCGTTGACATTTTCTGTCCGGGTGTGCTGTGGGCGGAAACACCGACTGAACTGATTGATTACGCCCGGGCTGGCTACGGCACCGACAACAGCGATTCCGCCAACCGGACCGCCTTCGATGCCGGTTGGAAAGCTGGCCACCGGCGCCTAGCTGAGCGCTTACGCGAACTAGCGGTGGCTGACGGTCATTCTGATTTACCGATCGCCGCCAACTGCGGCCAAGGACCAGCTGAGCTGCAACCAATCCTCAACGGCTGGATGCGCGAGAACTATCCCTACCAGAACGGCGGCAGTTTTTACACCAACATGCTGACCTACCCCTGGGGCTACCTCCACCAAGAACGCGGCTTCCGATCACCGCAGTACAACTACATTTTCACTGGTTCCGAGCCGACGAGTGAACCATACTCCGCCTACAACCAACAGAAAATGCGCTTCGGACTCGGCAGCGCCAGTCTGGGCAATGGCTACCACGCTTTTGAAGATGTTTCGGCCGCCCCGGTAAATGGCCATTACTACGACTGGTGGTACGACGAATACGGCGTTGACCTGGCCACCGGGCAGGCCGGCAACGGGTTGCGGTACGCCGGCTGGCTCGGTCAGCCCCAGGGCGAAGCTTATCAAATGGTCTATCCCGACTTTACGGCCAAACCTGACCGGCTGACGACTAACCAAAACTTTGAAATGAGCGGCGCATCCCCCACCGATATTCCGGGTTGGGTCGGCGCAGTCTACAGTCCGGCCGTCGGGAGCGTCACCCGAGACACGACCACCGCGGCTGAAGGCAACGCTTCGGTGCATCTTCGCGTCGATGTGCCGCACAACGTCTACGACTACATGGTCAAGATCGCCTCAAGCCAGACGTTTGCCGTAACCGCCTACCAGCAGTACAGCGTCACCTTCTGGGCAAAGGCTTCAGCCTCACGCTACGTGGAAATACAGTTTGCCAGCGCAAACGCTGCGCAAAGCCTGCCAGTCACCACTGAATGGCGGCGATATCAAGCCGTCCTGAAACCAACCAGCTCCGGCTCAACCTCAGTTCAGTTCAACGTCGGCACGATTGCCGGCGACGTCTGGGTAGACAACGTGCACGTCCAATCCGGCGTGTCGAGCGTTTGGCGTCGTGACTTTGACAATGGTATTGTCCTCCTTAACCCCAGTGATTCAGTCCAGACCGTGCCGCTGGAAAAAGCCTTCCAAAAAATCAAAGGCACGGTCAATCCCACGCTTAACGACGGCTCAGTTGTCAGTTCAGTCACCCTAACACCGAACGTCTCGCAGGGCATTGGCGACGGCATTTTCTTGCTCAAGGTCGACCGCGCCCCGCCAGCGGCAATTACCGACCTGCGAGTCAGTGGCGGCTCGATCTCGTTTACCTCCGGTCGACACCGGACTACGATTCTCCCCTTCGGCCCCCGCTACCGCGGGGGTTTGTTCGCTAAGCGAATCTCGTTTCGCTCGCCGAAGCGAACCGTCTACTTAGTTGCACCGACCGCGGGTAGTAACCGCGACGAAGTCAAGCTGTACGATAACCGTGGCCGCCCGCTGGCAACGGTCACACCTTTCGGTCAATCGTCCCGCCGCGGTCTGACGGCCGACGTCATCGCTCAGCCAAAAAACCAACGAGTCTACCTGGCAGTCGCCGGCCGCCAGCGTCAGCCGACCATTCAGCTGTACGAGGTGACGCCACAGAAGCTGATCCACTTCAGCTCACTGGGAATTGCCTCATTAGTCCCGCGCAACATCACACTACGGTTCATGCGGCTATTCCGAAACGAGGACATGTTAGTCGCGGCTATTCCCCAGCAGCCGCCGGCAATCAGCGTCTACCGCTTGAATGCTCGTCAACGTCCAGCCCGCGATCGATCGTACAATACGGCCAAGCTCAGGTACGACGGGCGCCGAATTACGTGGCGATAGGGTCGATACACCGTCGTCGCTTGTGGTATACTGTACCTAGATCGGTGTTGATAAGTGCAAACGCAACCGTGAAAGGGGGTGAGCAGCGTGACTAAGCAATTTGCAATGATCGTCGGGTGGGTTCTGATCATCGTCGGTATTCTCAACTTTTTCCTCTCACCCATTAAGCTTTTGCCGGCCCACGGCGTCTTCCACATTGTGGCGGGCTTGCTTGGGGTGGTCCTAACCAAGAGTCACAAGGGCTACACCATGTGGGTTGGAGTAATTGGCGTTCTATTGGCCGTTATCGGCTTTGCCGGTGTTCAGAACATTCTCGGACTTATTGACCTGCCGGTCCTGTTCAACTACGTCCACGCCATTCTCGGCGTGGCCGGTCTGCTGGTGTACTTTGGTGCTCGCGGCGAAAAGATGATGCCTGCCGGCGGCGGTACCATGCCCCCAGGTGGTGGTATGGGTACGTCCGCGTAACCCCGACCATTTTGAATTGGGGAGACAAAAATCCTCCAGACGGAGGATTTTTGTGTATCATAATTTTTTATCGCTTCGGGGTCTTGATGCGTAGCCGGAGAATGACGAACAGGAGCAGGCCGCCAATGACGAGAATGAGCGGGTAATAGTGAAGGAAAAACAAACCCAGTGGACCGGCGCGATCGTCAAAGCGGGTGGGGTGGAAGAACAAGTGGTGTGCCGGTACGGTTTCTACTCCGTGGTGGGCTAAACTGAGTAGTCCCATGGCCATACTAGCAGGGTATCGGACTTGACCTAAAAAATCAATCGCTCCGAATGGCCAAATCGCAGTAAGAAAAAAGCCGGGTGCGCGCTGTTACCATGCACCCGGATGCAACTGTCCCTCTCGACCGGTTTGGTTGGGAGAAACACTTCGTTCATCTTCTGTTGTGCTAGAAATGAATTACCAGCTTCGGCGGCGGAGGCCACATGGCCAAACCAACTATCACGATAGGCCAAGGGGATGACCCGGTAGTCCTCATTAACGATCAACCCTTGCCGACGGTTCGAATAAAAAATCCGGGCGTGCATCCAGCTCTACATCAGCTGTATGCGCGCCCGGGGCACTGCTTGCTCACAGAGCTTCTGTCGGTCGCGTTACGCGCGCACCGACGGGTACATGGCTCCCTCAGGAGTCAGGAGGTTGGGGACCTCAATATCGAGGCCTGACCCTCGAGGCGATTGACGGGAACTGCCCGTTCAGGTCGTCAGTAGTCACACCAGGCAATCATGTACGTGCAGACCGCCTCTTCGAGGGTGTACCAGAACGGGATGAGCCACTGCACCTGCCCGTTGATCACCCACTCGGCCTGCGCGTCGGCCGTAGTGATGGGCGACTGCAGCGCGACGTTCGTCGGCATCGTCGTCGAGACGTCGTTCGAACGCTGCTGCGTGACCTGGGTCGTCGTGTCGGTTTGGTGCATCACCGGCGACTGCATCTTGATGGGGATCGCCGCCAGCACCAACGCCGCCAACCCAACCAACAGGAGCTTCTTCATTGCCATCACCTCCCTTCGTCCTGGAATCAGCCGGCCCGCGTTTACGAGCCCGCTCGCACCATCGGTGACGTTCTCGGGTTGAGAACGACGTCTTTCCCGAAAATCCTCAGGGTGATGCCGGCGATCTCCTTCAGCTTGAAGTCGTAGCCGCCGTTCCGAATGAGGATGAGAAAGAGGTTTTCCGCCTGATTCACGTATTCGGGACTGTTCCACTTCGACCGGATCTCGTCGCCGGTGAAGAGAGAGCGCGCGCTGAGCATCGCCCGCATCTGATTGCAAAACTCCGCCTTCGATCCGGTCGGGTCGCCGAGCGACAGTCGAAGCGAACGGATGACAACCGTGGAGACGGACGAGAACCGCCGACCGTCAGTCAGTGTCACCGTCACGCCGTCGTCCGGCTGCATCCGCCAGGCCCGCCGATTGCCCGAGGTGACGGGTCCGCTGACCGAGATGCTGACAATCATGAACGAGAATTCGGGCAGCGGATGATACTGCTGGTCGCGCGTCGACTTGTTCGTGACCTTCCAGAAAAACTCCATGCCGGCGCCCGGGTGCAGCCCGTCCCAGGCCTTCGGGTCGCAGTTCATGCAGCTGAACCGGAGTCCGGCTTGGGTCTCTGCCCAGGTCGCCATCTTGCCGTTCTGGACCGGCCCTTCATCAATCCAGATCCGATACGTCACGACGCCGGACGACGTCGAGTCGACGTAGGTCCCGCTCCACGGTGCTTCGGCCGCGCCCGCATGCGCCGGCCCCGCGAACGCGAGAAGCGCCAGGACTGCGAACAACGCGCGGATTTTCATCAGACGACTCCTCCTCGTGCAGGGGCTTCTCGCCGTTGCGGGTTGAACTGGTGGGTGATCACTGCCGCCCAGATGAAGAACCAGATGAGCTGGATCAGCTGGGCGACCGCCTCGAACGTCGGCGGTGACGGGCGGAAACTGAACGGCCGCACGAACTCGCCGGTTGTCACGAGCAGGGTGAGGTCGAGCAGCGAAGCGACGACCATCAGGAAGCACGTCTTGAGGTAGAGATCGATGTACGCGCTCCACTGCGGCGCATGCCGATTGGTCGGTCCGGCGCAGAGGCGCGCGATACCGGTCCAGACCAGCATGCTGACCGTGAAGAACGTGCACATGTGGACGAGCGAATCGAACCACCCGTCCTCAATGATCCCGATGCTCTTGAAGTAGACGCGCTTTACCATCTGGTAAACGCCGAGAACGATGAGCATCCAGGCGATCCTGCGCCAGTTGCCGGATGGTCTTGAGAACATCTGATGCCTCGCTTTCTTGTTGGCCGTCGTAACGGCAGCGCGCTATTTCACGGAAAACGCGTTGTCAAAGGGCCGGGGTGCGGTTTCCCGCTTCTCGCAGCCCATATTTTGGTCTATATAGACCCTCCGATAGTGAATGCCCGGTAAGAAATAGGACCGCTGCCGCAACCTTAATCCCGACGTAAGCGGGTGTCAAGCACAACGAAAGGCAACAGGGATGGCAATGGTGCCATCCCCGGAAAGGACATGCAGTGCTGGTGTCGGCCGCCTCCGATGGAGGTGCAACTGGAAGTCGAAGCAGTCGAAACTTGTCTCGGGGGACACCCTATCCTTGGTGTTGAGCGTGAGGCTCAGGGGACCTCCGAACGGAGCGCGGCAGCAGCCTCGCATCTGCCACCAGCGGGTCAGCCAGACCCTCGACGCTCCAACCAGCACTGCAACAATCAACTATGAGTATACAAACTTATACCAAAACTGACCAGCTTTGATGGTTATGGTCGTTGTCGTTGCGCGCTAAATGGTGATGATTTGAGATTCATCGACCGACGAGGTATCGTCGACGTCGCGGAAGGCAGTGCCGGCCGGAATCAGTTTGCCGATGATGACGTTTTCCTTCAAGCCGCGCAGATAGTCGACCTTCCCGCTGACCGCTGCGTCGATCAGTACTCGGGCAGTCTCCTGGAACGACGCGGCGGAGAGGAAACTCTCGGTGGTCAGACTGGCTTTGGTAATGCCGAGCAGCAACTGCTCAACCTTGGCCGCTTGTTGCTTGTTGGCCACGGCTTCAGCAATGGCGGCGTCAGCCGCGGTTTTTTCGAGAATTTCGCCAGCCAGCAGATCGGTCTCGCCAGCGTCAACCACGTAGTTGCGGGAAAACATCTGGCGCACGATGATTTCGATGTGCTTATCGTTGAGCTTCTGACCTTGTGACGAGTAGATGTACTGAATCTCGCGGATGACGTACCGCTGGACGACTTCGCGGCCCTGAAGGCGGAAGAGTTCGAATAGGTTGAACGACCCATCGGTCAGCGGTGTGCCCGGCGCCACCAGATCGCCCTCCTTGACCCACAGCGCGTAATCGGTCGGGATGTTGTACTCCTTAACCGCCGCTTGCTCGGAGACAATGGTGACCGACGCGTCAGTCACCCGAGCGGTGCCGGCTGTTGCCGCTCGCCGTTCTTCCTCGCCGATGACAGCCACCACCTCGCCGCCCTTAAGTTTGGCTCCATCCTTTACCTTGGGTTTGAAGCTCAAGCCCTTTTTCACCTTCTTGGGCAGCTCGTGCACCTCGTGCTTGGCGGCGCGGTAGTGAACCTTAACAACTTTATGGTCGGTTGCGTCTTCAATCTTCACCCGTCCGTTGACCTCGCTCAAATACGCCGGCTTCTTGACTGGGCGAGCCTCGAACAGCTCTTCCACTCGTGGCAAACCCTGGGTGATGTCTTGGCCGGCGACCCCGCCGGTATGGAACGTCCGCATCGTCAGCTGCGTGCCCGGCTCGCCGATCGATTGGGCGGCAATAATGCCGACCGCCGTACCTAACGCCACCGGTCGATTGTAGCCCAGGTCGTAGCCGTAGCAGCGGACGCAAACGCCCCGTTTGGCGCGGCAACTTAAGACGGAACGAATCCGGACCTCGGCGGGATTAAGCTTAGTGAGCTTAGCCTCATGTTCGCGGGTGACGAATTCACCCTTCTTAACGATTGCCTTTTTGGTCTTCGGGTCGCTGATCGGCTCGGCGACGGCGCGACCGATGATGCGGCTGAATAATGTTTCGCCCATGTCCTCGCTTTCCGCCCTCGTCAAGAGGGTCCCGACGTCATCACCGCAGTCCTGCAGCGTGATAACAATATCCTGCGCCACGTCGATCAAACGGCGCGTCAGGTAGCCCGCGTTGGCTGTTCGCAAGGCCGTGTCCGACAGACCCTTGCGGGCGCCGTGGGTGGAAATGAAGTACTCCAGGACATCGAATCCTTCCTTAAACGACCGCTTCACCGGCAATTCGATCGTGCCACCAGCCGGGTTCGAAACTAAGCCCTTCATCCCCATCATCTGCGAAATCTGGGCCCACGAACCGCGCGCCCCGGAGTCGATCATGGCAAACACGGGGCCGAAACGATCGAGTGAGTCTTTACTCAAGCCAGTGATCTTCTCTTTGGCCTGCGCCCAGACGTTGATGACTTTGGCGTGGCGTTCCTGGTCGGTCAGCAAACCCATCTCGTACTGTTGCTGGATGTCGTCAACTTCTTGCTCAGCTTCCTTGATTACGTTTGGCTTGTCCGCCGGCACCTGGAGGTCGTCCATGCCCCAAGAAATGCCTGAGCGCGTCAGAAACTCGAAGGACAGCGCTTTGATATCGTCGAGTAGCTGGACGGTTTGGTCGCTGCCGAGTTCAGCCAAGGCGCGGCTGACAATCTCCGTCAAGGTCCGGCGATTCAGCACCTCGTTCACGAAGCGCAACGCCTTCGGTAAAATGCGATTAAAGTAAATTCGGCCGACGCTCGTCTCGATCAGCTGACCGTCAATCCGACACCGGATTTTCGTTTGAATGCCGATGATGCTTTGGCTGTGCGCCAGAATCGCTTCTTCCTCGTCGGCAAAGGCTTTGGGCTGGGCGACGTCCTTGACGATCGAGATATAGTAGCAACCCAAGACAATGTCTTGCTGCGGACTGACCACGGGCGTGCCGGTCGCCGGTTTGAGCAGGTTCTTCGACGACAGCATCAGTTCGGCCGCTTCCAACTTTGACTCCTCGGTCAGTGGCACGTGGACGGCCATCTGGTCGCCGTCAAAGTCGGCGTTGAAGGCCTGACAGACCAGCGGGTGGATCTGGATGGCCTTACCTTCAATTAAAATCGGCTGGAAGGCTTGGATGCCGAGCCGGTGCAGCGTCGGCGCCCGATTCAGCAAGACATGTGCGCTCCGAGTGATTTCTTCCAGAATGTCCCAGACGATGGCGTGCCCGGCTTCAATGTACCGGCCGGCGGAGCGGACGTTGTGGACAATCTCGCGTTTGATCAACTGCGAAATAACGAACGGGCGGAACAGTTCGAGCGCCATGCGCTTGGGCAAACCACATTGGTAAAGCTTGAGGTGCGGGCCAATGACGATGACCGAACGGCCAGAATAGTCGACCCGCTTACCCAGCAGGTTCTGGCGGAACCGACCCTGCTTGCCTTTGAGCATATCGGCGATCGACTTGAGCATCCGCTTCTGTCCGGTCGAGGCCGTCACGGTCTTGCCGTGACGGGCGCCGTTATCGATCAGGGCGTCAACTGCTTCCTGCAGCATCCGTCGCTCGTTGCGCTGGATGACCTCCGGCGCGTTAAGTTCGATCAGGCGCTTGAGACGATTGTTGCGGTTAATGACGCGGCGGTAGAGATCGTTGAGGTCCGAGGTCGCAAACCGTCCGCCGTCGAGCTGAACCATTGGTCGCAAGTCCGGCGGAATGACCGGGATGATGGTTAGGATCATCCACTCCGGCCGCAAGCCGTTCTTCTTGAAGTTCTTAAACAGCTTTACGCGACGGACAATTCGACGTTTCTTATTTTCCGGCGCCTCGGCCGCTTCCTGATCGAGTCTGGTAATCACCTCATCGAGCTCGAGCTCAGACAAGAGCTTATACATCGCCGCGGCGCCGATCGAGGCGGTGAAAACATGCCCATACTTCAAACTGAGGTCCTGATACTGCTGCTCGGTGACGATTTGGTACTTAGCAATGCTCTTCAATTCCTTCTTGGCCAACTCGACCGCGTCTTGAAGGGTCTTCAACTGCTGCAGTTTCAACTCGGAGGCCGCTTCAAGCTCGCCAGCCAGCTTTTTTTCGTTGATCTTTTCTTTGCCGGACTTGGCATCATCCTTTACCCGTAGCTGCTTGATCTCCTGCTGCTGGCGAGTAAACTCAGTCTCGATCTGCTTTTTCTTCGCGTCATACTCAGCCCCGATCTGTTTGAGCATCTCCTGGCGGAGGTTTTCATCGACGTTGGTGATAATAAAGTTTGCGAAGTAGATGACTTTTTCGAGTTCCTGGACACTCAGGTCCAAACACAGGCCGATCTTTGACGGGACGCCGCGCAGGAACCAAATATGCGAGACCGGCGCGGCCAGGCCGATGTGGCCCATCCGCTCGCGACGGACAATTGAACGCGTCACTTCGACACCGCACTTATCGCAAACAATGCCCTTATAGCGAATCCGCTTGTACTTGCCGCAGTAACATTCCCAGTCCTTCGACGGGCCAAAAATTTCCTCGGCGAACAAGCCGGCCTTTTCCGGCTTCTGGGTCCGGTAGTTGATCGTTTCCGGCTTGGTCACCTCGCCGTGCGACCACGACAGCATATCCTGGGGCGAGGCTAACTTGAGCCGGATCGCTTTGAAGTCGAACGTCGGGGTCTCTTCCTGGTACATTAGGTCTCCACTTTTTCCTTAAGTCGGCCGCGCTTCTTTGGCTCTACTTCGGCGGCCTCGGCGGCTCCAACCTTGATTTCCGTCTCGATCGTCTTTGCCCCGATCAGTTCGACCGATAAACATAGACCTTTCAACTCGCGGACCAAGACATTAAACGACTCGGGTACGTTCAGCCTCCGAATCGGCTCGCCTTTGATCACCGCTTCGTAAGCCTTCGACCGGCCGGTGACGTCGTCCGACTTGATGGTCAGCATCTCCTGCAGGCTGTGGGCGGCGCCGTAGGCTTCGAGCGCCCAGACCTCCATTTCACCAAACCGCTGGCCGCCGAACTGGGCTTTACCGCCGAGCGGCTGTTGGGTGACCAATGAGTACGGACCGATCGAACGCTGGTGAATCTTGTCCTCGACCAAGTGGTTGAGCTTCATCATGTAGATGATCCCGACGGTCACTTTCTGCTCGAATGGCTGGCCGGTTCGACCGTCGTAAACCGTTAACTTGCCGTCGCGCGGGAACTTCGCCTCAGCTAGCAGGCCACGGATTTTATCTTCAGCGACGCCGTTGAGGGCCGGGGTCGCCACCCGGAAACCTAAAGCGCGCGCGGCCATGCCGAGGTGCGTTTCCAAAATCTGTCCGATGTTCATCCGGGACGCCACGCCGAGGGGATTTAATATGACGTCGACCGGCGTGCCGTCAGCCAAGTACGGTATGTCCTCGACGGCGACGATTCGCGAAATGACGCCTTTGTTCCCGTGCCGGCCGGCCATCTTATCACCGACCTGGATCTTCCGCAGCTGAGCGACCGACACCTGAATCTGCTTAATCACACCGCTCGGCAATTTATCGCCTTTGTCGCGCGAGAATATTTTAATCCCCACCACCTTACCGTGCTCGCCGTGCTCGAGGTACAAGCTCGAATCTTTAACGTCTTTGGCTTGCTCACCGAAAATGGCGCGTAAAAGTTTTTCTTCGGCCGACAGTTCGGTCTCGCCTTTCGGCGTGATTTTACCGACCAGGATATCGCCCGAGGTGACCGAGGCGCCGACCCGAACAACGCCCGTTTCGTCCAGGTCCTTAAGCTTCTCTTCCGACACGTTCGGAATGTCACGGGTGACCACTTCGGGGCCCAGTTTAGTGTCACGGACATCAATGGTGTAATCCTCGATATGGATTGACGTGTAACGATCGGCGTGGACGAGGCGCTCGCTGATTAAGATCGCGTCCTCGTAGTTACCACCCTCCCACGGCATGAAGGCAACCAACACGTTCTGACCGAGGGCCAGTTCGCCTTGGTCAGTCGCCGCGCCGTCAGCCAAGACGTCACCCTTCTTGACCGACTGACCGACGTCGACAATCGGCTTCTGGTTGATGCAGGTTGAAGCGTTGGAACGAAAGAAGTTACGGAGTTGGTAGGTCCGGATGTTGCCGTCGGTTTCGAGCACCTGGACTTCGCTGGCCTGCGACTTGATCACCTGACCGTCCTTCTGGGCGAGCACAACCTGACCTGAATCCTGGGCCGCCCGACCTTCGACCCCGGTGCCGACGACCGGCGCCTCCGGCTTGACGACGGACACGGCTTGCCGCTGCATATTGGTGCCCATCAGCGCCCGAACCGCGTCGTCATGCTCGAGAAACGGAATCAGCGAGGTTGAGATCGAAACGATTTGTTTCGGCGAAACGTCCATGTAATCGACTTCCCAGGCCGGCGCGACGGTCGGTTCACCGTGCTTGCGGGCTTCCACATGCTCATCGTTGAAGAAACCCCGCTGGTCAATCAGCGTGGTGGCCGTGGTCGTGGTTCCTCGTTCCTCGGTAAAAGCGTCGAGGTAGACCACTTCGTTGGTGACCCGCGGCCTGACCGGGATGGTCGGCCGGCCGGTTTCCTTTAGTTTCTTCGCCAGTTCCTTAGTAATCTTCTCGCCCCGCCGGCCGACCACGGCCCCATCCTTTCCGGTCACCTCCTCGCGCAGGGTCTCGCCTTCGGTGTTGGCCGGCGAGTTCAGCGGATCGTGGACGACCACCCGGAAGGGCGTCTCGATAAAGCCATAGTCATTGACCCGGGCATAACAGGCGAGGTGTCCGACCAGGCCGATGTTTGGTCCTTCCGGCGTGGCGATCGGGCAGATCCGACCGTAGTGGGTGCGGTGAACGTCCCGAACGTCGAAACCGGCACGCTCGCGCGACAGACCGCCCGGACCCATCGCTGACAGGCGCCGCTTGTGCTCGAGTTCGGACAGTGGGTTGGTCTGGTCCATGAACTGCGACAGTTGCGAGCTCATGAAGAACTCTTTCAGCGCGCCGATGACCGGCCGGGCATTGATCAGCTGGTTCGGAGTCAGGGTATTGATATCGAGGGTCGACATCCGATCCTTGATAATCCGCTCCATCCGGGCCAAGCCGACTCGGAACTTGTTTTGTACGAGTTCGCCGATGGCCCGGACGCGACGGTTGCCGAGGTGGTCGATATCGTCTGGATCTTTCTGCGAGTTGTTCAATGAAATAATTTCGCGGACAATCGCCACCAGATCGTCTTTCTGCAGCACCCGGTGGGCCTTATCGTTCGGCGTGGACAGGTTGAAACGGATGTTCAATTTGTATCGACCGACGCGCGAGAAGTCGTAACGATCGAACGAGAAAAACATCTTGTGGATCAGCTCACGGGCGTTATCGACCGTGGCCAAGTCGCCGGGCCGAATGCGCTTGTAAACTTCCAATAGACCGTCGGCTTCGTTCTTCGACGGGTCTTTAGCCAAGGTCGGTTCAAGGTGACGTACCGACGGGTGGATATCGACGTCCTGGAAGAGTTGTTTCAGCTCCTCGTCAGCGCCGTAGCCGAAGGCGCGCAACAGCGCGGTAATCGGTACCTTGCGCTTACGGTCGATTTTGACCGAGATGACGTTATTGCTGTCAGTCTCCAGCTCCAACCAGGCGCCGCGGTTCGGGATGATTTTGGCGCCGTACCAGCGCCGGCCGCGCGCCGATTCGGCGGTAAAGAAAACGCCAGCCGAACGGATCAGCTGGCTGACGACGACACGCTCAATGCCGTTGATAATAAAGGTACCGCGGTCGGTCATCAGCGGAAACTCGCCGAGATAGATTTCCTGCTCCTTGATTTCGCCGGTCTTCTTGTTGACCAGCCGGGTCGAGACGCGCAAGGCTGCCTCGTAGGTAACGTTCTTCGCTTTGGCCGTGACCTCGTCGAACTTCGGTTCATCGAGGTAGTAGCCGAGGAAGTACAATTCCAAATCTCGCCCAATGAAATCTTTCACCGGCGAAATCTCTTCAAACAGTTCGCGCAATCCCTCCCGGAAAAACCAGTCGTAGCTCCGCTTCTGAATCTCGATCAGGTCCGGGAGCGGAATCGCGTCCTGGAGCTCCGTAAAGTACCTTCGTTCGTTCGGCATAGGGACAAAAGTTCTGTACGTGAAAAATGCCCTCGCCCTCACCCGCGTGAGGATGAGACGTTAAAAAATGGCACTAATTAGTTGGTGGCTGGCAAAAGGTTTGGCCAACAAGCGTGGCCGTTGCGTATGAAAAACAAAATGCGCTTATTGAGTATAGACAACCATATCAAAATCTGTCAAGGGGCGGGGCATAAAAATTGACAAAAATAACTCGATGTGTCTTTATACACGCCGATTTGATTTTTTTAGGCTTTTTATGAACAATCACAGCGCCGGTTTAAAACCGGCGCTGTGAAATTGATCCAAACAAACGTTTTCCACAAGCTACGTAGTGCTAAACCGCTGGGCTAAGGCTAACCGCACCGCCTCCCGATCATCCCACGGGACTTTCCGGCCGCCAGCCACCACGATCGCCTGCTCACTACCTTTGCCGGTCACCAGGACGATATCGCCAGCTGACGCAAGGCTGACTGCTTTGGCAATGGCTTGAGCGCGATCAAAAATGCGAAATACGTTTTCATTAAGATGCTTACTGCTAATTTCCAACACACCGACCAGCACCTCATCCATGATGTGGAGCGGATCTTCGTCGTACGGATCCTCATTCGTCACGACTACGTCGTCAGCCCGTTCGCCGGCAATTCGACCGAGCACCGGCCGTCGCGCTCGGTCGCGGCCGCCGCCGGTGGCGCCGAGCACATGGATCACGCGCCGGTGCGGCAGCTGGTCAACCACGGCGTACAGCTCTTCCATCGCCTTGGCGTGGAAGGCGTAGTCAACGATCGCCGTCACCCCGCCGGCTGCCATAAACTCCAACCGACCGGGCACGCCCGTCACGCCAGCCACCGCCTCAGCGATCACTTCAAGCGGCACGCCCAGGGCCACGGCGGCGGCCGCGGCGGCTAAGCAGTTCTCAACGTTCATCCGACCGAGCAACTGAAGTTCAACGCGAGTTTGTTCGCCGCCGTGACTAAGCAAGAATGACGAACCAGTAGCTGACAGTTTAATCTTGGTGGCCAGCACGGCTTCGGCGGCCGCCACGGTTTTCCCCTGCATCGAGAAGGTCAAGTAGCGATCAGCCGCGTGCCGAAGAAACATTGACGACGCTTCGTCATCGGCGTTGACCACCATGGTCTTGGGCACACCGCGCTTGCGGTAGGTCAAGGTCAAGCCGTGAAATAATTTTTCTTTGGCGGCTTGGTAGGCGGCGAACGAACCGTGGGACTCGATGTGCTCCGGCGATAAATTCGTCAGTACGACCAGATCGTAGTCAATGCCGCGGTGCCGGTGCTGAGCAATGCCTTCGCTGGTGGTCTCGACAATCACGTGGGTACAGCCGGCCCTGACGGCCCGACGCAACCACCGCTGCAAGCCAAAGCGACCGAGCATCGTCATCTTCCGGTCATTCATTGTCTGCCGGTCGCGGACGACGAACAAGGCCGTCGTCGCCACGGCCGTCGGATTGCCAGCCTGCTCGAGCATCCGATGCAGCAGCAAGCTGACGGTGGTTTTACCTGAGGTGCCGGTCACGCCAATGACCACTAACTGCCGGCTAGGATGACCGTACCAGCGGGTCGCCAGCTCCGCCAGGCTGCGGTGGTAGCGGCTGAGCGCCGCGCGCGGCACGAACCGTCGAATCGCTGCTTTCATCACAAGCTCTCGACGAAGGCGATTTTTTCCGGCACCTCCTGCACGGTGTACGTTAGGTTACGGTTCTTTAGGAGTTGGTAGATCTTGCCGTGGTATTCAAGCTCCGTCCGACCGAGCTGCTTCGCCCGCAAGAACAAACCTTCGACCCAGTGGAAGTCGGCGTTCTTCAAAAACTCGATGATCATGATATCACCGTTGATCTGGTGAATGTTGACCATCCGTAACTCGGTGGTGACCTTCTTAGGTTGCGGCATGAACCGATTTCTTCACCCACTGCTGATACGTTCCAAAGGCCCGGGCAATTGGCCAGGCCACGATGCACGGAACCTGGTAGCGGTGGAGCTGTCGAATCCGTCGCTCGAGGGCCGGGAAGCGACCAGCCGTAGTTTTAAACAGCGCCGCCACTTCCCGAGCTTGCACAACCTTTCCTTTCCACCAGTAGCGCGAGCGAATCGGCCAGACGTTGGCGCAAGCTGCCAGGCGCTGGTCAACCACTGCCCGCACAATCCGATCGGCTTCGCGCTGATTAGCAAAGGTAACGTAAACGTCAATCAGTGCCGACTGTTTAGCGGCTGTACGCTGACCATGCTTTCTGGTTTGCCGAAGGGGCATGACATTTAGTATAAACAAAACAATTGACATTTGACATGTGACAATTGACCAGCTCGGTCAAACGTCAAAAGTCACATGTCAAACGTTTTCACTCCGCCCGAATCAGCTGGCCGGCGGTATCCAACTCCACGAAATGTTTATTCGTTCCGGCCCGATACGATGGGCACTGGTTGACTGGCAGGTCATCAATCGCCCACCGCGGATTGTGGGCAATGTCAGCTACCCAGTCGGGCAGCAGGTTGTCGGACAAACACGGGCCACTGGAAAAATCCATGCCCTGTCCTTCTTTGATCGCATAGAGTGCTTTAGCCTCGGCCACGGCCGCTTCCTTAGTCACCCCCTGAGCCGTATTAATAATCCCCTGGGCCGAAGCATTGACGTTGACGTTCACCGACACGAACTTGTTCTTGCAAGAAATCCCGAGCAGCAGCAACGAAACCGTCGCGAGCAGCATTGGAAAAACGCGGCGCATCGTTAGGTTCGCTCCATGTAGTAAGCTCCGCCCTTATAGGTCAGGCTGAACCGTCGCTCATGCTCATCTTCGAACACGGCCAAACCGGTCTGCTTCGCCTGCCGAAAGAAGGCCTCAGCGGCGTCTCCTTTAAGGTCATAATCGAGGTAATTCAACCCGTCTTTTGCCTCGTTATCACCGTAGACAACGTGGCCATGGATGTCGCGTTTTTGGTCCATATCGTCGATCTCCCTAGTCTAATCACCATAGCAAAAAGAGGGTTACACGGCTAGCAGGCTTTCCCGATAAAGAAATCCGCACTTCGTGCTTCAGTTCCTTTCTTTGAGTAGGTGGTCAGGGGAATGTTGCGTTGGTGCGGATGTGGACTTGCGTCCGATGTGGTGGTAGCGGGTGCTCGAGCGAGCAATGAAGGATCCGGTCGGATCAACTTCGTGTTTTGACTCAAGCGTCTACTCCACGCCTGTATCGTATATTGCAAGCCTAGAAATGTCAACAGCAGAATGCTCTTTGTTTTTACTAATGTTCAATGGCGACGATGAAGAAAGCTCCGCCCATTGATGTCTTGGAAGGGCCTTGTCCACGGGTGGTGCGGGGTCAGAGATGCGGTGCGGATGAGGATTGTGCTAGGGACAAAACCTTGTCGACGGGCGGGGTACATTTGGTGGAGACGAGCAAGCTCTCCGTGTGTAAAGCTTACCACACCGACACAAAATCAAAAACCCGTTGAGCTAGGAACCGGCGAAGGCTGACGGGCTACCGATTTAGCTACGGAGGAGACTTCGCTAGGACGAACTGTAATCGAGCGGCAAGGACTCTTGTCAAACACTTGCTACTGCTCGCGCCAGCTGGCTTGTCCGATATTATACAAGGTAATCAGCCGGAGGAAGGGTTCGTTCGGAATGCCGTCGGTTAAGATGAGTTGTACCCGCGTTCGACCACTGGTCGCCGGTGGCAAGATGCTGGTCGCCATCGCTACCGCGTCACCAATGTTCGTCCGCCCGCCGGAAGTCAGCTTAAGGATTTCCCCTTGAACCGCAGCGTAATCGTCGGTCAACGCGGGTGATGTTTCCACGACGGCCGTGGCGTTGTAGGAAACCACGCCGACTTCGTCGTAAGCCGGGTCGAGGCCGGTCTGAAAAGAAATGGCCGCGCCCCGGCGAGCATCGTCGGGGTTCAATTTGACCAGCTGCATCCAAGCCTTGCCGAATACCGGCGGCGCGTACCACATTGCGCCGATGATCATGCTTGCGAGCGTAGCCACTAAAACTGCCCCGACATTAAGCGTATCGTTCACCAAAGATCACCTCCTCCCAATTAATCATACTCCCTGCAATAACTAGTGTACTGACTTCGAGAGCGGATCGGCAATGAGTCGTCAACCCCGTTAGAGACGGGACCTTGGACCATCAAGAGATAAGTCTGAAGCTAGCGGTTGATTGACGCCGTTTCTAATGGGGTCAAACCGGGGCCGGATTCGAGTTGGCGGCGGCCACTGACTTACTAAAGAAGTAGCCGACGATGACAAACGTCGTCAGCGGCGACAGCCACGAGGGAACATGCAGGCCAAAACTGTCGAGCAACATGATTATCCCCAACACCAGAATCGAATACATTGCGCCGTTCTTCAGGTAAGGATAGCGCTTAATCCGCTCGATGTTGCTGATCGTCACCTGACGAACGACGAACGCACCAAGGCCATTGCCGAGCAAGATCAGCGGCACCGACAGGGTGAAGGCAAACGCGCCGAGCACGCCGTCAATCGAAAAAGTGGCGTCGATCACCTCCAGGTAGAACACCTTGCTGACATCGGACAGGCCAGAGCCGAGCAGGCGTTGCTCGGCTTGCTCGGCGTTCTGCTTAAAGCCGTGGGTGATGAAAAAAGCGGTTGAACCGACGACCGCGGAAAAACCCATCAACGGATCGAGCTGCTGCGCGTACCAGACGATCACCGCCAGCAGCACCGAGACCACCGCGTAAAACCAAACGCCCTGTGAGAAGAAAAAACGTTCGCTGCGCAAACCGAAGTTCTTCGGTTCTAAAAAAAGCCAATGGAAAAATAAAAATACCAAAAAAGTGCCGGCGCCGACCAGCAGCACCGGTGCCGACCGTTCAATCGCTGCGAGCACCGACGGATCGCTGCTAAAGGTAGCGGTCAGCGAGCCGAAAAGGCCGAGTGACGGCACCGCCGCCCAGACGATCACCCACGGCAAGACCCCGCGCAACAAAAAGACGGCGATCAGGATACCCCAGCGCAAAAACCAGCGCCGCGCTCGTTCCCGCATCGTCGACAGCACTTCGGCATTGATCACCGCGTTGTCGATACTGCTGACCGTCTCGAACAGCGACAAGCCGGCGACCGTCAGCACCAAGGCAAACACATCCATACGGTAACTCTACCACAGTCGTATACGACAACGAACCGCACGGTTGGTGTGGGGTGGGGCAACGAATCTAGCATCGCTGCCCCAGGAAAGAACGACCGGGGCTAGAACCCACCACTTCGTACGGCTATGCGGTCGTCGGAATGAACTGCTCGCTCGGCTGTCCGTTGAGATCCAGCTCGACGCACTGCGGACCATCCATCGGGTCCGTGTAGCTCAGCCGGAAACGCCGAGCCGGGATGGCAGGATGCTGCAGCTCGAACACGCGCCCGGTCGACATGACGAAGAGCATGAACGTGCCCTCGTTGACGAGGTTAAGCTCGCCGCCGTCCCGCGAACGAAACTCGTCGAAGTGCATCAGCAGGATCAGCGCCCGCTGGTCGTCCCGGCGGTGGCCGCTGGGCACCATCAGACACTGGAAGGGATGGCCGAGACTCCTCGCCGGCGGGCGGTAGGGGTGCGCCTCGAAGATGCACCCGTCGACGACCCGCGGCGGACGCGAGCGGCTGAACCGGACGTACCGGCGATCCCCGGTGTTCATGCACTGACCGAGTTCGACGACGTTCCCGTGCCTCGGATGGGTGAAAACCATGATGCCGAGAGTAACCGGCGTGGGCGAGGTGATGTCCACCGTGAAGGTCTTCATACCTTCTCCCGGTTGGTTCTTCGCCTACCATGATCAGCTGCGGCACACGTCCGTGTGGAGAGCCGATCACGGTTGAAGAACCGCTGCCAGAAGTGTTCGTGGACAGCGCTCTACGAACAAGCTGCTCCGCAGAACGCTGCCCACGAATCTCGCTGTATTTAATAACGAACAAAACGCCCTCCGCAGGGTAAGCAGAATAGCACATGCAGATTTCAGTGTCAACCCGATGGGCGTCGATGCCGCTGGAGAGACAGTTTAATCAGCGTGTCAAGCAACTGACCGTACGAGATGCCAGCGACCCGGGCCGCTTTCGGCACCAAGCTTTCCGGCGTCATGCCCGGCAAGGTGTTGGTTTCCAAGATATACGGTCGTCCGCGGACCATGATAAAGTCGGTCCGAATGACGCCGCTGGCGCCAATGCCAACGTGAACCTTGATCGCCATCTCGCTCAGCTGCCGAGCCAAGCGACGCGAAATGCGGGCCGGGCAAATCTCCTTTGTCGAACCGTCGTACTTTACGCGGTAGCTAAAAAACGCGTCTTTGGTCGGCACGATTTCAATCACCGGCAAAGCTCGCACCTTGGTTTCGTCGCCGAGCGTGGCCACGGTCAGCTCGCGGCCGCGGAGGTACTCCTCAACCAGCACGGTGCGACTAACTCGCCAAGCTGCGATGACTGCTTCTGCCACGGCCGCAGGTTCAGCTGTTTCAACAATGCTCGTGCCCGCGCTCGAACCGGAGTCGTTGGGTTTGACCACAACCTTGGCACCGAGCGCTTGAATTTTTTTCAGCACACGGCTCGACGACTGCCGCCACGCTTTGGCCGTTACCAACACATCGCCAGCCAGCAGCAGATTAAGCGTCTGACAAAACGTCTTAAACCGCTTCTTGTCCATGGCCAGAGCCGAGGCCAACACGCCTGAGCCAGTGTACGGCACGCCGAGGGTTTCCAGAAAACCCTGCACGGTCCCGTCCTCGCCGAATGAGTGCAGCGCCAGCAAGGCCACGTCGAACGGCCGGCGCTTCGGCTCGGCCGTCGGCATCAGCGCCCGCGTGCCGATCCGGCCGCTGGTCAGGAAACGCGGCGCCGGCAGCCACCGCCGGCGGCGATCAATCACAATCGGCATGACCTCGTACTTTTTGACGTTCAGGTGCTGGGCAATGGTCTTGCCGCTCTGCAACGAAATCTCGTACTCGGCCGACGGCCCGCCCATGACCACGGCCACGCGGAGTTTTTTCGCCATAGCCACAGTCTACGACGTCAAACCGTCAACGGCAACGTCTCGTCCCGCACCCTACGACGTCACTTCGGCGTCGTGCGGCAAACTCTCCTTCCAGCCGGCTTCGGTAATCTGAATAAACTCAGCTTGCTCGTGAAGCTCATCAATGGTGCGAGACCCGCAGTAGCTCATGCCGGAGCGCAAGCCGCCGACGAGCTGGTGAATAATGTCGCGCGCCGACCCGCGGTACGGTACCACCGCCTCCACGCCTTCCGGCACCATCTCGTTGAACGTGGTATCGTCAAGCTGCCGATGCTCGCGCCGGACGCGTTGTTCGGCGGCGCCGCGCGAGGCCATGCCGCGGAATACCTTGACCTTGCGTCCGGCGCGGGTGACCAAAGACCCCGGGCTTTCGTCGGTTCCGGCAAACAGGTTGCCGCACATCACGGTCGACGCGCCGGCGGCCAGCGCTTTGGTGACATCGCCGGAACTTTGAATTCCGCCGTCGGCGATCAGCGGAACGCGGTGCTTTGTCGCCACCGATGCGCAGTCCATGATGGCAGTGAGTTGCGGCACACCCGCGCCAGTCACCACCCGCGTCGTACACGCAGCGCCAGGACCGACGCCGACCTTCACCGCGTCAACACCCGCTTTGATGAGATCGGCAGCGCCGGCGGCAGTGGCGACATTCCCAGCAATTAATTCGACGTCGCCAAATTTTTCCCTGATCTCGCGAATCGCCCGAAGCGCCGAATCCGAATGGCCGTGCGCAATGTCCAAAACGAGGGCGTCCGTGCCGGCCGCCAGCAGCGCTTTGGCGCGTTCCACGTAGTCGTCTTTGACGCCAATGGCCGCGCCCACCAGCAGCCGACCGTTCTTGTCATGAACGGCATTCGGGTACTGTTCCCGTTTCAAAATGTCCTGCATGGTAATCAGACCGACCGGCTTGCCGTCACGGTCGACCAGCGGCAGTTTCTCAATGCGACGTTGGTGCAGCAATTGTTTCGCCTCAGGTAAACTGATGGTCGGCGCGGCGGTAACTATCCGCGATTTTGGAGTCATCACCTTCTCAACCGGCGTATCCAAATCGTCTTCAAACAACACATCGCGCGCCGTGACGATGCCGACTAATCGTTCTGCCCGATCAACCACCAAAAAGCTAGTGATGCCATAATGCTCACGGCGGCGATGAAAATCCCGCAGGGTCGAAGCAGTCGTCAGCGTGTAGGGGTCGCCCACCACCACGTGGCTCCAGCGTTTGACCTTCGTCACTTCGGCCACCTGCTGTTCAATGGACATGAAGCGATGGATGATCCCAAACCCGCCCTCGCGAGCCATGGCGATAGCCATCATCGATTCGGTGACGGTATCTTGGTTCGCGCTGACGATGGGAATGTTCAGCCGCAGGTGACGAGAGAGGCTCGTGACCACAGAGACGTCCTGACGAGAAGCAACCGGCGTCTTCTTTGGAACGAGTAAGACGTCGTCGTATGTAAGTCCGAGTGGAATTGACCGTTGGATCATTGAGAAGCGCAAGGAAACACGAGCCTGACCAAGGCTATTGGAAATGCTTTGAAGCTGTGGGGTCCGACGGTATTCTACTTCTCCGTGACCCTTTCGGTCAACGCGAGGGGATCTCCGGAGGGATCAACTAACCACCTTGTGGATGTTGTCCTTCTCCTTGACTGCCTGATCGAGTTTGATGGCGACTTCAGATCCTTTCTTCGCTTTCTCGACACCCTGATGTTCGACTTGCATCGAGGAGACCTGCTGTTGGAAGTCGTTCTTCCCCGTGATGTGGATGGTGTCGCCCACCTTCATCGAACCGTCGGTGAGCTTGACCACGGCAACGCCGATCCGATCGTAGTAGTGGATGACGTGACCGATGAGTTCTTCTGGCATAGGTTTTGTGGTTAATGAATGAGATTGATCACCATGACTTTTGCGCTGCCTCAGGTGCCCTAGCAGGAGTTGAACCAATGTCTTGGGGCCCCGTCACCCCCGCCCCATTCCCATGCACTATTGTGAAATTGGTTCGAACGTATTTCGCCCCGAAAACACACCGGCGATGGATTCGACAAGCTCACCACAGGTTTCGCCGCGATCGTTGACGATTTTCCGGCGGCGCCGGATCTGGCTCCGCCACGACAAGTTTTTCTACGGACTCCGCACAAGGAGAGTGCTGCGCTCATAGCTAAAATCTTAGTTGGTTTTAGCTTTGGCGGCAAATTCTTTCATAAAAAGAAGACTCCCTTACGAATCCTTGTGGGATTGGGAGTCCACCAAGCCGAAGCTCGATGACGTAGACTGACAGGCTCAGTCTAAAGCCAAGAGCAAGAAGTCTGTTGTCTACCTCTTACTCATTCTTCCCTTCTTAAAATAGTTCGAAAGGCCGTCTGACCAGAGAGTCGCTCCAGTAGCATGGCTTTCTGAGGCTCGTGTTCTCGGAGGATGGGAACGAGATGAACCTTCGTTGCGTCCCCGGCGCTCAATTCTCGCAAGACGGCGTCGAGTCGGCGCAGCTCGGCGTTGAAGTAGAGGATCCGCGCT
The DNA here is from genome assembly GCA_016207275.1 of Candidatus Kerfeldbacteria bacterium. GTDB lineage: Bacteria > Patescibacteriota > Patescibacteriia > SBBC01 > SBBC01 > JACQPY01. The sequence continues at coordinate 105,519 of JACQPY010000009.1, forward strand.
GCTAGCCAGCTAAACCCGGCCCCCGCAGCACAGAAGGTAAAGATCATGCTGAATGCCCATACCACTGAATGGAACAGCGAGGGCATCATGACGGACCGAGCATCGAGTAGAGCTACCTCGAGGAATAGGGGTATTAGACCGAGCACACCACCGAGGATGGCAGCGATCCCAGGACCCTCTTGCAGCTTGATTCGCTTCTCCAGCGACTCGTAGAGCCCGCGTACCAGCCGTCGCTCACCCTCCGACTCGATGGTGTCAATCCCCTGCAGCACGAGCAGCTTCGCGATGTCAGAATTCCAAGCCCTGCTCTGTGCGTACTCTTGCGCGTATCCCATGGGATCTCCTTCTCTCTGGTTCAAGCACCAGCAGCTGACCTTTTACAAGGTCGGTGGTCTGTTGTCAAAGGGCAGTTTGCCCTCCGGTATCATTGAAATTTTCTTTTACCCGCTTCTCTGTAGAAGCGGCGTAGTCGCCTACGGTTTGTACTCAACTCCAATCTTAACTGAAACAGCCTGAATCCAATTCTCCATCCTCTGTACCTTGCCCACCAGAACCACAACTCTTTATAGTACGTATCGGCTAGCTTAGCGTAACTATCTACGGAAGTTTGCAAAGTTCTGAAATCTGTCCTAAGTAGTTCAAAATCACCCTTGGTTGTAAAGACTTCTTTCTCGGCTTCAATGAGTTTCTTGATATCTTGGTCCGTCAACATACTACAGCCACCCTAGTCTAATCATCGCGAAGTGCCAAACAAGGTGTACTTTTTCATCCTGAAATATTTTGAAGGCGATTCGAACGCCCCCTAAAATCCGGCCAGCGGAACCGATTACAGCAGCGTTTCCTCTTTTGAGATAATCCCTCGTTTTACCAAAGAATCGCTA
>JACQPY010000010.1 GCA_016207275.1 Candidatus Kerfeldbacteria bacterium
GAGCGGCAACTCAAGTCGTATAAAGGTGGGTTAGCTTTTAAAAGACTCCTGACTGCCCCGCCACCATCTAAAGATTTTAGAGAAGGCGGGGTGCCGCCTTCGGCGGCATAAATCAGGTGGCCACCGGCCTTCGAAGGTTCGTCAGGTCATTCGACCTGACGCCCCGTCGCATGACGGGGCGAATCTCGGAGCGACGCTGAGCGTAGTCGAGCAGTTGCGAAGATCCCGCGCCCGAGGACGCCGAGCTTTGTCGAGAGGGACGAGAGGTGCGGGACTACTCCACTTACCAGTTGCAAAATATCGAAATAAATAGTACAATAAGTTTTCCCCGTGAGCCGCGGCTCCTCCACGTAAGCTTGCCGTAAAGTCCCGCACCATGAGCCGGTGTAGCTCAGCGGCAGAGTCCCGCACCATCCTGGGCCAGCGTAGCTCAGGGGTAGAGCAGCGGTTTTGTAAACCGCAGGTCGTGGGTTCAAATCCCTCCGCTGGCTCCACCAGGATGGTGCGGGATAAACAGCAGGTCGTCCCGCCGAATGGCGGGATTTCCGGCTCCACCGGCAAGATTTTGGGAACTTCGGGATGAAGCGGTGGTTGGGGGTTCATCAGGTCATTCGACCTGATGCCCGATCGGAATGATCGGGCAAATCCGACCATCGGCTCCAGGAATAATCCTTAAGAAATAACTTCTTCCATGTCGCAAGATAATTTAGTCGGTCTGGCGTGCAGTCAGTGCAAGCGGGTCAACTACTTCACTACCCGGAACAAAAAAAAGGTTAAGGCCAAGCTGTCGTTGAAAAAGTTCTGTCCGTGGGACAAGAAGCACACGCTCCACACCGAAGCCAAATTGAAGTGATCATTGTTTGAAATTAATTGTGTGCGAGATTAAATTTGAGGGGGTAGTGTCAGTGGTTAGCACGGCGGTCTCCAATCCAGCGCCAGTTCGCTAGAATACATTTTAATAAGCATTGCGCTTTGGTGGTGGGGGATTAGTTCAGTGGTAGAACGCAGGTCTCCAAAACCTGACACGGGGGTTCGATTCCCTCATCCCCTGCCACGGGAGCACAACGCGCCAGAACGCATTGAGCGAACTGGTGCTGGACGAATCTCGGGCCAACAAAGTGAGCGAAGATTTCGCACACGACCATCGGGAGTGATGGGGGACTAGTGCCCCGCCATCGGTTCATGGTCTCCTTGCAAGGGCGCGGGGTAAACTCAGTTGGTAGCGCCCCGTAGAACGGGGCTCAGCGCACGGCTTGTCCCGTGAAACATAACCTACACGTGGCTCGTTCTGTCGGGGATTAGCGCAGTTGGTAGCGCGTCCCGCCCCAGGTCGGGGTATAGCGCAGTTGGTAGCGCGCACGGTTCGGGTCCGTGAGGTCCCGGGTTCGAGTCCCGGTACCCCGACCTGGGGCGGGAAGGTCGCCCCGCCGAATGGCGGGACATCCCCGACAGAGCGAACAGACGAAATCGGGACCGTCAGGAGGCCATCCCGCATTCCTCGAAACACCATCCATTATTCATGACGTTACACCATAACCTCCCCCAGCACGTGGCCATCATCATGGACGGCAACCGGCGCTGGGCACGAAAGCACCGCCAACCAGCCTTTGAAGGACACCGCGCCGGTTACCGAACGCTCAAGCGCATCGGCGACGTGGCCCTGGAACGCGGCATCAAGTATCTGACGGTCTGGGCTTTTTCGACCGAGAACTGGCACCGGGCCAAGCGCGAGGTGCAGTTCCTCCTCAATTTCGTCGAGTGGGTTCTCCGCGAGGAACTAGTCGAGTTTCACCGTAAAGGCGTGCACCTCGTGGTGACCGGTCGTCTGCACGAGTTGTCGGCCAAGCTCCAAAAGCTGATCAGCGACGCCATGAATTTGACGCGGGATAATACTCGCGGTGTCTTGAACGTGTTGCTGAACTACGGCGGTCGAGCGGAAATCGTTGATGCCGTCCGCGCGATCGTTCGCGCTCAGCCCGACCCTGATTCGGTCAACGCCGAGCTGATTGCCAGCCACCTTTACCATCCCGAGATCCCGAACCCCGACCTAATCATTCGGACCAGCGGCGAGTTGCGGTTGTCCGGCCTGATGCCCTGGCAGGCCGAGTATAGTGAACTGATCTTCGTTGAAAAACTTTGGCCTGATTTCACCGCTCGTGATTTTGACGCTTGTCTGGCTGAATTCGCGCGGCGCGATCGGCGCTTTGGCACAAAGTAAAAACCGAGGGGCGTAGTACTGGTCAGTTGGTTGGCGCGGCTGACCACTATTCGGCGTACCCATGTGGGCGACAACAAGCCGTTGATAGTTTGCACTACGCACACCTCGGGTGAAGGCTAACTGTTCTTACGACTTGGTTGGACCGAGCTCGACGTTCCAATTCCAGCCGGTTATGTAGCTAGCCAGGAACCTACCCCGGGTGGGCGAGCCAGCGAGTGTCTCCGCTGTTTCGCTTCGCTGGCGCTGGCCTCCCGTGAGACCGCTGATGGGATTTCGCCCACGTCGGGGTATTTAAGACACGAGCAATGGCGAGGTAGTCACGGTTCGTACCCTGATGGCGAGTGCGCCCCGTGGAACAGGAGTGACGGGTCGACGCCGGTTAAGACTGTCGGATGCGAGCCTGCAGAATCACCGTGGCCCACCCGCAGTAGACATGTGAATGATTGACCGGGGGTTTCCGACACATGGCTGCGGATGCGACCGTTGTTACCACGATGGTTGCCGAGCTGATTCCGTCTACCTCGCCGAAATTGAAAGGACGTCTTATTGTATCGGTTAGGGAGATGGTGTCAAGTCTTCTGAAGACGCTTGCTTCGCGCCGGGCGAAATTTGAGGCTCCTCGAAGACTCGGAGCGAACACCTGGGCCTTTCGAAGATTCAAGGCGAAACTCCGCTTACAGCGGAGTTTCGGTTTTTATTCGGTTCTGGTACAATGGAGGAGTGACGAATTCAGGGGTGCAATCACCAGCTCGTCGTGGTGCACCGTGGCGGCTGTGGCAGAAACTTAAGCTCTGGGCCATGAACACAAGTGTTAACGAGTGGAACGAACTCTACCGCGCGTTATCAGCGCGGCAGCTGCCGTGGGAAAGCGGCGCGCCGTCACCGACGCTGGTCCGATTGGTGCAAGATCGAACCATTCATGGTCGCGTGCTTGATCTTGGCTGCGGCCTTGGCACGCACAGCATTTGGATGGCGACGGAAGGACTGTCAATCGTCGGGGTTGACGTTTCAGAAGCGGCGATTCGGCAGGCTGAGCACCGGGGTCGAACTGCCGGCGTGACGGTCGCCTGGCTGGTGGCCGACGGGAAAAATCTGCCGTTTGACAACAACTCGTTTAACGCCGTCTTCGATCGCGGCACGTACCACCACCAAGGCATAGATAAAGAACGGTACGTCCGCGAAGTGATGCGGGTGCTCAAGCCGGGCGGGTACTACCTCCTGCTCGCTTTTCACCCGTCGATGCACTGGCCGAAGAGCGTCCGGGAAGACGAGGTTCGGCGGATGTTCGAGCCAGCTGGCGAAGTCGTCTGGCAAGGAGAGGAAACGCACCTTCAGCCCGACGGCATTCGAGTGCGGTTGCTGGCCGTCCTGATACGAAAACATCATGCCTGACCTGTTTGACGCAAAACTCGACCGCGATCTTGCTGCCCATGCGCCGCTGGCTGACCGGATGCGGCCGCGGACGTTTGCCGAATTCGTCGGACAAGACGAGGTCGTCGGCCCTGGCACGATCCTGCGAAAAGCCGTGGAACATGACGAACTGTTCTCAATTATCTTTTGGGGTCCGCCGGGTTCAGGTAAGACCACGCTGGCCGCCATTGTCGCGGGCATCACCAAATCGGCCTTTGAGCAGGTGTCGGCAGTGGCCAGCGGTAAAGACGAGCTGCGGCGCATCATCAAAGCGGCGCACGATCGGCGCAAGCTGCACGGCACGCGGACGATCCTGTTCATTGACGAAATCCACCGCTGGAACAAAGCGCAGCAGGATGCGCTGCTGCCGTATGTCGAGCAGGGGATTGTCACCCTGATCGGGGCGACGACCGAGAATCCGAGCTTCGAGGTGATTTCGCCGCTGCTTTCCCGTTCGCGCGTGATGGTGCTGAAACGGCTGGAGCCGGAACATTTGCAGCGGATCGTTGAGCAGGCGTTAGGCGATGCCGAACGTGGTTTGGGGAAGTTCACCATCAAGGTCGAGCCGAAGGCCATGCGCCTACTGACGACTGCGGCGAACGGTGATGCCAGGACTGTGCTCAATGCGCTGGAAATCAGCGTTACGGCGACTCGGCCTGACGTCAAGGGTCTGCGGCTGGTGACCTTAAAAACCGCGGCCGAGGCTTTGCAGCACCGCGCCCTGCTCTACGACAAAAAGGGCGAGGAGCACTACAACGTCATCAGCGCCTTTATTAAGTCGATGCGCGGGAGCAATCCCGACGCCACGCTCTACTACCTCGGTCGAATGCTCGAAGCTGGTGAAGATCCGCTGTTCATTGCCCGGCGGATGGTCATTTTTGCCTCGGAAGACGTCGGCGTGGCCGATTCGCAGGCCCTGCCGTTGGCAGTCTCGTGCATGCAAGCCGTTGATTTAGTCGGCCTGCCCGAGTGCGCCATTAACCTGTCGCACGTGGCCGTGTACTTGGCTACCGCGCCGAAGTCGAATGCCACCTACGCCGCCTATGGTCAAGCGCTGGCCGATGTGAAGGAAACGCTGAACGAACCGGTGCCGCTGAATCTGCGCAATGCGCCGACCGATTTGATGAAGGAACTGGGGTACGGGAAAGGGTATAAATATTCGCATGATTTTAAACCCGGAGCGGCCGCCGGCGAGCAGCAGTACTTGCCGGACAAGCTTAAAGATCGGCAGTACTACCAACCGTTGAAGAAGAAAAAGTCGTGAAACGCTATTTGATGACTGCGGCGGTTCTGCTGGTGCTGGCCTCGGGATTCACGACCTGGCGGGAGAACTGCACGGGCGGCTGCAGCTTTGAGCTGCTGGTGCTGGGATGGCCGGTTTTTCTGCGAACGCCCGTCGTGCCTGACAGTCCAGTCCGGCCGGAGTTCTTTTTGATCCAGCTGGTGGTCAACCTCATTTGGACCGCGGCTGTATCGGTCGGCGGTTGGGCCGTGATCGACACGTTCGGGCGCTGGCAGGATCGTCGCCGGCCGCCACCGGTGGCGTAACGTCCGCCTTTACCAGCAGCGGTTTTTGTGCTATACTGGTGATGAGAAAATAAAACAAAGACCATGACGTCACTAATCCGGAAGCTCGCAACCATTGGGGTGAGTGAGTTTGTGTTGGTTTTTCTGCTGGTGGTCGCCCTGGGCGGGGTGTTAGCGTTGGCCACGGCTAACGTCAACTTTCAGGTAGTCATCCTGCCCCCGCCGCCGCCCACCATTACTTCGATCCTCGGCGATCCCCAGACGCGGGCAGTGCTGGTCATCGGCACGTCACTGCCAAACGCCACGGTTCGCGTGTACGCATTTAGTGATCCGATCTTCGTCGAGACAACGGCCGACGCCGAAGGCGTGTTCCTGGCCGCATTTAGCGAGGATGCCCTGCCGCCAGGCACGCACCATTTTTCGGCGGTGACGGTTCTGACCCAACAACAAAACACCGATCCGACTCCGAAAGTCGCCGTTACGGTGGCGGCTGATTACACGGTCGAACCGGCGGCGGGAAGCGAATCGCCGACCGTGAAAATCGGCAACGCCGATCCGGCCACCAGCCAGTTCCTCCGCACCATCATTCGCAACCAGCAGGCAGCGCGGACTGCTGTACTGGCCGATGTCCCGCAGGAAAATGAGCTGGCCAACCGGGCACGTTTGATTCAACTCGGCCTGTTCACGGTCATTGCTCTTGAAACCGTTTTGCTGATGATCAAGCGCGCCCGCCGCAAAGCCCAGCAAGGCCGCAGCTTTTGGCACCTCGGTCGCGGATTCTACCGCCTGCACGACGATGGCGCTCAGCGCCGGGCTGCCCGCTGACGTTGCCTCACCTTACCCGAATAGCTTGGTGCGGATGACTGTGCCCACAACGACCGCCAGGGTGACGGCCACGATCGAGACGAGAACCAGTCCGATGGTGAACTGGACGATTTGTTTAAAGCGGGCGTATGAATCGGTGTAGGTTGTTTCGCGCCGTCGAGCGTACCGGGCAAAGTTGGTTTGGGGGTAGCGGGTCAGGTAGATCGGCAGGCTGATGAGATGGATGGTTATCCCGAGCGACACCGCCGCAATCCAACGGCGGAGCGATGGCCGCTGGTGAGCAATCAGGCGGTCACGAGCATCCAGCAAGGTCCACCGAATGCGACGTAAGCGACGGTGGATTGATTGACTGCGTTCCATGGCTGCTAGCTGGCCACCACGCTGACGACCATGTTGAGGTTATAGTCGCTGGCAACTGGCTGCTCCTCGGGAACGGTTTGCGAAATACTGGTACTGGTTAAATCCCAGTAGCAGTTGGTTCCAGCCGATGCGCCGGCCGTAATCAGCGTGACGGAGTTGGTCACGCCTTCGTTGAAGGCAGTCGATGACCCGAGCGTCAAGCCGGTGGTCGTGCAGCCGGTCTGGGGCGTGATGGTCGCGCCTGAAGCGTTGACCGTCATCTGCCCGCCGACCGTGTCAGTGTCGCCGCCGTCGCCGGCATTGGCGGTCGGATCGTTGAAGTCGTAGTCCGTGCCAGCGCTGTCCCAAACCGCGGTCGTAGCCGAGGCGGCGACGGACAACGTCCAGGTCGCCGTGGCGGTGGTATTGGTGACGCGGATTTTTTGCGATGAAACACCAAAGGTACCGGTTGCGGTTTGCACGGCGAAGGAGAGTGTCAGGGCGTTCATGACCAGCGAGGGACTGGCCACTGACGCGCCGCTAGCGTCAACAATGTCAACGGACAGCGAGCCGCTGACGGGAATAAACTTGTGATAAGCGAAATCCGCGGCAAAGCCGGTAATCGAAGACGTCGTCGCTTCAAGCGTGGCATTGCTCGGTTCGGTTGAGGACCACGTCAAGTTTGTTCCGTCAAAGGTGAGCTTCTTGGCAAAGAGATCAGAGGCCGTGTCAACGCCAATCCACATCAACTCGGCGTCGTTGAATGGATTCAGTCGAATGCGGTGCAGCTTGTCGTCGCCGCTGGCCGGCTGGCTGTTGCAGGCGGTGGTGCAGTCGGTCTGCAGCGCCCAGCCGTTTGTTGAGTCCCACACAACCCAGTCAAGACCGGCGGCATTGGCGTCGTCGTACACAACGATGCCGCGCGTGGCACTGCCGCTGGTCAGCCAGCCGGCGGCATTGCCGCTGGTGCCGGCGCCGGTGGTGTCGACGGCGGCGTCGAGCGTGCAAATGACGTTGGCAGCGCACGGCGCCGCCGTGTCGATCGAGGCGGGAAAAGCCGAACCAGTCCAGACCGCCGCTTCCATGTCATTGCCGCTGTCAGAACCAGTATGCACGAGAATGATGTTGTTCGAGTTCGGGTCGGCGCTTAGTTCCAAATCATCGCTCTGTTCGGCAAAGGTGGTGTTGGTGGTGACCGAGCCCCAGCTGCCGGCGGCGCCGGCGCCGCGCGTAACATACGTGACGTCGGCCGTGGCCGCATTGCCCCAGGCGATTAGGAGCTCGCCGGAAACCGACTCGAATTCCAGGTCAAACGACCAGGTCGTCAGCGACGTGGCGGCGGCCAGCGTATCGACGCCGGTAGAAAGCGCGGCGCTCGGCTCCGTTTTCCAAACATTGTTCGTTCCGTCCCAGTAGTTCGCGGACAGGTCAAGGTTGGCGTCGCCCCAAACCATGGCGAGATCACTAGAGCCGCCTAAGGACACCATGGCCAGCCCCTGGATGACTCCCGAAGTTCTAACCGCGTCGTAGTTCGTCGGCCCGACCCAGCTGGAGCCGGTCCACCGGCGGTAGGCGATCTCGTTGGTGGAACCGGTGTTCGTGCCGTAAACGACCAGCGCCTCGCCTGAGCTTTGTTCATAGGCAATATCAAACCGCGGCAAATTACCGTCGCCGACCGTGACGTTCCACTCGGCCGACCAGATGCTGCCGTTCCAACGCTGGATGTAGAGCGCACCGTCCGTCGTCTGGATGCCGGCGATCATTTCATCCGCCGTCGGCGAAGCCTTGATAACGACATGTCTGATAGTGGCGGCCGCTGTTACCGTGTTTCCTTCGCTCCCAAAGGCACCGCTGGCCCAATCGCGGGTGCGAGGTGTCGTTACCGTTCCTTCGCCGTAGACGATTTTGCCGTCGCCTTGGGCGATGGCCTGGGTCTGCGGCCCGACCGGAATCCACGGCAGGATTAACCCCCAAAGGTTGAGGACTCCCATGAACACGGTCACGAGCACGCCGATGGCAGTTGAACGATGGAGCATGTTCAAATGGCCATCACCGAGGTTAACTCCTGCCACCTGCCGTCAGGCGATTGCTCAACAGAGACGGTGCTGACGATGTGCGGCCCGACTGATTGGCGGCGACGCTGGAGGAATTGTTGGTAGGCAGTCAACAGCTCATGCTTGACATCCAGCTGTTCTCCGTGGACGTTCTCTCGCCGGGCTTGGAGCTGGTAGGCCGGGGCGTCGGGGGAGACGTTGCTGAAGAGGTCGATGATACGTTCTTGCTCATCGACGATAAGAATCCGAACCGGCATGATCGTCATCGAGAATGTCACGGTCGCCGCCTGCGTAAAGCAGGGGACGAAACTGATGATGGTAATAACCAAGAGGCTTGTGAAACGCATACACCAACATACGGGTAGCAGTTGGTGTTTGTTTTTGCTTGAGCCGCAAGGTTACGATTTCCGGCGGCGCGGTCGCTGGCGGTTTGGCGGTGTTCGGGATACCTTATTGGCTGACGAGGGCTTGCTGACTCGAGTGGTTGGCGGAACCAGGAGGTGCGATCCGCGCTTGAGTTCGAAGGGGGGTTTGAGCTTGTTGGCTGCAGCCAGGAGCTTCCATGAGACGTTTCGCGCCCTGGCCAGCGTTTGGATGGTGTCGTTTGGTTTTATTGTGTACCGTACCCATGTCTTCTCGATGAGCTGGCGACGCTTGGCGATGAGCCAGAGCACCAGCCCGAGGGCCAACAGCAGTCCTAGGCCAGCGGCGTAGACGGCCCAAGCCATCGGTGACGGCGCCAGGAAAAACCCGACCGTCGGCCCGGTGATGGTAGTCTGATTTGTAGTTTTTTTGCCGAGCTCGGCCATGGGGTTGGAATCATACGATACAGTCGCGTGTGAGCGGTACCAGCCGCCCCAGAAGGTCGGGGGCAGCTCGAAGTTCCAGGCGGAGGTTGTCTCCCGTAGGATGGCGTACTCACCGCCGTGTTCTTTGATCATCCAACCGAATAGGTTCTTGGTGGTCACCTTGACCGTGGCGTCAATCGAAACATTGCCGTCGTTGCGAACAACCGGGTGGAGAATCTTTCCGCCCGGCGGACGGGGGAGGACATCGAGTCTGACGATACGTAACGTTCGAATGACGTCGCCCGGGACGGTAAGAGCGACGCGAATGCCGGTTCGAGTGGAAATGGCAATGCCCTGGTCGGTGCCGCTGGTGTCTTTTTTTTCCTGGATCAGGATGCAGCCGTTGTGCTCACCAACGCCAGCGGTCGTCGGCACCGTGATGGTAAAAGGAAGCAGGATCTTCTTTTCCGGGTCGATGGTGATCACCACCGGCTGTCGCGGATCGGTTTGCGCGTCAAGCTCGGCTTTGTCCGGGGTTCCATCACCGTCGGTGTCAGCCTCGCGGGGGTTGGTCTTGAGCGCCGCCTCGTCAGCGCTCGTGATCCCGTCGCTGTCTTCGTCCCGGTTTGGTGAGAGCGATTCGGCTGTGTCTTGATCTTGGCCCGGCCAGCCGAATGTAATCCAAGCACCGACATCGTCGCGAGGTTCTGACAGCTGCTCGCAGGCGTATCCTCCGTCAGTTGAAGGCGTCGAGTCGGCCGCGTAGACCATCAGCGTCTTAGCGGCCACTTCGTTGTTAATGACATCAATACCCTCGACTTGAGTTGTCCCGGGTGCAAGCGTGTGGACGAAGATGTCGGTGGTGCGAGGATTGTCCGGACGCGGGTAAGCCGGTCGGCCGCCCGTGCCGCCGTAAGTGATAGCGAGAGCTGGCGATGCCATCAGCCACAGCGCCAAGATGAACTGTAATTTCAGCCGAAGCATTCGTGAAGGGTGCATAGGTAGCGGCGTGGTGTTTGTTCAGGTGGTAGTATACATCAGGCCGCTGCGACTGCCAACGATAACAAAAACCCGGGCGTGAGGCCCGGGCCGCGTCTACAGCTAGCGGTTTAAGAGGCGACGATGGAGAGCACCATGTTGATGTCATAATCGGAAGCGGCTGGCTGCTCTTCCGGAATCTTCTGGCTGACGGAGACGCCGGTCAGTTTCCAGTCGCCGATGTCGTTCGAAAGGGCGGCGGCGGTCAGGACCGTGATGCTGTTGGTCGTACCCTCAAGGAACGCGGTTGACGAGCCTTTGGTAATGTTGGTCGTGACGCAGGAGTTACACTGACCAGTTGCCAGCGTGCCGACTGACGGATCAACGGTCATCTGACCGCCCAACGCGTCGGTATCAACGGCGCTGTCAGCGCAACCGGACGTACCGTTATCATTAAAGTCGTAGTCCGTGCCGACGCTGTCCCAGATCGCGGTCGTGGCTGAAGCGGCCAGCGAGGCAGTCCAACCGTTGTCGGCCGCATCAGGGTTGGAGACGTAGATGTTCTGTGTAGCCGAGCCGAACGTGCCGGTGATGGTCTGGCAGGCAAAACTGAACGTGGCGGTGGACATCACCACTGACGGACTGGCCACCGTGACGTAGCTGCCGTCAACGATGTCGACGGCCAGCGTTCCGGCGTTGATGGTTTGCTGGAAGTTGGAAGTCGAGCTGGCGTAGACGAAGGTGCCGGCGCCTGCCACCAATACCAAAATCCCTACGGTCGCAATGACCGCCCGGAGGTTCAACTTCCAGAGAAGCAGGTGAGAAAGCCGGCCCATAGGTTTTTGGTGTTTTTCTGTGTTGAAGACTGATTACTAACGTTTCTAGAAGCCAGTATAGCATAAAAAATAGGCCTTGTCAACGTTTTTTATGGCCCCGGGAGCCAGATTTAGGATTCGACCGTTTTGGCACGCCAATGACCTGGCCGGCAGTCAGTCGGTACGGCGGGTTGAGCCGGTTGAGCCTTGCTAGCTGCTGCCAGGCCACGCCGAAGCGGTCGGCAAGCGCGCTAATATCCTCGTACGGTTTAACGGAGTACGGCACTGACCCGCGACGCGATTGCCCTCGCCGCTGTCGAACCAGCAAGGCGCCGAGGCCCAGTGCGAGTAGGGCCACGACGGCCCACAGTGACCAGTGGATGCTGGTGACATGCAGGACGCGGCTGGTGATTGACTGCGAGCGGCCGTCAACGTCGTAGGTCACCGTGGCTTGCAAGCGCAGCCGTCCGAAGAAGGGCTTTTTGAGAGGAAAGTTGATGACCAGCTCGTCGTCGCGCAGTACCTGGCCAGGCCGTTCGATGATTTGCTGCTGCGCGGTCCACCGGTTGATGATGGCAATCCGGCTGCGGTGGTCAAGGCTGACGCTGCTCGGGTTAGTAACGCCGAGCGTGATGGTGAAGTAACCCGGTTGGGCGGCCGGGCCAATCGTAAATCTCGAAATGCGCAACGTTTTATTGACGGCGCCCGGCACGGTCTGGTAGATGCGAACGCCGACGCGGGTGGTAATCTGAACGCCTGATTCCGTGACGCTTGCCGCTGGTTGCTTTTTTTGGATGACGACGCCGCCGGTGTACTCGCCAGCCGACAATCCCGGCGGGGTCGAAATGACGAACGGCAAGGAAATCTCCTGGCCGCCGTCGAGCGTCAGTTCGTGGCTGGTAACGCCACGGCACCAGGTGATGAGTTCAAGCTTTTGAGCGGGCGTCAGCCGATTGGATTGAGGTCCGCTCCCATCGAGCGGTGATCCGCACCAGTCGAGGATGCTGGTGCCAAGGCGATCAGCAAAAGTCGGTCGTTCGCGGGGGTAGAGCCGCGCCCACGATCCAACGCCGATCATCGTCTCTTCCAGCTGCTTCAAGGCAAAGCCACCGTCCGAGCTGGGGGTTGCATCAGCCGGATAGACTACGGCGTCGACCGGCTCAGTTCCGCCGTTGGAAACAATGACCGCATCTTCTTTGACGGTTCCCGGCGCTAAGGCGTAGATGAACCAGTTTTGGCTGTTCGGGATGGCCGGATCAGGAATGGCCGGCCGGCCGCCTAAGCCGCCGTACTCCAAGCCGCGGAGGTTTAACGGCCAGCTCAGCAGGACAGCCGCGATAATAGTGATTAAAAAAAATCGCTGCACGTTGTCAGCATACCAAGAAAATCAGCGACCGGACAGGGCCGCGCTAGCTGACGGTCAGGACCAGGGTGACGGTGTAGGTTCCTGGCGGTTGGGTGGCGGGAATGGTGTTGGACAGCGTGATGCCGGCTAGATCCCACCGACCGGGCTGGCTGGCCGAGGTGCTCCCTTGGAGAATAGTCAGGCTGTCGCGGGTGGCTTGGAGAAAGGTGTTCGAGCTGCCGAGCGTGACGCCGGTGGCGGTGTAGCTGTTCGTCGGCGTAATCGTTCCGGTGCTCGGGTCGACGGTCATCACGCCGTTGGCCGCCGTGGCGTTGTTGAAGTCAAAGGTGTCGCCGCCGCTGGTCCACAGGGCCGAGGGAGCGGAGCCGGCGACCGACAGCGTCCAGGCGGCCGCCGGTGCTTGGCGTCCGTTACTCAGTCGGATTTTTTGCGACGAAGTACCGAGCGTGCCCGAACCCGTTTGTTGATCAAACGAAAACGTCACCGCGCCGAAACCGACGGTCGGACTGCCGACGCTGTTGCCCGAGCCGTCGACAACGTCGACGCCAAGCGTCCCGGCGTTGATTGTTTGCGACAGCTGCGTGGTGTTGGCCGCATAGGCAAGATCCGCGAAAGGCCAGATAGCCACCGCGGTACTCAAGATGCTAATCAGGAGCGTGCGTCCGAGCATGCTCAGGTGTTTATTTTTGTAGTTTTTTTAGTTCGACACCTTCACTATAGCAAAAAAATTGATATTCGTCAATGGTTTTGGACTTGGGGCATCTGGCGGGGAAGTAACCCCGGATGAAACAGGTTCTAGGCGCAGCCGGTCGTCTATGGTAAGGTGGGCGTAGGCCTATGACGCTCCAGGAACTATTGATCAAGACGGTGGAGGCCAAAGCGTCAGATCTCCACCTGGTCGTCGCTGAACCGCCGACAGTTCGCGTCGACGGGGAACTCGAAGCCCTGCGCGGGTATCCGAAGCTTTCGCCTGACGACACCCGGTCGCTGATTTATTCGATCCTGACGCCGGAACAGATCAAGCGTTTTGAAAACGAGCAGGAGTTTGACACCTCGTACGACCTGCCAGGCGTTTCTCGTTTTCGCATCAACCTTCATTACGAGATGCGGAACGTCGGGGTGTCGATTCGCGCCGTCCCGCACCGCATTCCGTCGCCCAAGGATTTGGATTTTGACGAGACGATTTACGAGCTGACCCACATCAACTCCGGCCTGGTGCTGGTGACGGGTCCGTCGGGATCCGGGAAGTCAACCACCATCGCCGCCATGATCGACATCATCAATGCCGAGCGTCGCGCCCACGTCATTACCATCGAAGACCCGATTGAGTTCGTCTTCACGCCGCAGCAGAGCATCATCGAGCAACGCGAGGTCGACATTGACACCCGTTCATTTTCGGCCGCGCTCAAGCGCGTCTTGCGGCAGGATCCGAACGTCATCTTCGTCGGGGAAATGCGCGATCTGGAGACGTTTCAGGGGACGCTGACCGCGGCCGAGACCGGGCACCTCGTCCTGTCAACGCTGCACACGCCCAACGCCGCCCAGACGGTCGACCGCTTCATTGACATGTTTCCGCCCCACCAGCAGAACGAAGCGCGATTGCAGCTGTCGAGCGTGCTGCGGGCGATCATTGCCCAGCAGCTCGTACCCCAAGAAGGCGGGGGACGCGTGGCGGTTCGCGAGGTGCTGGTGAATACTCCAGCAGTCGCCAACCTGATTCGGGAAAATCAGATTGCCCAGATTCCGTCGGTCTTGCAAATGAGCACCAAAGAGGGGATGCGGACGATGGACATGGCCCTGCGCCAAATCTACCTGGCCGGCCGGATCAGCGAACTGACCGCCCGCAATCGGATGCTTGATCCGGAAAAGTTGACCACGTATTTTTGAGGTTGGAATAAGCTAGAAGCGAGAAATAAGAACTATGCATGATGAGCAGTGGAAAGAGACTGTCGGCCGGATTCAAGATACCTTTCGGGTTTTGAGCCACGAGGTGGTCCGGGGTGATGAGGTTAGCGGCGACGTCGAGTTCATTGAGTTCGAGTCGCCGCAGGGGCGGATGAAGGTCGAGCGAACCAGCAAGCCCCGTATTGTCGGCAAGACCGCGCTGGGCTCAAAGCGCATCGGCAGCTCGGTCAGCGTCCACTACGAGTATTCGCCGACCGATCGGGTGCACACGGTCAAGGCCTACCGCTGGAACGACGTTAAGGGCGACTGGGATGAGGTGACGGCGCCGACGGGAGGAGCAAGTGGGTAGGCAGTCGAGCCGCGGGCTGACTGCCGAGGCGATACTTCAGCCTGGCGAGAGTCGCTAGCATGCAGCGGGTCTTGCGTTTCCCAGAGGGATTCCTCTGGGGAGCGGCGACATCGGCTCACCAAGTCGAAGGCGACCAGGATAACGACTGGACGGCGTGGGAGAAGCTAGGCCGGATCAAGGACGGCTCGGTTTCTGGCGCGGCCTGCGAGCACTGGACCCGCTACCAGGCTGATTTTGACCTGGCCAAAGAGCTCCATCATACGGCCCACCGTTTTTCCGTTGAGTGGAGCCGAATTGAGCCGCGGGAAGGGGAGTGGAATGAAGCGGCTTTAGCTCACTACCGCGACGTGGTCCGCGCGCTCCGCCAACGGCAGATCGAACCGTTCGTCACGCTCTGGCATTTTACCAACCCGCGGTGGTTGGCCGAGCGCGGCGGTTGGGAACATCCCGATACGCCGCGACTGTTTGCCCGATACGTTGGTCGGGTCGTTGAGGCCCTGCCGGACGTACGATTTTGGATAACCGTCAACGAACCGAACGTCTACGCTCTACTGAGCTACTTCGTTGGTGAGTGGCCGCCGGAGGTGCGATCGTGGCGACGAGCGCTCAACGTGCTGCATCGACTGGCGGCGGCACACGCCCAAGCGTGGCGGGCAATCAAGGCGGCGCAGCCCGATGCTCAAGTTGGATCAGCGCTTAACCTCGTTGATTACCGATCAGAGCGCCCGCATAACGTTCTCGATCGTGTAAGCACCTTAATCAGCGATCGAATCTATAACCATCGATGGTTGCGGATGACGGCAAGTTATGAAGACTTCATCGGCGTCAACCACTACCTGCAACAGCGAATCCGGTTCGGCAGCGTGCGTCGTCCGATTATTGCTGCGCCGCAGGAGCAGCCGTTGACAGACTTTGGCTGGAAAATGAATCCGCCGTCGATGTATCGCGTGCTCCGCTTGGCCGGCTCGTATGGCAAGTCTCTTTATGTTACGGAGAATGGTTTAGCCGACGCCCATGACCGTTGGCGTCAACGTTTTATTCGTGACTACTTAGGTTACGTCCATCGTGCTCTTCAGGATGGGGTGGATATTCGCGGGTACTTTCACTGGTCGCTGCTCGACAATTTTGAGTGGCGCGAGGGGTTTTCCAAGCGCTTCGGGTTGGTGGCCGTTGATTTTACGACCCAGCGACGTTCGATTCGACCGAGCGCGCGGTGGTTTGCTGAAGTGTGTCGAAAGAATGCTTTGGTTTTGCCCGATGCCTGAATTGCCCGAAGTTGAGACGATTCGGCAAGGACTAAGCCACGTTCTCGTCGGCACGAAAATCGTGCGGGTGGAGGTGCGGTTACCAAAAATGGTGAGCATCGGGTCTTCGCTACCAAGCCAGTACCGCACGAACCGTCGGGACCGGGCGCAGCACTTTGTTCAGATGCTCAGGGGCAGGAAGGTTCAGAGGATCGAGCGTCGGGCAAAGCTCCTCCTCATTGAACTGAGCGGGAAGTGGTACCTCGTAGTGCACCTGAAAATGTCCGGGCAGCTCGTGTGGCGACCCCGCTCTGGACGTCTACTGGTCGGTGGACACCCAATTCCCGGAGGAACGGAGCTTTTGCCGAATCGGTACACCCGCGTCGTAGTCACAACCACTCACGGCCAGTTGTTCTTCAATGACCAGCGGCAGTTCGGCTACATGAAGATTATCGGTGGAGTGCAACTCAGTGAGTGGATGGAAGCACACCGGTTTGGCCCTGAACCGCTCGATCCTCACTTTCAGTTCTCCCACTTCCGCAGGATTTTGCGGAAGCATCAGGCAAAACGCATCAAGCCTACACTGCTCGACCAAACCGTCATCGCGGGAGTCGGAAATATTTACGCCGACGAGACTTGCTTCGATGCGCGGGTACGTCCCACGCGGCGGATTCGAACGTTGACGAAACGTGAGCAGCAGCGGTTATTTCGAGGCCTGCGGCGAGTGCTACGTGCAGCCGTTCGGCACCGCGGGACAACTGCTCGTTTTTTCCGAACGGTCACCGGCGAGAAGGGCCGCATGAATCGTTTCTTGCGGGTCTACGGTCGAGCCGGTCGATCCTGTCGGCGAGGAGATGGTGGGGTTATTAAAAAAATCGTCCTGCAAGGCCGCGGGACGCACTTTTGTCCTGTTTGCCAGCCCCGTTAGAGGCAGCAAAAAAATTCTGTGCCGAGAAAAAGATATTCGGGGCTGCCTCTAACGGGGTCAGCGCTAGGCTAGGGAAGCAGGAGCCAGAGGATGAGGGTGGTGGCCAAACCAACCAGCGCACCAACCACGGCTTCCAACGGCGTGTGACCGATCCGTTCAATGATGTGGTGGGGAAACTTCGGTTTTTCTTTGGCCGGTAATTCGTTAATCAGTCGGTTTAAGATGCCGGCGTGTTCGCCGAGATACATGCGAAAACCGATCGCGTCGCGAACGATGATAAACGAGAAAATCGCGGCAATGGCAAACGCCGCTGAGTAAATTCCTTCGACGATGCCAACCACGGTCGTTAAGGAGGTAACGAGAGCGGTGTGCGACGAGGGCATGCCGCCGTAGGTATTGAGCAGGCGAAGGTCAAATCTGCCAGTTTTAGCAGCTTCAACCATGACTTTCGCCAATTGCGCTACCAAACCGGCGACCAGTGGAATCAGTATGATTTTTGGCAGCTCCACGCCATCACTATAGCACAGCCCCGCCGAGTGGCGGGGCTGGAGTCGTTGTGGATTGACGTTACAGTTTCGGTTGCGTGCTCGAGCGTTGCCAGTTGTACCAGGAGGCAGCAATGATACCGCTCAGTAGGATGAGGTATGGTAGGGCTGGATAGACCGGGTAACAGCGGTACTGGAAGTACAGCCACAGGGCGGCGATGGTGAGGACGAGGGGCGCGACCCACCACCAGGTTGGTCGAGCGGCGCGGATCGGGTACAGACTGACGACCAGCAGGATGAGGTAGCCGACGAACAGCCAGATCCATGTTGGTTTTGGCCAGGGCTGACAGGCGGCTGGTTCAGGTGTGGTCGTGGTCTCGGCCGCATTAACGTTACCGGCGTTGATGTTGTCATTGGCGTTGGTCGCGGCTGTGCCGCCGCCGGTATTGACGTTACTGGTGGATATGTTGGTGTTGGCGTTTTTGTTGGCGTTGGTTGTGGCGTTGACGTTGGTGGCCGGTGCGGTGGTGACGGTAACATCGATGCTCGAAACTTCGTCGCCACTGCGGGCCGCCACCCGACCGGCCCCTTCTTTAGTGGCCGTGAATCGAGCAGAACTGTCGCTCAGTGCGGTGATCGTACCGACGCCGCCTTCAACTGTCCACTGGACGACGACGTTGGAGATTTTATTATTGAAGGCGTCAAAGGCTTCGGCCGTGAATGTCCGCGAAGCGCCGTTGACAACGAACTCAGGATTAGAGTTGGGGTTAACCGTCAGGTCAGCAATCGAGCCGGGAATAACCGTAACCTGGGCGTCGGCGGTCAGACCGGCGTAGGTGGCGGTAACGACCCAGCTACCGGCTCGGCCACCGGTATACACGTTGGCTTGCAGCTTTCCTGAAGGGTCAGTCGTTGAAAAGACCGTGTTGCTGGTCAGATCCGTCGTGGCGCCGCTGGCGTCGCGACCCGGCGTTGTGAAAGTTTGGGTCTGGCCGGCGGCGACCAGTGCTTCGGCTGGGTTGATCGAGAAGCTCGTGATTGGGCCGACGGCCTGGGCACGAGCAGCTAAGCTGAGTAATAGCACAAGAGCGGCAAACCCTCCAAGGAGTTTGGTGCGCATAGGGTAGTGAGGTGGTTAGGGAGTTAGGTAATCAGGTTGTGCAGTGACGATTGGTTCGGCGAACAGGACGAGGCGTTGCTTGGTGGAAAAGACGGGTGTACAGGTGAAGACGGTCAGCTGCGGTTTGGACGTATCGTTCAGGATTTCGACGGCATTCGGATTGACGATCCGCCGACCGAAAACGCGGTAGTCGTACTCGGCGCCCTTCCAGTAGACGATAATGAGGTCGCCGGTGACGAGCTGGTCGAGTAAGTAGAGGGTGCGCGGCCCAGCCAGATACTGGAAGCGGTGGCCAGTCAAGACGGTATTGCCGCCGCGATCCGGAGATGAGGTTTGGGGCAGACGCCAGATGCCTCGCCATAAGGCACGCTCGTCCTGCCCGTCGATAATCTCGACATCGACGCCGATCTTCGGGATCACGAGCCGGTTCCCGGCCGGCAGTGGTTTGGCTGCGTCAGAAACGTTTGGCAGGAGGTTCGTACCAGCCAGCCTGGTAGCGTAAGGGAAGCTCGGTTCGAGTTTGAAGGTATGGTACAGAATCCACGGCGCAAACGGAATGGCCAGGATAGTCGTACCGAGGAGCAGCGAAGCGAGCGACAGGACCAGGCGAGTCGGCCGACGACGTCGCCACCACCAGGAGCGTGGTCGCGGCGAGTTCAAAGATCGTCGCGAGCGCGGGCCTTCGCCTGGCACCATGACCGACTCGGTCGTGCTTTAGACTCGGCGCGTTCGGCGCAACCCGATCAGGCCGGCGCCAACCAAACCAGTACCGAGCAAGGCCAAGAAGGCGTCAAGCTGTCCCACGCCGGTGGCCGGCAGCTCATCTTCGGCCCCGAGCACTTGACCTTCGTCCGTGGCCTCGGTAGTAGAGTTCTTGCGCTCGGTGGCGGTACCCTGAACGACCGGGATATTGACCGTGGTGGTGGCTCGGACCGTGACTGGATCGTGGTTTGAAGCCGACACCGTAGCGACGTTGGTGTACTGTCCGTTGGCGGCAATGCTGTTGATGACCCGCGCGGAGTACGAGGTGGAAACGGTTTGACCCGGCTCAAGGTTGCCGAGAAAGGTGTAGTCAAAGGTGTTCTTGCCGTTGGTGGTGACTTCAAAACCGATGGGTAAAATGTCGGCTAACTTGAGGCCGAGAGCGGCACTAGTACCAGCATTCTTGACGGTCACCGTGTAGGTCACGATGTCGCCCGGTTTTGCCGTGGCTAGGTCGGCGGTTTTTGTTACCTCGAGGACCGGTTTGGTAAGCGCCACCGGCTGTTCGGGACTCGGGCCAACGACCTCCTGGGCGTAGGCCGTTATGGCTAGTGCCATCGAGGCCGCTACGGCCGCGACGGTGGCTGTTCGGACAATCGCTCGCTTCATATGCCTTATTTCCTCCCTAAATTAGGGGATTATGTTATTGCGTCTCCGGTGGGGGACCGGCAAGTTTAGCCTACCAGATCCCCCCGCGGTTGCCAAATGGTTAGTCTAGTGGTTGTTCCTGGCGGCGGCGAAGACCGATCAGACCAAACCCGATCAGGGTGGCGCCGAGCACCGCAATGGCTAGGTCGAGCGGGCCAGCGCCGGTCGTCGCCAGGCCGAGAACCTTGGGTTTTGTGACGGTGATGGTTGTCCGGGCTTCTTGCGGCGGAACGTCATTAGCCGCGACGACCGCCACGTTTTCATAGTCGCCCTTCTTGGCGTCAGACTCAACGCGGACGTCAACATTAATAACGCGGTTGCGACCGGCCTGAAGCGTGCCGATCTCCCAGGTCATCGTTCGGCCCGTGCCGTGGACGAAGGACAGGTCTTTGGGCAGCGTGTCGCTGACGACCACGTTGTCCGCTCCGCCGTCGCCGACGTTTTTGACCGTAATGGTGTAGGTGAGGATGTCGCCTGGCTTAGCTGATTTCTTGTTGACCGTTTTGGCGATGGTCAGTTCAGGTGAGACCGCGGCTAGCACAATCGGGACTCGGACTTCGACCGGCGCGGTGGCCGTGACCTCGCTGGTGTTGTCGCCCTTGGCTTTGGCCGAGTTGTTGTACGTGCCGGCCGCTTGCGTTCCGCTGATGTTGACGAGGTAGGTGACCGTCGCTGATTGACCAGGCGCTAGGTTACCAACCGTGAACGACTTGGCGGTTGAGCCGTCAACCGCGAAGGTGAAGCCGCTTGGCAGCGTGTCAGTCAGCACTACGTTCTTGGCCGTGTCAGTGGCCGTGGCTTTGTTGGTGACGGTCACGGTGTAAGTCACCGGCTGTCCCGGGTTGGTGAAGGTGGTGACGCTTGAGGTCTTGGCAATCGTCAGATCAGGCGCAGACGTAACCGTGACGCTGGCCGAGGCCGAGATGGCCGGATCGGTTTCGGCCGAGTCAATCGTGGCAGTGTTGGTGATGACC
This sequence comes from Candidatus Kerfeldbacteria bacterium, assembly GCA_016207275.1. Lineage (GTDB taxonomy): Bacteria > Patescibacteriota > Patescibacteriia > SBBC01 > SBBC01 > JACQPY01. Next base: position 20,736 of record JACQPY010000010.1, read on the forward strand.
GTGCCGTTGGCGATCGGGCTGGCGGCTCGCGTGACGAAGTGGACCTCGCCGAACGCACCAGGGGCTTGGCTACCAAGGTTCCAGGTGATGGTATTGGTTGTGGCGTTGTACACCCCGCCGTCAGCGACCGAAACGAAGGTTGAGCTTGCGGGAATCGGATCTGAGATCACGACGGCTGTGGCGTTGGCATTGCCGCTGATGCTCCAGCTCACGGTCCAGGTGACGTCTTGGCCTGCCGGAACGGTGGTTGGATTCGCTGATTTTTGTAGGCCCAGGACCGGTCGGACATCATTATTGGTGACGGTGCAAGACTTGACGTCGCCTAGGTTGAGGGAGACGTTTCCTTGACTATCGCAGTCGCCAGTGAAGGTAGCAACGTATCCGGCTTGGTTGGTTTCGCTAACCGTATAGCTGCCCGCATTGAAGCCGTTTTGCACACCACTGGTTACCGGCGCAGCGCCCACAAACAGTGGGAAGTCCGACACCTGTTTGCTGCCACCCTGATCGTTCACGACCACCTTGGTGACCGTTAGCTTGGGCTGAATATCGTTATTGGTGATGGTGCAGGACTTGACGTCGCCCGGGCTTAGGGTGATGGAACCGTTTGCAGCACAGTCGCCGCTGATGGTTGCGCTGTAGCCAGGGATGAACGCCTCGCTGACGACGTACGAACTAGCGTTGAAGCCGTTCTGAACACCGCTCGTTACTGGCGTGAAATCAACAAAGAGTACGAAATCGGCAACCTCTTTCGTCCCACCATTATCGTTGACAACAACTTTGGTGACGGTCAGCTTCGGCTGGACGTCGTCGTTGGTGATGGTGCAGGTCTTCGTCTCACCGACGCTGATCGTGCCGGAACAGTCACCCGAGAGGGTTTTGGCATAGCCGGCCATGGGCGTTTCATCAACGCCGTAGGCGCCCTGGATGAGCGTGACGGTCGTGCCTGGGGCTTCAGCACCAGGGAATGACGCCGCCGGTTGGACGTTCGTACCCGTCACGTTCATGGTGAAGTTACCGGCAACCTTCGTCCCACCGTTGTCATTCACGACATGCTTGATGACCGTGAGCTGCGGGGCGATGTCATTGTTGGTGATTTCGCAGATCTTTGTTTGGCCAAGGGCAATCGTTCCGGCGCAGTCAGGGGAGAGCGTTTTGGCGTAGCCAGCTGGACCGGTTTCGTCGACGCTATAAGACCCGAGGTCGAGCTCGACCAGCGTGCCCCCTGGGTTTCCCGGGAAGCTTGAGGGCAGAGGGTTTCCAGCGGTAACGTTCATGGTGAAGTCCGACTCGACGTTGTTGCCGCCGTTGTCGTTGACGATGGTTTTAATAACCAGGAGGTGCGGCGTTTGGGCGGTGTTCGTGACCGTGCAGTACTTCGTCTCGCCGACATTGATTGAGCCAGTGCAATCACTCGAAAACACTGGATCGAAGCCGTCAAGCGAATCCTCGGTCACGCTGTACGCGCCCTGATCGAGCGTCACCAGCGTCCCGCTGTCAGAACCTGGGAACGAATCTGGTGAAGCGTTGGCGCCACTTACGTGCATGGTGAAGTCACTCGGCGAGGCGTTGCTACCGTTGGAGTTGATGACGATCTTCGTGACCACCAGACGCGGCTGGATGTCGTCGTTGGTGATGGTGCACGTTAGATTCTCGCCCTCGTCGAGCGTGACCGTGTCGCCAAGCTCCTCCGGGCATCCTTCGTCGCCAGTGATGGAGACGAATTCGTAGCCAGCCAGACCAGCCTCGTTAATTTCAATGTCAGTATTTGCATCAACTGGGGTTGGGTTACTGGAATTGACGGTCTGACCATCAATTTCAAGCCCGAAGTCATTCGGACCGGAATTCCCGCCGTTGTTGTTGATGACGTTCTTGATGAGCGTGATGGTCGGGGCAATGTCGTCATTGGTGATGGTGCAGGTGATGTCTTCGCCCTCGTCGAGCGTGACCGTACCGCCAAGACCCTGCGGACACTTCGTATCCCCGGTCAGAGAGACGAAGTTGTAGCCAGCCAGCCCGGCCTCATTCAAGGCAACCGGGGTGTTGGCGGCCACCGGCAGCGGCTGTCCAGAGCTGACAGCGGTTCCACCAATGGTTAGCCCGAAGTCATTCGGACCGGCATCCCCACCGTTGTTGTTGATGACGTTCTTGATGAGCGTAATGGTTGGGGCAATGTCGTTGTTCGTAATGGTGCATTCCTTGACGTCGCCAGGGTTGAGCGTGATGGAACCGTTTGCAGCACAGTCGCCGCTGATGGTGGCAGCGTAACCCGATTGATTCGTCTCGCTGATAATATAATCGTCGGCGTTAAAGCCGTTCTGCACGCCGCTCTGGACTAGCGTGGCATTGACGAACAGCGGAAAGTCGCTCACTCCGGCATTGCCACCGTTGTCATTGACGACACGCTTCGTGACCGTGAGTTTCGGCTGGATGTCGTCGTTGGTGATGGTGCAGGTTTTTGTTTGCCCAGCCACGACCGTGACGCTGGAGGTGGCTTGACCATCACAGACAATATTCGTCTGCGTGTATCCAGTCGGTAGGCCACTCTCATTTACCTGGTATGTACCTGTCAGGAGAATTTTGTCCGTTCCGGTCGCGGATCCAGGGAAGGGCGTAACCATGTCAACGCCACCTTGTTTGATGTGCATGGTGAAGTTGGAGGCCGTGGCGGTGCCACCATTATCGTTCATGACTGTCTTAATCACTCGCAGCGTGCCGGTTTCACGGGTGTTGGTGAACGAACAGGTGACGGCTCCGCCTGCTAGTACACTGACCGAGAAGCTCGTACCAGGACCGGAGGTTTGGTTTGAGCAGGTCCAGCTCGACGAGTAATTCGGGATCGGGTCCTCGTTGACAGTGTAGGTGCCGTCAGGGAGCGAGAGCGGAATGCCGCCGGGATTATCTTGACTGCCTCCCTGGAGATCCCAAGTCCAAGCTTGCGGGTTAGTCCGGTCGATTTGACCATTGCCATCGTCATCGAAGTATTTGTTGACCGCCAGGTCACCGTTGCAGGGAGTCGTGACGACGGTCCGAACACTGTTGCTGGTAACGCCGCCTGGAAATTGGTCGGCGTAGATCTTGGCGGTGTTATCGATATTCGTGGTCGTGCAAACCGGCAGCTGGTTAACCGTCACTTGGTACGTGACCTGTCCTGACTCGCCGGGTGAGACGACTTCGCCGTCCCACGACAGCAGCTTGGTGGCTGGGTCGTAGCCAGCCGGATTGGGGCTGCCGAAGACGGCGTGGTCGTAGCCAAAGTCAATGCCCTGGGCGTCGGTGTCGTTAGTGACCGACTGCGTGTTGCTGCCGTTGACGTACGTCGTGTTCGGCGGGGTAACGTCGTCAATCCGCGCGCCGCCGCCAGTGCAGTTCGCCGTGCCGGTGTTGGCGTAGTTAATGGTGTAGGTCAACGTATCGCCGGGCAGGGCGGTTTGCTGGTTGACCGCTTTGGTGATCGTGAGTTCGCACTGGCCGAGGACCGTGGTGTTTTCGGTGTCAGATACAGGATCAAGGAGTGGGGCCGTCACCGAAACAGCATTCGTGCCGGTGCCAACTTCAACGCCGCGAGCGTTGAATGTCAGCGTTCGGGTGCCGCCGTCTTCGGTCTCTTCGGTAACGACGATTCCGTTCCAGGTGATCGTGCGGCTATCACCGCTGACTGACGACGGAGCCGGATTCCCGCTGCCGTTGACGTAGACGAGGTTCGTTGGCAGTTGATCGACAACGGTCACTGTTTCATCCTGTTCGCCGCTGTTCGTCACGACGATCGTGTAGGTCGTGGTGTTGTTGAGTTGAATCGGGTCGGGGTTGTCGGACTTGGTCACCGTGAGATCGCGAATGACAATCTTCGTAACCTGGATCGGAACCTCTTTATTGCCGATTGATTCTTGTTGCACACCCTGGACGAGGCGGGCATGAAGTTGGGCACCGCTCCATTCGCCGGCATCCTGTCCAAGCAATCCAAACCACTTCAACTGGACAACAGTAGTGGCGCTCGCCGTTGTAAACGTCAGGTCGTACGTCTTGGTGTTCGGGAGACCGGCGCTCGTGGTCGGTGCTGATAGGCCGACACCGGTTGCACTTCCATCCCAAGTTCCGGGAGTATTGAAATTCACATAGCCATCGCGCCCAGGGCTATCTTGGAAGTCATGTTGAATCCGAACACTGTATGCCGTGCTGGGGGTTAGATTGGTAATCGTCAGTCGGAAGGGGACATTCTCTCCTTCGGCGTAGCAGTGTCTGCCACCACCACTACAGATGTTGCCAGTCGTAAATGAAGCATCTTTTCGTTGACCTTCGAGAGTGTATTGGATACTGTCGGCGTACGCCGCTTTCGGCGCCACCAACGCCCCGACCAGGCTGACATTCAAAATCGTGGCTACCCCGACAAAGACGTTCAGGGTTTTCCATGCTTTTTGTCTGAACGTTTTCTTTTGGATGAAATTGATGGTCATAAACATTCCTTTGTTATGCAATGCAAGAAAAGCCAGTGTCGCGCGACACCCGGTTGGGGCGTAGTGTCAAGGCAGTACTGGCTGTCCTCCGTATGGCCGTTAGCATGTAAATAAATTGTGTTGAGTTGACATGGGTGAGCTTAGGATAGGTGAGCTGCGACAAGTCAAGATTTTAGCTGGTGTTATTGATATGGTTCAGGGGTAGGAACGTGATAGCAAACGAAAAAGCCAGCAAAACTGGATAAGTTTTTGCGGCACAAGCAATCAGGCTGCTCATGCTGACTTATAAAGTTTTGTTGGCTTTCTACCCCTCCGGAGAGCGGTGCAAAGGTGCGGTTTGTAAGGCACGTGTGCCTGTCAAACGAGCTTTGAGGAATAACCTCCTCAGGTACTAACGAGCGAATCTGGCTGATTTTTTGTGCTTTTTTAGGTCTTTATTCGTAACTATGCCGCACGTTAATGAGCTATTTCAGGTAGTCGCACTTTACAAGAATAAGGCGGCTCGCGTCAACCCTTCTCTGACACTAGGTCTACAGTGTACAGCTGAACCAGAAAAATTAGCAAGGATGATAAGGAAAACAACGTGGGTGAACATGTTTTCACCACGTTATCCACAGTTTGAGATTTTTGCAGTGACTTTGGTAACTAGCCAGATGGTGGGGATAACGGGTTGACAGGAGTATACTGAAATCAGAGGTATGAAAGCCGTTCTTGAGCAGTTGAAAGAGCGGGGAATCCTCAAAAGTCCCTCCATAATCAGGGCTTTTGAGGCGGTTGACCGAGCGGGCTTTGTCAAACCTGAGTTCATTACGGATGCTGGTTTGAACGAGCCGTTGCCGATTGGCTTCGGACAGACCATTTCTCAACCTTTAACCGTGGCTTTCATGCTGGAGTTACTCCAGCCGCAGCCGGGGCAGAAGGTTTTGGACGTCGGTTCTGGCTCGGCCTGGACGACCGCCTTACTGGCCGAGATCGTCGGCCTGAACGGCAAAGTCTACGGCATTGAACGGATTCCGCAGCTGAAGTCGTTCGGTGAGGCCAATTTGAAACGGGCCGGCTACTCGAACATTGAGCTGGTGGCCGGTGACGGCGCGCGCGGGTTGTCCGAGTTCGCCCCGTTCGATCGGATTCAGGTGGCGGCAGCAGCCGGCGAGGTGCCACCGGCCTTGCTTGAGCAGCTGGCGGTCGGCGGTCGGCTGGTGATCCCGCTCGGTGAATACGTCCAGGACGTGACCTTAATTGAGAAACAAGCGCGCGGCGACTATCGCGAGCAGCGGTTCCCTGGTTTTCAATTTGTGCCGCTGGTTACCGAGTGAGTGTGGTAGGATAACAAAATGAACATCGTCATCGTCAGTGGATATTTCAATCCAGTTCACCGCGGTCACATTCGTTTGCTGCGTCAAGCGCGTCAGCTCGGCGACAAACTTATCGTTATTGTCAACAATGATGTGCAGCAGCGGCTGAAAAAAGGAAAAATTATCATGTCTGAAGCTGAGCGGATGGAAGTCGTCTCGGCGATGCGCGATGTTGACGAGGTGGTTTTGTCGGTTGATCAAGACCGGACTGTTTGTCGGACGCTAGAATTGGTGGCTGGCCGATACGCCGGTAGTCGAATTATTTTTGCGAACGGCGGTGACCGCTCGTCGACGAGAGAAATTCCTGAGACGGCAGTATGTGAGCAGCATGGGATTGTCATGCGATTTGGCGTCGGCGGTGGAGACAAGCCGCAGTCAAGCAGCAACATTAACCAAGCACTCGGCCTTGAGCGGTAAGCCAGATTTGCCTTTCCTGGAGTAGTATGTCTCGTCGCTGGGCTGCACTTCGCGCAACACTATCGTTGGTCGTGCCGGTGGTGCTGGTGGCCGCAGCCGCTGCTTGGTTTTTCGTTGAGTTGCAGCCGGTCGGTCGGGCGCGGACCGAGACGGTGGCGTTCACGGTTCAGCCAGGCGCCGGCGTGCGGGAAATCGCTCGTCAGCTCGAAACAGCCGGTCTGATTCGCAATCGTTACGCCTTTGAAATTGCGGTCTGGTTAAGCGGGCAGTCCAAAAATCTGCAGGCCGGCACATTTGCCTTGACGCCGTCGTTGAGCGCCACGGCTATTGCCCGACAGCTGGCCGGCGCCGGTGGTCCGCGGGAGGTGACGGTCACCACCCTCGAAGGTTGGACCAACCGTCAGATTGCCGCCCACCTTGAGCAGCAGGGTTTGGGAACGGCTGAGGCCTTTCTGGCGGCCGCCAGCGTAACTGATTCGCGGGAAATTTTGCCGGACGATCGGTTTGATTTTTTGGCCGGGCGTCCGGCCGCGGCCACGCTCGAAGGCTACCTCTTTCCTGATACCTACCGTTTTTTTCCGACTGCCAGACCGGCCGACGTCATCAAAAAGATGTTGATCAATTTTGGCGTCAAGCTCGCGTCGGTGCAAAGCGATTTGCAGCAGAGCGGCCGCGCGCACTTCGACGTTGTCCGGCTGGCGTCAATCGTGGAGCGTGAAGTCCGGACCGACCGCGACCGGCGCATGGTCGCTGACATTTTTTGGCGACGACTGGCCGACGGCATTGCCCTGCAGTCTGATGCCACGGTTAACTACGTGACGGAGAAGAACGCCTTGCAACCGACAATCGCCGATACGGAAGTGAATTCACCGTACAATACCTACCGTTACCGCGGCTTGCCCCCAGGTCCGATCGGCAATCCTGGTCTGTCGAGCATCACCGCAGTGCTTAAGCCGGAGCCAAACGACTACTTGTACTTTTTGACTGACGCTGGTGGTACCGTCTATTATGCCAAGATCTTCGAGGAACACCTGGCCAACAAGCGGAAATACCTTCAATGACTGAGCCGCTGGTCATTTCTTTAGGCGGGTCGGTCGTGGTGCCGGAAGATATCCATAAGCAATTCATCCGCCGGTTTGCATCTTTTGTTCGTCGGCTAGCTAGGGATCGACGAGTTGGCGTGGTTTGTGGCGGTGGCTATCCATCGCGCCAGTACGTTCGGGCTGCCCGACGCCTTGGCGTCAATCGAGTTGAAGATCTTCACTGGATCGGCATTCGCGCCACCCAGTTAAACGCCGAGCTGGTGCGTGCAGTCTTACAGGTCCGCCAACCCGTGGTGACGGATTACCAGGCGCGGCGCCAGTCGGGTCAGCGGATAGTGGTGGGAGCTGGCGCCCGTCCCGGTGTTTCAACGGATTTCGATGCAGTTCTGCTCGCCCTCAGGCTCGGTGCCCAAGCAGTCTTTAACGTGACCAACGTCGACGGCGTCTACACCGCCGACCCCCGCCGGTATCGGCGGGCGGAGCGACTCACCAAACTGTCGTGGGCTGACTACCGAAAGCTGTTCGGTTCAACCGTCCGGCCCGGCGCACATTTTCCGTTCGACCCGGTCGCTGCCCGGGCGGCGGCGCGGGCCAACATCAAGGTGGTGGTTTTGTCGAAAGACTTACTAAACCTGAAGAAAGCCGTGGCGGGTGAACCTTTCCGCGGTACGCGGCTTGGGGCTTGATTAGAAAATTTATAATTGCGGCCGAAGGACAGCGATAATTCTGTCCTTGGCTTGCTGTTTCGTGATTCGGTACGGCGATTCCCGGGCGTTTTCCGAAAAAACGAGGACGTTGTATGGGCCGAAATCACTCGTTGGGATCGCAAAAAAAGTTTCGATCGTATCCTGGCGATCGAACACCAGGCCGACGCCGATAATCTGGTCGTAGATTCGTAAGGATTCGGGAATGGTAAAATGCCAATACCCGACGGTCGGTCGATCCTGTCGGATGCTGAATACCAACGGGAAGGTCGCGGTTGGCCAGGCGTCAAGTTGTTCGGCCACGGTTGAGGCATGAATCAATTCCGCGATTTCCGTGACGAGCTGGCGTTCAACCACTCTAATCAGACGTCGTCCTTTGTATTTTTGCGCCGGCAGCATGAGCTGGAGTCGTTTTTGGGCGGCGAAGAAAACGGCCGGGGAGACCGTGGCGGGAAAGGCACTAAGACAAATCACCCACTCGCTTCGCGGGTTAGCGCGCCGTCGCTGCTTCAGCCGTTTCCAGCTCTTATTATAGATTCGCGTACCGATGTACGTTTCGTTGCGGAGGATGCGCATGATTGCTCCACTTTGCCAGTGGCCGCCGCTGGGAGAGGGGATCCGGCGTTGCTTGAGCAGCTGCGCGATGCGGTTCGGCCGCAGTTCTTGCTCGACAAACAGGTGAAAAATGGTTCGTACCGCCGCTGACGTTCCGTCGTCGCGAGGTCGAAATTTTACCCGCTGATTCGAGATTTGCTTGTGCTCACCGGGCTTGAGGACGCAGACGAACTTTTGTTGTTCGTTGAGTAAGATACGCTCCATGCCGTAACACGGGGAGCCGCCGGCCGAAAATCCGTCTTTGGAGATTCTTACGCAACCATGCCAGACCCGATCGCTCAACTTGGCGCTGTGTTCGGCCGCGCCGAGGCGCTGCATCATCGTCAGCATGTAGTCTATGGCATCGGGCTGCTTCGGAAGTTGGCCGCGATCGATGTACCACACCCGCCGCCCGCGCAACCCCCACTCGTATTCAAGGTGCCCGGCTTCGTTCGGGTTTTGGAATCGACCCATCCGTGAAACGTCAAGAAAGAGCACCCACTTGAATACTTTGGCGGGGTCGAGGATCCAGTCCTTGATAAGGTTCTGGAATCCAGGCCGGTCAGCCGTTAACCCGGACTCCCCGGCGTCTTCCTCCTCGTGAACGATCTCGACGTTATGCTCTTCGGCCCAGCGCCGGACGCGTTCCCGTTGAATCGGAATGGAATTTTCCTGGGCCTGCTCGCGGGAATGACGGTAATAGGCGACCGCTTTTTGCCGTTCGTCAATCAGCAGACCCATGCTGATCGGTTAGCGGTATAACTTGAGGATGCGGTAGAGCTCTTGTAACGCTTTTTCCTCATGATCGCTGAGCGGCACTCCGGCCGAACGCTTGCCGGCCAGCTGTTGCAGCATTTTCTCGATGAGCAGGGAAAAGCCTGACGTCGAGCAGCGGCGCTCGAGGTCGGCCACGGTCATCTCCTGGTTCTTGAGATAGCGATAAATCTCCTGTTCGTTGGCGCTGGCCCGGTTGAAAATCGAGCCGAGTATCCGAAATTCCTTTGAACTCTTGATGATTTTCCGCTGCACGCGATCAAACAGATTGACGATGATGTCGCCGACCTCAATGTCTTGTATCTTTCGCATTTTCGGTTTCAGGCGGACAAATTCGTTTCGGTAGGCCGAGGAGAGCCCGTATTTTTCCATCAAGGACAGGTGTTCGAGCTTGAGATGGCGCAAATCCATGGCTTGCCGGACCGTTGACTCGGACAAATTGACGCAGTCACCGACTTCTTTGTAGGTCTTCAGCTTCCGGGCTTCTTGAATTTGCACTAAGGCCTCGGCTCGCTCCAGCGGTTTCCAACCCCGACGGACATTTTGGAAGTGGTAGCGCATCAGAGCGAAATCCCCTTTGTGCAGTTGAGCATAGACATGACACCAAATAGTCTTTTGACCGATCTTCTTGGCAAAGCGGTATCGGCGATGACCGTCCATAATGGTGTACTTCTGTTCATCAACCTTTTGCACCAAAACGGCATTGCCGGTACCCAAAGTCTTCATCGAAACCAGCAGGGGATTATCGTCATCTTCAGAACCAAAGTTCTCTCTCGGTTGGTTCGGGTCTTCCTGGATTTGTTCGATCGGGATTTCCGCAAACAGGGAATTCATGTCTTTCATAGAAAAATTTTATTGATAATTAACAGCCGAACTTATCGTCTTTTAAAAATTTTGTCAAAGATGCCGCGTTTTTGGCTAACATTAAATAATAACTAAAAATAACCTGTGGGGCCGCTTGGTTGTGAACTTATGGTCTGTGGAAAACCTTTCTAAACGCAAAAAAAGACGAAAAGGTTAAAATTAGCCATTTCCGCAAGTTCGAATCTCTTTACCGTGTTTCATCGGGAGACGGCTTTCCCGCCTCGCTCTCGAAGCATCTGCAAGCCTGTCATCGTCGGTCCCTCTGGCACTGGCCGGCTGGGCAACTTCATTGATTGGGGTTCTGTCGTCGGGTGCGACACTGGGGACCGAATGGCTGAGCGCGCACGGGCTCTCGCCATTCCCTGTCGCGTACGCCTCGCCACCTCGGTGAAGGCGTTGAAGAGCGACCAGGCCGTGCGGGGCCTGAACTCCTCGTGTCGTGGCTCGTCCCAAGCCTCGATGACCTTGGGGAGCCGAGATGCGGGCAGGACATTGGCCTTCACCGCCTCGACCATGAGGTGATGCGCGTACGCCGGTGGCAGCTCGCGGACCTTCATGGCCGCGATCTCGTCGTCGATCCGCTCCCGCATGGACTGCGACAGCATCCGGTAGATGAGGTCGGGCACGTCACCGAAGACGTGGGTGGCGTCCTTTGAGCTCATCTTGAGCTCCCCGCTGAACGCGAGGTTGTCGTAGCGGAAGACGCGCGCCCCCGAAGTGCCAGGTTCTTGACGGAACTCGGCTGGCCCGCTACCGTAGGTACTGGGGTGTAGCTTCCCTCCAAAGTCCCAAAATCGCGCAGTTCTGCTTGGAGCTCAGCGATTCTTACAAGAGCACGTCCCCGTCCAGCTCGTTTCCATCGGTTCTTCCCTTATCGGCTCCCTGCAGTCCACGCGGAACCCGCCGATAACCAAGCAGCGGACGGGGATCGCCACCCGGTTCGAGCGTCCATTGCCGCTCGCCCACGGGTCTAGTCTCAGCGACCCCGTCCTTTTTGTTGTCTCCCAACAAAATAGCACACGGCGTGATCGGCCACGATTTTCCTTTCATTTGCCGCCGATATCCGGCGCTCTAACCCGTGAGACTAGGACTAGGAGGAACGCTGGGGCTTCCAACCCCGGCGACAGCCAGGGAGGGCAAGCTTGGCCGACGTACCAGTAGGGTGGGCCTTGCAATGGAGCCCGAATTCCTGCGGGGAATGTCCGATGTCGAGTTGGTCGCAATCGTCGGGGGCAACTACCCCCCCGAACTACGCAAGAGAGTCGAGGAAGGTGAGCTCCACAGCGAGACCGTACGAGGAGCGGCATTCCACATGCTCATCACACAGTTCACCTACCAAGTTCAAGGATCGCGGGCACGCGGCATGACGCTCTTTGATGCCATCGACCAGAGGGTTCGACAGCGGCTCAGCGTCTTCCCGAAGCTCTACGTGGACCCGCACACCCACGAGATGACGCGCGGAGACGCGCTCCTCGACCTCTATGAAGCCCTTCGCGACGGCAGGATCACTTGGCCGCCGCAACTGAAGCAGTAACCCTGAGCCGATCACGGGCATCGCTCGGAACGAAACGATGACGACTCGAAAGACCTACGCCGGCAACCAGGAGCTCGGTGACGCCATGATCGGACGGGCCTATCTGGCCATCGAGCACTCGCTCCTCGACAGCGTCCGTTCGCAGCGCCGATATGAGGCCCACGTTACGAGGTCCCTCGATGCGGACCCCGACCCAATTGCACCTCTGCCCCCGCCCCCATTCGCTCTGCCCGAGAATGAGAGGCGCTTCGAGGACGACGATTGGATGGCCTTCCTAAAGCCGTGGTTCGAGCGCGCAATGAACGATCTCTCGACCGTACATCGCACGCTGTTCGAGCTCAGGCTGCGTGACAATCTCTCGTTCCCCGAGATGCTTGCACTCTTGCCGGAACAGCAGCGTCCGAAGGGGAGGTCGCCAGAGAATACGCTGCGCAGTCGATACGAGGCCGCACTTCGGGAGTTTCGGTCAAACCTCCGACAGCACTTGAGCAAAGACATCGCGCTGCGCCGCATACCGTCAGATGAAGCAGAAACGTTGGAGGCGTTGCTTCATCAGTTGAAGTTGTCCACTGATCGCTGAGGGTTCCGGGGCTACCCGCCCCAGGCAGTGAGCGATCGTAACAGAGAGGAGTATCGTCATGTCGAGCTTCCGTTTCTTCTTCAACTTCGTGGTTGCATTCTTCAAGAGGGCGTTTGGCTTCGCGGGACGCGCCTAGCTCTCCCGTGGACCCCGCCGACTGCCACGCCGCACAGAACCCCAACAACCACCGAGTCCACATGCTCAGGAGCGACGACCATGACCAGACGCAGGAAGCCAAGCTCCCCCTTCCCCCGCCCGCTCAGCGGGCGGGTCGCCCAGGCGGTGCGGGGAACGAACTCCTCGTGCCGCGGCTCTTCCCACGCCTCGATCACCTTGGGGAGCCGAGATGCGGGCAGGACGTCGGCCTTGACCGCCTCGACCATCAGGTGGTGCGCGTGCGCCGGCGGCAGCTCGCGGACCTTCATGGCCGCGATCTCGCCGTCGATCCGCGCCCGCATGGACGAAACCTGCGAGAGCATCCGGTAGATGAGGTCCGGCAGGTCGCGGAAGACGTGGACCGTGTGCTTGCGGTGCATCGTCACCTCACCGGAGAAGGCGAGGTTGTCGCAGACGAAGGTGCGTGTCCCGGCCACGAGCCCGACCGAGAGCGAGCGGTCGTAGGAGTTCCGCAGGCCGATGGCGAGGGCGTAGTCGTCCGCCGCCTTGCCGTTGGTGCAGGTCAGGACGCCGAACATCTGGGCTCCCTCCCGCGCCAGAGCGAAGGCCGAGGTCTGCACCTTGAGGCCGAACCTGGGCACATGGAGCTCGACCTCCTCGAGAAAGCGGCCGTACGGCACCGGGTGGTAGGACTCGGTGACCTCGGGAACGGGGACTGAGGCGAGGTCGGCCTTGCTGGCCTCCCAGCCGCCGCGGTGAATGACGAGCGTTCTGGACATCTCTGGATTCCTCTCCGGGGGCTAGATGACCTTGCGGGCGCGCAGTGAGACCACCCCGCGCTCGGCCACGATGGTGGGCGACTGTAGACGACGTTCGAACCTGGCTCCTCGAGAAAGCCCAAGGATTCTGGTTACCGAGGCTCGATGGCGCGCTCACGGAGGATACTATGCCACGAGACGCTGAAGCTGCATAGAGGGGTGGAGGCGCGAGACCCAACGACCCGCCCCTTACGCCGCTTCGTCTTCTTCCTCGAAGAACCGATCAGCCGCGTAGAGATCGTAGTACAGCGACTCGACGGCGCTTCGACACTGCCTACTGGGAGGACCGCCAGGTGAGCTGGGACGCCTATGTCGAGGTGCTGCGGCAACCGCTATGTAGACGGCCATGCAAATCCGCGTGATTCTGACGCGAGGGTCGCCAGCACGACTTGCCCTTCCCCCGGGTCACCCTTCGAGCCGAAGGCGCTTCAACCTGTGCCCAGGGCGCTCTGCATGCGATCACAGGGACGCGCTGGTCGGCAACGAAGCCAGAGTCGCGCGAGTCGAGGATTCGCCTGCCGTGACTTTCCTGCGGATCGCTGTCTGGCCATGGCTCCGATCATCCTCCTTTGCCTCCCGACGACGCGGCTCATCCGCGTACGTTCGGGCGGGCAGGCTATCGGAGCCCGGCTCGGTCAACCGGCAAGAATTTTCGGAACCCGCACCCTTCACCGATTCCCCGGCCGTCTGACGCTGCCTGAGGTCCCCGGAGAGCGTGCCGCTGAGGTTGTCGGCGATCCACTGGGCCGCGTCGGGACCGATGGCGGCACCACTACAACTCCACTAGCTCTAAGGTCCGCTTAACTTCATCAATGATCTGTCGCTCTTTAGCCGCGGAAGCTCTTGTTTCGCCTTCGAGGCGCGTTAGCGCGGTCTCGAGATCGCCTCTTAGTGCAGTACCGAACGCCCTCGATGCCTCTGCGATCGCCTTCGCTGCGGCTTCCCGGGTCTCGAAGCGGTATTGCACTGCAATCTCCGCGGTGGTGCGGTTTTTCTCGTAAACGCTGAGCAGCAGTGCGCGCTGGCGGTGGTCGAGTTTTAGCAAGGCTTGATGGAGGAGACCAGTAAGGTGACCTATGGCCAGGTCCACGGCTCGCTCTTCGCGCCAGCTTTTCCACGAGCCCCACGCAAAGAGGAGCGTCGACGCGCCGAGAAACAAGGCCGGCGTCACGACGCTACTTCTCCTGCCAGAGCTGATTGGCAGCCAAGCGGCAACAAGCCCTAGACCAAGCAGGAGGGCTGGAAGTAGGCGGGCGTGCCGGTTAAGGATTCTCACGGCGGAAAACGCGGCCACCAAAGTCAAGCAGGTACCCCCATCCGAAGCCACCTAGTAGAGCACTGGGGGCTGTGCACGGGTCTCCGAGGACCCATGCCACCACACCTCCGACTCCCGCATATACAGCATAGGTCACCAGCGCCACCCTCGGGGTGCGCCGCCATGAGGGATACAGCACCAGTTCAAGGATTTCGACTCGGGCCCGGCGAGCGCCGAGACGCACCCCTGCTCCAAAGATTGACCACAAGGCGAGCGCCAACGGTCCCAGTGGCTCGTGTGTCATTCCCACAGGATATCAGAAACCGCCGCAGCCATGCCACGAGAGAAGAAGGGTCTTCCAGGTCCCCGTCAAAGTCGTGATGGGTCTGGGCGGGGTGGTCGACCGGGTGCGTTCGCCGGTGGTCTTCGGGGTGGTACTGTGGCCAGATCTTGGCCGATGGGCGCTCGGAGGCGGCCTCGGGAGCATGGCTCCGCCCGGGGGAAGGCGGGTGAGGTGTCCGGTGCGACGCGCGGTGACGCTTACAGGCCGAGCGCGTTCAGTGCCAAGCGCGGTCGCTGGGCGAAGTGGCGCAGGCCCCGCGGCACCGACGCAAACCCGAGCAGGCGCAGGATCGCGATCGCCAGGTTACGCAGGATCGCCATCATCCGCGGTCCCTGGCCGGTGCGGACCTGGCTGCGGTCCTCGTCGAAGGTCACGTCGCGCACCCAGTGGCTGCGGTTCTCGATTGACCAGTGGCCGCGGACCAGCTCCAGCAGTCGCTGCGGTGAGGCCTGCTGCGGGCTCAGGCTGGTGATGATCGTCGCGTCGTCGTGCCGGACCTTGCCGGTGTGGGTCTCGGTGGTGAGGCGCTCGATGTGACCCACCTGGCCGCAGTGGGGAAGTCCAGGTAGCCATTGAGTTCGGTGGAGGTCCAGATGCGACGGGTCTCCAGCCGGCCGTGGCCCTTCTCGACGGTTTCATGCTGAGGGGGGAAAAGCCCGCTGCTCGTCGAACAGGGTGTCGATGTCCTGTTTGAGCTGCGGCTGGTTGTCCTTGACCGTGAAGCAGTAGTGCGCCTGCTTGTCCTCCACCAGGTAGCGTGCCAGCTCCTGCTGGGTGTGCAGGGCATCCGCCGTGACGCAGGTGCCTGCCAGCGGCACTGGCCGCAACAACTCGGGGGCGACCGGGATCTCGTTGGTCTTCTGGTCCACCTCGCGCTGGGCGATGGTGATGCCCGAGGACTGCACCACCAGCGACAGCAGTTGGACCTGGCTGCGATCCTGACGCCGGGCGCCGCGCAGCGTCTTGCCATCCAGCGCCACCGCGTCGCCCTCCCGCAGGCTGAGTCCGGTCAGCCACGGGCCGACGATCGCATCCACCGCCGCGGCGTCGATCCGCTGCAGGAAACGACGCAGCGTCGGCTCGCTGGGTGGCTCGAACCGGCCGGTGCGCGGATGGCGCCGGCAGCGCAGACGTTCGCGTTCCGCCGGGGTGCATTGTCGCGCCCACTGCGCCATCGCCTCCAGGCTGCGCGCGCCGCACACCGTCGCCAGCACCGCGATCGCGAGCAGGCTCAGCTTGCGGTGCCGCATCCCCCGGCGCTGCCGCGGATCGGGAACCTGGCGCAACGCCTCGAACAGCGACCTTAGGGCCTTCTCATTCAGTTTCATCTTCGCCACCCTCCGGGTTGGTGGGGGATCGGGGCGGGGATCCCCCAGCACCGCGCGCGCCCCCGGCCTGAGCTCGCGCACCAGCACCTGCTTGGGCCGCCCGTGGTGCTTCCACCCGCTGCGGCACCGTGCGAACCCGCGCGTCGCCCCCAACGGCTGCCAGCCGGCCGCCCGGTAACAGGTGCCCGCATACCGCGCCGGATCGACGAACGTCTCCGCCAGCACAATCGGGTGCCCCCACACCCGCTCCCAGTCGGCCGACAGGCGGCGGGTACACAACCCCAACACCCGCGACGCCAGGTTGGGCACCCTCACCCCGGGCAGGATCAGAAAGCGCACGTTGTTGGCCACCAGCGGTAAGCGCTGCCAGGCCACCGTCGGATGCCAGCCGATCCACGCATCGCGCGCCCGGCACTTGAACGCCGCCGCGGCCCACACCAGCAGCGCCAGCCAACCACCGTCCGCCTCGGCCACGTAGGCCAACGACTCCCCGACCACCCCACGGAATCCCAGATAATGGTGCGCGCGCAGCAGCGCCTGGAACGGTGCCACCTCGCGACGTTCGCGGGGCCGCACCGTCACCCGGCGCAGCACGTCGAACACGGGCAGCGAGCAGGCCTCGGGCATCAGGCTCAAGAGATAGCAGGGTCAGGGCAGAATGTCCAGACCTCGGCTCAAGGCCCCGGGTCCAAACGCACTACCGACCACAATGACGGAGCCCTGAAGGGTCTTCCGGGAATCGTGTGGGTGGATTCATGCGGTGAAAACGAGCCAAGCGGCGGTCGCTGGGCGTCCTGAGCCCGTCCTGCCTGCGTCCGGCGCTCTCATGCTTGACTCCGGCCAACGGCAACGGCTCCCTTTGAGGGAAAGTCCATTCCGACCCGCAGTTGACGCCTGCAGGGGCGCTTCACGGCCCGGAACAGCCCGTGATTCCAGCCACACCAAAGCCGGAAGCCCCGAGAAGAAAAAGAAAGAAACGCCAGCCCTGGCCTTCAGTGTGCCCGGGCTGGCGTGGTGACTGAGCTGCCGCCGTTGACCCGGCGGTTCCTCAGCGTGGGCTCTTCGAGCTCCTCTTCGAGTACAGCCTCGAGAGCATCCGGTGGACCAACCCACCGTCAATGCCCCTCTCTCGCGCAGGACCGGCGGCGATCCCCCCGTAGAGCTTCGAGAGTACGCGGTGGATGAAATCCTCGTTGACCGCCTCTTCCGACACGTCCTCTGCGGGATGCGGCTCGATCCCGGCCAGGTTCTTCAGCTCGTTGTTCATCGTCTTGCCTCCCTTTCGACCCTCTCTGAATTGTGCACGGCACACAAAAACCCGAACCGCCCTTGCGGGAGGTTCGGGTTGCACATGAAGCTTCACTTCATCA
>JACQPY010000011.1 GCA_016207275.1 Candidatus Kerfeldbacteria bacterium
CCTTTCAAGAAATCGAACTGAATCTCCGCCGCCACCGAGCGTCGTGCCAAAACCCAGCCAGAATCCGCCAGCTTCCATGTCCAGGCCGCGTAACCGCCGGCCGGTCTTCTCGCACAATTTCATGAGCACGGCTTCATGAAAGCGCCGATCCATGGTTCGTCGACGCAACACGTGCGAATGGCCAACTGACTTCGGCAGCCGCGGCGCCTGCACCGTCGAAAACTCCACGCCGTTCAAGTTGGCCCACCATTCGTAGCCCCTGATGCCGAGCGCTTCCATTAAATTCGTGACTGGGTAATGCTTGAGTTCCCACAAATCCCTGATCCCTAATCCCAAGAATCTTGCTTTCATTCGCTCGGCAATTCCCCACGCTTCAGTCAGTTCCCGACCGCGCACGTACTCGTCAAGGTTTTCGCGCGTCAGCACGACCAACTCACCTTTCGGCGCAGTGTCCGAAGCAAACTTCGCGAGCCAGCGCGTCGGGGCAATGCCCATGGAACACGTCAACCATTCGCCGACTTCATCAAAAATCCGCTGCCGTATGCGCTGAGCGATTCGCGAAGCGTCCGTCATGGATTTAACGAAACCAGTCAAATTCACAAACGCCTCGTCAATCGAGTACGTCTCGATGTCTTCCGAGTACTCGGCCAGAATCGAAAAAATCTTTTCGGTGGTTGACCGGTATTTCGGCGGATCGACTTCGACCAGAATAATGTTCGGATCAATGGCCAGTGCGTCTTTCACGCGGCAGCCGGTTTTGATGCCTTCGGCTTTCGCTTCTTTCGACGAGGCAATGATGCAGCCATATGGGGACATCGTTGCACATACACCCAAAGGCTTACCTCTATAAAATGGGTTTGCTTGCTGTTCTACAGATGCAAAATAGCTATTTACATCGAGATGGAGAATGATTCGCTGCATATATACTTCTATACTGACTTTGCGCGCCGCTCGCTTTTTCTCATGTCACCCTGAACTTGTTTCAGGGTCTCGTGTGTCGCAACGGAGATTCCGAAACGAGTTCGGAATGACAGAAAAGAAACGGGCGGCGCGCAGTCGAATGGCAATACACGATAATTAGAACATTGACATCTACTTGGCAAAAGCATAGAGTTGCCTCATCGCAAGGAGGGTGCGCGCACCTTCCAAATTCGTTCACTGCACCACTCGAGGAAGGGGGTTGCAATGTTTGGGTCTATCTTGACAGTGCTGCTCGGCTGCTTCGCCAGCGCGATTTCGCTGTTGGCCCTGTTCGGCGTCGTCATGAATCGGACCGTCTACAAGCACCGGGGATGGCGGCTCATTGAGCTCGGCCGCAAAGGCATTCTACTCAGCTACGCCGCAATTGCGTGGGGTATGTACCTGGTACTGCCTGCGCTAGCGTCACTGGATACGGATCTCGTGTCGCTCATCGAGCGCCTCCTACCTGCCACGGTGATCCTGTTCATAGGATCAGCCGTGTCGCTGACCACCTACTACATTGGCTACTTCCTGGCTCCGCCGCACGTCCAGCGTCAGCTGTAGAGTTCTGCCATCGCAAGGAGGGTGCGCGCACCTTCCAAATTCGTATACTGACACGCAGTCCCAGAAGTCCACTCCGAAAGTGAGGTGAGGTCTGATGCGAGCAGGACATGCTGTTGTACTGCTGATTCTCGCGGTGAATGTCATCGCAATTCTCCTCTGGAAACGTTTCCTCCACGCTCAGCGGAGTCGGCTGGCCCGCGATCCTGACGATCCAGGCGGTGACGATCCAGGCGATTAGTCGCTCGCTCCACAGGCTCCTGACCCATACGCCTGGCGCACTGCGCCGAAGGGTAATCCTTGGACAGGGAACGACACATGTTGTCACTGGCCGCTTCTCGAGAAAGGAGAGTAACGCGATGCGAAAGCTCGGACTGCTGCTCCTGCTACTGACCATTCTGGTCGTGCCCCGCGAGGGCATGCTGCTCCCGGCCGCACTCATGCTCTTCGCCGTAGCCGTACTCGTGGTCCGGCAGCGGATGAACCCAGGAGCGATGCTTGTGCTGGGAACCGGCACGCTTCTGGCTGCTTGCACCTTCTTCTTCATCGTGCCGCGGTGGACACCCGCCG
The DNA here is from genome assembly GCA_016207275.1 of Candidatus Kerfeldbacteria bacterium. Taxonomy (GTDB): domain Bacteria; phylum Patescibacteriota; class Patescibacteriia; order SBBC01; family SBBC01; genus JACQPY01. The sequence goes on from JACQPY010000011.1 coordinate 2,092, forward strand.
TGAACCTGCCTGGCCTCAACACTGCCATCATCGGCTTCCTGGCCCTCTCGCTCCTCAGCCTCGGCTTCTTCATTCCTGGCATGTGGCGACTGCGGCGTCAGAAGCTCGGCACTATCAGCTCGTAGCACCCCGCCCTTCTTCTGGCGGGAACGTGGACAGGGAACGAGATCTGTCAAACTGGTACGAGCCGGTGCGATGGATTCTCGGGCCCTGTCCTTCTTTGTTTTGACCACCCCAGGCCGCTACGCGTTCTCGCCCCTCCTTATTTGAGGAGGGGCGGCTGACAAGCGAAGCGCGGTCAGCGGGGTGGTCATAACCCACTCACCTCTTCCAGCATCCATTGCAAACTCTCCGGATCGTACATCAGAATAAAGTTGTTGCCGGCATCTGACACAGCAAAGCACCACACAAACCGCGCCCCGAGCCGACGCTTGTAGACCAGATTCACCCGCTGCACGTCATACCTGCGGCCAGCCCGTAGAAACGCGATAGGACGAACCTGTTGCGCTTTAAAATCCACAAATACGCGGATTGGCTCGTTTACCTTTTGAACTTCCATAAGTTATAGGCCTGCCCCTCCCCGCGACCCCCCCATTTCTATGGGGAGGGGCAAAGGGGTGAGGCCGAATAAAACCCGAAGTTATCCACAGCGTAAATCCGGTCGAATGACCGGACACGCTGCGGGGCACATATTTCTTAAGAAAAGGGCTTATTTCGCAGGACTTGACTTCGGTTTTTCTTCGGTCTATCATTAAAGATAGAACGTTCAATGAGCGGGGTCAAGATACTCTTCCCCTTTTCAAGGGGAAGGGAGGAAGCCCAGCGAAGCTGGGCGACGGAAAGGGGTAAATACCCCCTCAATAGAGAGAGGGGGAGTCCAGCACCTTTCCTGAAAGATGTTGGAGACGGAAGGGGGTACACCCCAACTAAACCGGATCGGCCGGACGACGAAAGTCCCGAAACCACGGTTCTCTCCCCTGCTCCTCTCACTACAATGCGGCTACAACACGGATAAGTCCGCGCTTGGGCCGCGCTCATACCAACCCCTAACCCCCTAACAAGCTAACACCTAATACCTTCCCCTTGAACTACCGCGGCACCATCATTGAAGAAAGTTTGGAAAATAAAGAAGTATTAAAATCGGTCAACATCCTGGAAACTAAAGTTAAACGCGCGACCGAGCACGAAAAAACACCGTGGCTCAAGCAATGGACATTCCATACCGTCGAGATTCCACCTGAACGAGCGAAGGAAGTGGCCATGATGCTCAGCCATTCTCTTGACCAACAACACCAATCAAGCTGGTACGCAGATTTCAAAAACGATACGGAGCATATCATCATTTTCCGAAACAAGATTTTCCGCCTTGACCGATCAAAGCCTCACGAATACGCTGCCGTCACTGCCTATGGAATGAAGCGCGGCATACCCGAACACCAACTCGACTTCTCATCCCACCTCATCACCCTAACAACCTAAATCCTAAAACCTAAATCACAACTCCTACGCCCTCCCCTCCTGGCCTTAATTCCAAATCCTCATACCAAATACTAACCACTAAACACTAACCCCTCTCCCAATGGCTCCCATCCTCCCCAAGCAAAAACAACGCATTCTCCAGTACCTCAAAGACTACATCGCTGACCACGGCTACGCGCCCACGCTCACGGAGATCGCGAAAGAATTCAAGCTGTCTTCCCTGGCCACAGTCCATGAGCACGTGGGCTTTCTCGAAGACCGTGGTTTCATCCGACGGATTGCCGGTGAAGAACGCGGCATCAAAGTTATCGAACGCCAGCGCGAGGAACCGGACGCCGCTTGGAAACCGAGCATCACGTTGCCGCTCGTCGGCGTGATTACCGCTGGCAAGCCAATCGAAGCCATTGAACGTCCGGATGAAACAATCTCTGTGCCGCAAGAAATCGTCCGCAAGAAAAATGCTTACGTTTTGAAGGTACGCGGCGATTCAATGATTGAGAGCCTGATTGCTGATGGAGACTACGTCGTAGTCGAGAAGACTGACTACGCTCGTGACGGTGACATGGTCGTGGCCATGCTCGACAATGGTACGGCCACGCTTAAGAAGCTGTTCCGCAAGAAAAACTTCGTTCGCCTACAGCCGGCCAACAAGGCCTACAAGCCGATTGACGTACCGAGTGTGATTATCCAAGGTCGCGTCCTCGGCGTGATGCGGTCATACTGATTAGACGGTCCCTCTCCTTGTCTTAAGGAGCAGGACTAACAGGGTGAGGTACTTCGGCTTTTCTTCGGGTCAAGTTCAAAAAGGACAAGCCCACCTCCCACCTCTCCTCATAATCTTCCAACCTTAATCCTACAACTTTAATCTTCCTCACCCCATGCCTCGCACCATCATCGCCATCCAGGCACCGCTCGGCGCTGACCTAACACCAGCCCTTCCCTACTTGGAACGCGCCGGCACCGTCGAATTCCGCTGGCCGTCGGTCGCCTACGTCGACGCCGGGCCAACCGCAACCACCAAGCGCCTCCATCGTAAACTCGTGCTCATCCGCGCCACCCTCCAATCCCTGCTCCACGTCTCCGTCCGGCTCGGCGCTGGCTCAAGCAAACTGATCAGCCTGATTGCCGTCCGCCAATCAGCTCCGGGAGGACTGACCGTCGTGCCGCTGGGCGGCGAAACCCGCTTCCTCGACCGCGTGGTCATTGAGTTACTGCCCGGCATTGGCCGCCGAACCGCTGCCTACCTGCGCAACCGCGGCGTGGCGACCATTGGCACGTTCGGCCGCTTACCGCAGACGGCCGCGGTCCAGCTCTTCGGCGTCTCGGGCATCATTCTCCGCGAATTCAGTCGCGGCGCTGACCCGCGAGAAGTCATCCCAACGGCGACCAAACACCGTCCGCTGTCGGGACGGCGATCGCTGTTCTCGCTGTTTAGCCCGCCACCGAACTATCGGTCGACGTTGGGCGTGGCCACCGGTGCCAACTCGCCTTGAGTCGAGCGGACGGGCTCGCGGTTGAAGCGCTGAACTCGGACGATCGCGTACAGGAGAACTAAACCAGCAACAATCTGCTGCCAGATGAGCTTGTCACCCAGGAAAATCCAGTTGAGGACCACGGCCGAGAACGGGAAAATCAGTTCGACGATGGTCGAGACGCTCGCCCGGGTGGTCTTCAGTCCTTTGTAGTACAGGAGAATCGCCGTCGTCCCGGAAATGAGGACGATGGCCAGTAACCGATCGAAGGCGGTACCGGGCAGGTTGGCCAACGAGCCGAGAGTTCCCTGGGCAGTCATCATCACGGCAATCGTTACGGCGGCCACGGCAAACCGCAGCGCGCTCATCGTCGGGTAGCTTACCTTTTGGACGGCATAGCGGCCGAACACCGTTGAAGCGCCCCACAAAAAGGCGGCGCCCAGGGCGTAGAGCACGCCGCGCGTGCCGTTATCGTAGAGTGACCACGTTATCTTCAGGTCCGGGAAGGAAATCACATAGGCGGCGGCCACCGCGACGGCTGACCACAGCCAGAATCGCGCCCGCAGCCGCTCACCGAGCAAACTGACGGCCAGCAGAATCGCCACCAGCGGCTGGATTTTTTGCAGCAGGATCGCGACTGACGGACCAACGTAACGAAAGGCGCTGGTAAAGAGAATCGTGGCCAGGGCTGAACCACCCACGCCAATCGCCAGCACCGCCAACCAATCACGTCCCGATAAGTTTCGCAGCTCGACCCGTCGTCGCGCCAGCAACGGCAGCAGAATGCCAAGTCCCAACAGATGCTCAAGCAGCACGATCGACGTGGGACTGAGCTGGCCGGTCAGCGGCTGACGAAACAGGGCGTCCGTGCTCCACAGAAAAGCCGCCAAGCCGATAAAGAATGGTCCGAGGTTCGACATGTTAAGCTGAACTCTAGCGGCTCGATACTATACCGTCAAGGCGCCGGCCCGCGCCCGCGACCCGAGTTTATCGACAATCACGATTTTCGGACTTTCCAGAATCGTGTAGAGAAACCGATCAGTCAAATCGTTACGGTACTTAAACTCGGACGGCGACATAACCGTATACGAAATTTCCCGATCAAAGTCCCGTTGAAACCGCCGCAGCAGTCGGCGGAGCCGGAGACGATTGACGCTGCCGACAATTAAAATATCCGTCAGCGTATGCTCGAGGCCGGCGAAAAATCCGGTCAGACAGAGATACTTAATACGACCGACGCGCTGCAGGTCGCGGAGCGTCCGCTTCTGCTCAACGACTTGGGCTTTAAAAACAAGGGCTTTGAGTTCCGGGTACAAGCCGTGTTCGGTACTGACCCGGTAAAACTTCTTCTTACCGGCGGCGGCTTCAGTCAGCAAGCCGAGGGCCAGAAGATTTTGCACCTCCCGACGAATCGAATTAAGGTGCTCACCAGTCTTCCGCACCATCTCCCGCACGAAGTAGGACTGCTCGGGGTTCAGAAACAAGAGTCGCAGGAGCTTGACCCGGGTCCGTGAACTCAAAAGTTGTTCAAGCATCGGCTTCATTGTACTATAGCCTGCCCCTCGAGTATACTAGAACGAGATTGAAAACGGAAGCTATGGCTGCGGTCCGCGTCGAAGCCGATACCCTCCTAATCGCCGACCCTTCTCGGAGCCGGAGTACCGTTCATATTGGTATCACCCACCCCACCCCGCTCGAGGCGGCGGCGTTCGGTAAACTCTACCTGCTCGTCGAAATCGACAGTACCGATCGAGTCAACCAAGATATCATCGCCGGCTTGCAGGAAGAACTGCGAACCGTCTACTACCGCTCACCGGAATTCACGGTTGAGCATGCCTTCGAGGCCGCGCTGCAGCGGGCCAACGAACGGCTGCACCGGCTGATCGCTGATGGCTTGACCGCGTGGGTTGACCAATTCAGCGCGGTGGTGGCAGTGGTCAAGCATGAGTTCGTCACCTTGAGTTCGGTCGGCCGGATCCACGCTTTTCTGTTCCGCGGCAGCCGCATTTCCGACATCATCGGCAAGGGCGGAGCCGAAGAAAAACGCAATCCACTCAAACTCTTCGGCAGCATTCTGACCGGTCATCTCCAAGCCAACGATCGCTTGCTAATCTGTACGCCGACGTTACTCGATTACTTCTCACAAGAAAAGTTGAAGCGGCTCATTGTTGAAGATCTCCCCTCGGCCACCGTCGCCAAGCTCGAGCAGACGCTGCTGACAAACCCCACCCCGATAACATTTGCTGCGGCCCTCTTTGCGTTTATTCCGGTTGAGGGCTCGGCCCCGATGCCGACCGTGACCGCATTGACGGCCGCGCCGCTCGCCGGCCGGTCAACCGCACCGCAGCGATCGATGGAAGAGCTAATCTCTAAAGAACGCCATACCGAACGGCTCCTGTCACCGTCAATCATGCCGAACGTTCGACAGGCAATGACTGAGAGCTGGCGCGCCGTCGGTCGCTTTTTCCGTTCGACCATCTTGCGCCTGCCGCCGCGCCGACGCCTGCCGCGCGATCTCCGTGAGTCCACACGATACGCGCCGGTCAGCCCGGGTCGGTCACGCCGTTGGCCCACAGCCGAACGATTTGGCATTCAGGTGTTGGTGGCATTGCTGGCTATACCCCGCGCCATCGCCCGACTGCTCGGCTACCGCCGGCGCGTCGAGTCAAACGTTCGACAGCTACCGCGCCGAACGACGGGTCTGGCCGCCCGCGCCATCGAATGGATTAGGTCGTTACGTCCGCTGCAGCAAGTCCTCCTGGCTGCTGCCATCGTGGCGTTATTCGTCCTGAGCCAAACCGTCATCACGGCCACCAGCCAGCGGGGCGCTCGGCTGCGCGGGACGGCCGCCGAACAAGCCACCGCCACCATTGAAGACAACCTCAGTCGGGCCGAAGCGGCGCTGACGTATGACGACGTGGCTGGCGCCAAACGCCTCGTCGATGAAGCGGCTGGACTGTTGGACCAACTCAGTAAACGAACTCGTTCGGAAAAAGAACGACGCCGTTCCTTAGAAGCCAAGCTCAACGCCGTCCGCGAACAAACCCGGCGGGTTAAATCCCCCGTGCTGGAAACCGTCGCTGAGCTCGGTCCATTGCTCAACCAATCCTCGCCAACGGCCCTAACGCTGGCGGGTTCCACGCTGGTCGTTGGCACCGCCGAGCCAGCCGGACTGCTGACCGTGTCCACAGGCACGGGAAAAGTCACCAGGCTCGAGGCCGAGCCCACCGCGGTCCGATTTTTACTGCCGCTGAGTTCGCAGCTGGTGCTCATCGGAACCGCCGACGGGACTTTGGAAGAGCTGTCGTTGGCCGCCAGTCGAGTCCGTCAGCTCGACGTGACATTCCCCAGCCTTGATCGAGCGGTCGTGGCCGGGTCGCTGTTCCAGTCCCGACTCTACCTGCTCGACACTAAAAACAATGCGATCCTCCGTGCCAACCGCGCCGCCGACTCATTCGGGCCAGCGACGCAATGGCTTCGGGATGACCAGGCTGACGTTCGGGCCGGCACCGCCCTCGGCGTCGACGGTTCGATCTACGTTGCCACGTCCAGCGGCGGCCTCCTTCGCTTTTCAGCCGGCGTTCGTGAGAACACGCAGTTTGAGGACATCGATCCGCCGCTGAGCAATCCGACGCAACTTTCGACCAGCGAACAATCCAGCCGTCTCTACCTGCTTGAACCGAGTCACCAACGGCTGCTGGTCTACAACAAAGCCAACCACGGCCTACAGGCCCAATACGTCGACAACGCCTTACAAAACGCCCGGTCATTCGCGGTCGACGAACGAGCGCAAACAGTGTATGTCCTGACCGCCGATCGGGTTATCAAGTTCACGCTGAGCTAGTATACGCCCCGCCGTCCGCCTCCCCGGCGCTTCGCGCCACCCCTCTTAAGGAAGGGGGGAAGGCGGACGGCGGGGCGGCAAAGATTCTCGTAACCTTACTTGAGGCTCACCTGCGCCCCGGCCGCTTCAAGCTTCTTCTTGAGGTCGTCGGCTTCCTCTTTAGTCGCGCCTTCTTTGATTATCTTCGGGGCGCCGTCGACCATATCCTTGGCTTCCTTAAGACCCTTACCGGTTGCTTCGCGGACCACCTTAATGACGGCGATCTTGTTGCTGCCGGCACCGGTCAACTCGACGTTGAAAGAGGTTTTTTCCTCAGCCGCCGGCGCTTCACCGTCGGCACTAGCCGGCGCCGCCATCACCATCGCCGGCGCCGCCGCCGACACACCAAACTTATCTTCCAGCACCTTCACCAGCTCGGCCAAATCGAGCACTGACAGCTGCTCAATTTGTTCGACCAGGGGCTTGAATTTTTCCGGCACCTCGCCCCTCGACTCGGCTCGGGGCGACCCTGAGCTTGTCGAAGGGTCGACATCTTTTTGTGCTTCGTCTTTCATAGGTTTCAGTCCTTTCCTAACTAGTTATGGTGTGGCAAAGTTATGATGCCGGCACCGGTGCCCGGCTGGTGCGAACGGCATCGATGACGCGGACCAAGCCGCGAAGATTACCAACCATGACGTTGATGAATCCGGAGAGCGGCCCGACAATCGTGCCGACGAGTTGGCCGCGAAGTTGATCGCGGGTCGGCAATTGAGCTAAATCTTTAACCTGCTCAGCCGAGATGAACGATCCATTAAGAATGCCGCCGACAAAAGTCAGGGTTTCATGCGTCTTGGCAAACTGGGCCAGCAGTTTGGCCGACGTCACCTCGTCGTCGAAACCAAAGGCCGCGGCAAAGCTACGCTGAATCTTGCTGACGTCAACGTTCGACAGATCGGCAGCTCCGAGGGCTCGCTTCAGCAGGGTCTTCTTCGCCACTATAAAGTCAACGTTGTGTTCACGCAGCAACGATCGAAGCTTAGTCATGTCCTTCACGTTGAGGCCAGCGTTGGTCGCGAAAACTGTCACCTTCATCCGCTGTAGACGATCGGTCAACGCCGAAACCTCTTGCTCTTTCCGCTGTCGTGTCTTGGCCATATGCTTAAAAGTCCTGGGTTACCATCGAACCCAAGACTAGCCCTTTCCGTTTCCTGCGCCGGTGCCCTTCTGGCATTATCTCCCTTTGGGAGGCCGACGGTCTTGGGTTCAAACGGAACAAAATGGAGTATAGCGAAACAGAATTAAGGTGTCAATACGTTGCTCACAGATAGAAGTTTATCCTTGGAAAAGAGATCAACAATAATAATAGCTTGAGAAATTCTCACTCAAGAATCCTAAGTGTCGTAAAATGTACCGTGGGAGCCCACGATTTTCCATTTTTCCAAAGAAAATCAAAAGTTCGAGTCCGCTCTCGCCCACCAGTTGGAATAACCGTTCGCTTCCGAGAGGATTCTGAACGGTTGGCGGGCCATCTTGGCTGGCGGCAGGTGAGCGACCTCCTCCGCGGTCTCGGCCACTACAGGGACGGCATTCTCGTCGCCGCCAGCGCGGTCTATGGCGTCGGCTACCTGACGTACTCACTCTACGCCTTTGCGTACAACCTCGGATTCCTGCCCGCCCTTCAGTCGCAGTACCTCATGGCTGGTGTTGTTCCGACCATCCTACTGCTCGTGTTCCTTCAGTTCGGCCGATGGCTGCACGGGGTCTACTTGGCTCGCCCTGGCACGCCGGAGTGGTCCAAGAGCGCACGGACCTGGTTCGTTCTCCGCCTTGCTGCTATCGCGCTCCTGATCGCCATTTCGCTGAGCCTAGTGACTCGTGGTCGGCTTGTCTCTGCCGACCGAGCGTTCACTCTCTTCGTGTTCTTGTTCTGGACGCTGCCATTCGTCGGCCGCCGCCCAAACCCAACGGAACGCTTTGGTTCGTTGCTGGACCGGGCGCTGGTGCCTCTTGTGCTGATAGCCGTCGCGGAGCTTGCCATCGTGATCTACATCATGGGGTTCTACCGCTCATTGCCCATCGAGCTTGGCGGGCTAAAACCCAGGTTCGCAGTGTTGGATGTCGTGAAGGCGGACCTGTCCGAATACACGAAAAGCGGTCTTCAGTGGTTTGCAGTTCTCGGCAGGTCGCTAATGCTGTTCCAGAAGGCTTGCGTCAGGTTCTGCTCGTAGCCTGATGCCGAATCAGTGAAAGTTATTTAGTTTGAAGATGTTCGCGTGCGGCCCGCGACGGCGGAGGACGATGCTCCCTATGCCTTGAGGCTGCGGCGTCGCCTGAGGTGTGCGGCGATATGCTGCACCGATCGCACAAGGTCCGGCGTGAGCAGCGCGAGGATCGTGGCGGCAACACCGGCGAACACGCCGACGAGGAAGAGCAGGAGGTACTCATCCACGATCACGCTGCCTCCTCGAGTTTCCGGCGCTCATCGAGCGCTGTTTCGAGTAGAGCGACAACCTGGGCCTGGGTGTAGGCGAGGGAGTACGCCTCCGCGGCCGGGGTCCCGCCGCCCACAAGCGTGGCGTGGGCCAAGTCGGGCGTCAGTTTGCGCTTCTCTCCGCCCGCAATGGATTCGGCGGGATGGGGCAGAGCGGCGACCCAGTCCCGGAAGTGTTCGAGGAATTGAAGAACTTGGATCGCGCCGTCCCTCAAACCGGTGAGCTGCTGGACCGCCTGGCGCCAGAGAGGGGCTCGATCCCGGCCAGGTTCTTCAGCTCGTTGTTCATCGTCTTGCCTCCCTTTCGACCCTCTCTGAATTGTGCACGGCACACAAAAACCCGAACCGCCCTTGCGGGAGGTTCGGGTTGCACATGAAGCTTCACTTCATCA
>JACQPY010000015.1 GCA_016207275.1 Candidatus Kerfeldbacteria bacterium
CCTCATGGCCGAGGGCCAGGCCCGCCACCCCGGCCTTGAGATCACCCGGGGGCCCCACCGGGGCTACCACCCCAAGCTCCCCGAGATCGCCGAGGAGCGGCTGCGGGAGGCGGTGGAGGGGATTCACGCCAAGAGGTAGGCAGGGTCCGTAGGGGTGGGTTTCAAACCCGCCCCTACGGAATAAGCTCATAAAAACCGAATCACGGGCCGCGCGAGCGGCCTTTTCTTTTTGCGCAATACGCATATGATGCGCCATAAGCTTTGCGGAGATGTTCAATGAGAGCCAAGGAATTCGACGAACTGGTCAAGAGTGTCAAGCAGGCGGGCAAGATCCGGCGCGGCAAGATGAAGCCCGGCCGTGTTCTCACCTTCCGGCCCGCCGACGTGAAGGCCATCCGGACCGGGCTCAAGAAGTCCCAGGCCGAGTTCGCCCTGATGATCGGGGTGAGCGTCGCGACCCTCCAGAACTGGGAGCAGGGCCGCCGCCAGCCCGAGGGCCCGGCCCGCGCCCTCCTCAAGGTGGCGGCGGAGAACCCCAAGGCGGTCGAGCGGGCGCTGAGCGCGTAGGTATAGATAGATACCTATCAATGCAACCGATGAGCATTTCGCAAAAGATCGCTCTCCAACAAGTGATCCTGCCAGTGCTGGCGTCCACCCCTGGAAAATTTATTCATCTTGGGTCGGCGTTCGTAATTGCTGCCCTTGGTCGCCAAGCACTTCTCATGACTGCTGCACATGTGATTCGCGAGGGCGCCCAGCTAGACGGCCACCGTCCCAAGCACCATCCCTCCGCCCTTCCGCAATTCGTAAATTCCTCGAATACGCAGACATTTCTGCGCACGGCTAAACTCCACGTGAATTATCGGGAAGACGAGTCGAAAGGTCACCTAGCCGATATTGTCCACACCTACATTAACGATCCCTCGGACATTGCCCTGCTGGCAGTCGGATTTCCCTCACATATTCCCGAAAAAGTTCTTTTTCGCTCTCGGCTGTCTCTCGATTCTAGTCCGCCGGCCGTAGGAACATCGATTATTGCCGCAGGTTACGGCGACTCGAAAATGAGCATCATTAACAACTCCGACAGCGACCTTTTTGTTTTTGGCTTCCAGCACAAACTAGATTACCGTCATGGAAAAGTAATCGAACTATTAGGAAGGAACGATCCGAGCTTTCGTTGCGGACCAGGCTTTCGGATTGACGCTGCAATATCTTCTGGAATGAGTGGAGGCCCTGTACTTAACAAGAACTACGGCGACCGAATTGTTGCTTGTGGCATCAACACGAGTGATATCTCTCTGAGCGACGCAAGAGATGCGACCGGATCAGGAATGCGGGCGACTTGTCAGGCTCTGTGGCCCGCTATGGCAATTACCGTAGAACATGCCGGGCTTGATGGTGCCATACGTCCTACGCGACTTCTTGAACTCGTTAGGCTAGGCTTTGTCTCTGATTTTGGGAATCCGGCGCTTCACGTTAAAGGAGTACCAGAGCCCGGCATAAAGAAATTCTCAATCGGGTGGGAATGAGGTTCAAAGCTTCTCGAATAGAGACACCAACAAACTATCGACCCTAAACAGAAAGCCCCAAAAGAAATCCCGCCAGCAACCCTTCGGCCGCCGCGCGGGAAAGGAGAAACCATGAAGCGTAAGGGCTCTTCCCGCGCGGACGATCTGCGAACCGAATACCAGTTCGACTACGCTGAGGCGGCGCGCGGCAAATACCACCGGCGCCTGTTGCGGGAAGGGGCGAACGTGGCGGTGCTGGAGCCGGACGTGGCGGAGAAGTTCCGCAATTCCGCCGCCGTCAACGACGCTCTGCGATCCCTGCTTCAGGTGTCCGATTCGACCCGCCGCCTCACCACGCGCTCAAAACGGACCGCGCGCAAGCCTGACGCCGCTTAGCCAGCAGGGGGCGGGTTTGAAACCCGCCCCTACATTTTTTTCAATCCCCTACCTCCTCCCCGGATACCTCTTCTCGGCCTCGGCCGCGTTCATTTGGGCCTCTTAGACAGGACAGGCCGGAAGGGGCATAATCATTCCAGTTGCCAGGTTCATTTGTGGAGTGCCACCCATGCCAAACGAGTTCACGGCGGTCGTCGAACAAGACGGCGAATGGTTCATCGCCTATCACCCCGAATTTCCCGGAGCGAACGGCCAGGGCAAGACCAAGGAAGACGCTCTCCAGAACCTATCGGAGGCCATCGCCTTGATCTTGCTGGATCGCGGCGAAAAGGAAATCGCGGCGGGCACGGGCCACGATCTGGATTCGGTCCTTCTGGAAGCGGACGCCATCCTCAAAAAGACGTAGGGGCGTATCGCAATACGCC
>JACQPY010000012.1 GCA_016207275.1 Candidatus Kerfeldbacteria bacterium
CGAGCGGATGTCGGCCCCGTTCATCAGTTATTCAGTGGCGTAGCTGTGCGGGAGGGTGTGCAGCGTGTCGCGCTTGGCCTCGCCAGACTACTTAGCATAGGTCGTGACCAGGCGTTGGATGCTGCGCGGGGTCAGCGCCGAAATCGCCGCCGATCGTTTGGCCGCTCGGTCGTGTCGGATAAACATGGCCGGATGATCGTCGCGGCGCTGGTCCAGGTACTGTTTGACGAAATGACGGGCCTGGTTCGAAAGAAATACGACGCGCAATTTTCCGCCTTTGCCGCGGACCGTGAACTCGTCTTTATTGAGGTTAATGTCGTCGCGCTTAAGTCTGGCCAGCTCGGAAACGCGCAGCCCGGTCGAGAACAGCAGTTCGAGAATGGCTTTGTCGCGGGCCTTGATGATCGGCAACTCTTTGGTGGCCGAAGGAGCATTGAGAAAACGTTCCAGGTCATCGCCTTCGAGGAACGAGACCTGCCGTTCGGTGGTTTTGGCCAGTTCAATTTTTTCCGGGGCCAGCGTATCGACGTCGTTTTTTGCCAGGTACTTGAGAAACGAACGGAGCGCGATTAGGTAGTAGTTCTGCGTGGACTTCTTCAGGTGTTCACCGCGACGGTTATCGTGCTGGTTGAGGTACAAGCGGAAATCGCGGATGTCGTCGAGCGTAATGTCAGCCGGCCGCGACAACTTGGCATAGGCGACGAAGCTGGTCAAGTAGTGCTCGTAGTTGCGCTTGGTGAGCTCCGAAGCACCGCGTTCAATGACGAGGTAGGTCAGAAAGCGCCGAACCCAGCGTTGGAGATCAGTTTGGGAGTGATCGCTTACCTTTAATTTGTTGGTTTCCACAATTACATTTTACGACACTTGAGCAATTCTAGCAAGGGCTGGCCAAGGTAATGGTTTGGCTGTATAATACGGTATAGTTGGGATACACTTTAGTACTAAGGAAACAGCGATGAAGAAAAACCTGGTAGTCGCCATCGTTCGATTCATCCTGGCGGTGGTCATGAGCCTTGGGTTGTGGTCGTTCCCGGTTGGTGTTGGTGCCGCCAGCATCGTCGACCGCGACTTCGACGGCATTGCCGACAGCAAAGACAAGAACCTGAACGACCATGACAATGATGGTAAAACTGATCGGGTGGATACCGACGACGACAACGATGGGATTCTCGATACGAAAGACAAGAATCCGCTTGATCACGACAACGACAAATTACGGGACGACAAAGACACGGACGACGATAATGACGGCATCAAGGATAGCAAGGACGGCAAAAAGCAGTTCGACCACGACAACGACGGCCGGTCTGATCGGGTCGACACTGACGACGACGGTGACGGCGTAAAAGACGTTAGGGACAAGTACCCCTACGATCACGATAACGACAAGTCGCGGGACGACCGGGACACGGACGACGACAACGACGGCGCAAAAGACGGCTCAGACGGCCCGAAAGATCGCTACCACTTTGATCACGATAACGATGGCCTGAACGACGGCAAGGACGACGATGATGACAGTGACGGCGTGAAAGACAGCAAAGATAAGCGTCCATTCGACCACGACAACGACGGCCTGCGCGACGATAAGGACGACGATGACGACAACGACGATATTGACGACGACGAAGACGAGTTCCCGTTTGACAATGACAACGACGGCATCCGGTCAGACATGGATACTGACGACGACGGTGACGGGATTGAGGATGAAGAAGATGACGAAGACTTCGACGATGATGCCGACGACGACGGTCTCGATGACGACGCCGAAGATACTGACGACGACGATGACGGCGTTGCGGACGAAGTCGACGCTAACGCCTTATCCCGCTTCATTCGCTAAATTTTAACCATCACCATTGACCCAGCACCACTTTTCCGGAATGACGGAAAAGTGGTGCTGGGTTGACAGCGCCGGGAACGTATGGTACGCTCTCGGCGATCTATTCTATGACCTTAAAACCTACGGCCACTTGGTGCTGCGAATAGCTACGAATTACAGCGAATGTAATCGTCTATTGCGCGCAACTTGGTGACCGCGGACGAAAGCCGCCGACACGCATGCCACTCGAAAAGTCAGCCAAAGATCGGATTATCAAAAAGTACAAAACGCACGAAGGTGACACCGGTTCGCCGGAAGTGCAAATCGCCATTCTGACGGCCGAGATCGATCAGCTGACCGGCCATCTTAAGTCGCACAAAAAAGACTTCTCGTCTCGTCGCGGTCTCCTCCGCAAGGTCGGCCTCCGTCGGCGCCTCTTAAGCTACTTAAAGAAAGAGAATCCGACCGGCGCCCAGGCGCTCGCCGAAAAGCTCAAGCTGAAGATTTAGATGGACACCAAGGCTTCCAAGCACAAAGATCAGCGGGTCGGCGTTTTCGTCGACGGCTCGAACATGTACCATTCGTCGAAGGCGCTCTACCAAACCAACGTCAACTTTGGGAAGATTCTCGAGCAGGCAGTGGCCGGCCGTCGGCTGCTCCGCGCCCTCGCCTATGTTATTAAATCGTCGGCCCAGGACGAACAGTTGTTCTTTGACGCCCTGAAGAAGCAAGGTTTTGAAGTCAGGTCAAAGGATTTGCAAGTTTTTTCCAGCGGCGCGAAAAAGGGCGACTGGGACGTTGGCATTGCGCTCGACACCATTTCCTTAGCCGAACGACTGGATACGGTCGTGCTCGTCTCCGGCGACGGCGACTTCGTTCCGTTGGTCGAGTATTTGCAGCGAACGAATGGTTGCCGAGTCGAGGTGATGGCCTTCGGCGAGTCGGCGTCGCTCAAACTGAAGGAAGTCGCCGACGAGTTCGTTGATTTGTCAGCCGATCGCAAGACCTTTCTGCTGCCGTTACGACCGTTCCGCAATCGCCTCATTCGGGGCAACCGCCAGCCGGAACAACCAGCAAACTGAAGGCGCGCGACGCCAACCATTCGCGGAGCGACCGCCACCCTGCTCTTTCATCGGTCACTACCATTAATAGCTGTTGGTCGGCAGACCGATAGACTATACCAGCTTTCGCCCGTCACCAGCAGCTTTCCGCCAACCGCCGAAAGCCGCGGCCGAACGCTGTCAGTAGTCTAGAGCCTGCTGGCCAGCTCAGAGGATTAGACTTGTGCCAAAACAATTTTCGATTGAACTCGGCGGTCGAACCCTGACCATCGAGACCGGTCAGTACGCCGCCCAAGCCCACGGCAGCGTCACCGTTCGCTACGGCGATACGGTGGTGCTCGGTACGGTGGTAATGAGCAGCGAGCAGCGTGAAGGCATCGATTACTTCCCGCTCCTGGTTGATTACGAGGAACGGCTCTATGCCGCCGGCAAGATTAAGGGTTCGCGCTTCATTAAGCGCGAGGGTCGGCCGTCCGATGAAGCGATCTTGACCGCCCGTTTGGTCGATCGCTCCATTCGACCGCTGTTTAGCGACCAGCTGCGCCACGACGTGCAGGTGGTTATCACCGTCTTGTCGTACGACCAGGAAAACGATCCCGACATCGTCGCCCTGGTGGCGGCTTCGGCGGCCTTGGCGATTTCTAGAATTCCCTGGGGCGGTCCGATCGGTGCGGCTCGCGTCGGCCGAATTAACAACGAGTGGGTCCTCAACCCGACCAACACGGCGCGCGAGAAGAGCGAGCTCGACCTGGTGCTGGCCGGGACCAAGAACGAGGAAGTGATGATTGAGGCGGCGGCCAAGGAAGTGTCGGAGGACGTCATTGATGAGGCTTTGGTTTTTGCCCAGAAGAACGTCCGCCAGGTTATTCGCTTGATTGAAGACGTGACGAGTGCGGTGGGCGCACCGAAGCAGGAAATTATCGACGAGTTCAGCCCGGCAGACCGGGCGCAGCTCAGTCAGGTTGAAGCAAAGGTTCGCGAGATTGTGGGCGATCGTTTGAAGAACGTCCTCAAGACCAAAGATATGACTGAGCGCGAGGCCAAACGGACGGTCCTGGTGGTTGAGCTTGACGAGAAGCTCAAGGCTGACAGCGAGGTCTCAAAGGAACTGCGGGCGAAAGGACTGACGATGGTTGATCGGCTGGTCGAGGAAGCTTCTCGCCAGCTGGTGCTGGACGACGGCGTCCGGGTCGACGGCCGGAAACTCGACGAGATTCGGCCGCTGTCCGCCGCCGTCGGCATCCTGCCGCGAACGCATGGTTCTGGTTTGTTCCAGCGCGGCGAGACGCAAGTATTGTCGATCGTCACCCTGGGCAGCCCTGGCGACGAGCAGCTGCTCGATACCATGGAGCTGTCCGGTAAGAAGCGTTACATGCACCACTACAACTTCCCTGGCTTTTCGACGGGCGAAGTAAAGCCGATCCGACAGCCCGCCCGACGGGAAATCGGTCACGGCGCCTTGGCCGAAAAAGCCATGCTCCCGGTCTTGCCGCCGAAAGAGGAGTTCCCCTACACCATCCGGGTGGTCTCCGAGGTCTTGAGCTCGAACGGCTCGACCTCGCAAGCTTCGATCTGCGGCTCGACCCTAGCGTTGATGGACGCTGGCGTGCCAATTACGGCACCGGTCGCCGGCATTTCCATGGGGTTAATTACCAATCACCAGACCAAGGAACACAAGCTCCTGACCGATATTCAGGGCTTTGAAGACCACTACGGCGACATGGACTACAAGGTCGCCGGCACAACCAAGGGCGTGACCGCCATCCAACTCGACATCAAGCTTGGCGGCATTCCGCATCAGGTTTCCGTTGAGGTCTTGGCTGGCGCTCAGAAAGCCCGCGAACAGATACTGGCCGTGATGCGCAAAGCCATTGCCGAACCGCGGGCTGAACTATCGCCGTACGCGCCGCGCATCGTCTCCATCCAGATTGCTCCGGATAAGATACGCGAAGTCATCGGTAAGGGAGGCGAAACGATTAACAAGATTATTGACGAGTGCGACGGTCCGGACGTCACCAAGATCGATATCGAAGACTCTGGTTTGGTAATGGTCACCTCGCACAATCAAGAAATGTCCGACCGGGCGATCGCCTGGATTCAGAACTTGACCCGTGAAATTCAACCGGGTGAAATCATTGCGGGCACGGTCAGCCAGATTGTCAAAGACCGGATGAGCGGTAAGGAGATTGGCGCGGTGGTTGATCTCTTTCCGGGTAAGGACGGTATGGTCCACATTTCCGAACTGGCGATTAACCACGTACCCTCGGTATCTGACGTGGTCAAGATCGGCGACAAGGTCAAAGTCAAAGTGGTCGAAGTTGATAAGGAGCGCGGGCGCATCTCGTTGTCCATGAAGCAGCTCGATCCGAACTATGACCCGAACGCCTTTCCGCCGCGCGATCGGAATGGCGGACGCGGCGGCTTCGGTCGCGGGCCGCGCTTCGGCGGGGGGTTCCGTCGCGGGGGCGATCGCGGCGGATTTAGCCGTGACCGTGGACCGCGTCGAGAGTTCCGACGCGACGACCGGCCGCGCGGAGACGGCGGACCAACGATTGATCCGCTCAACCCAATGAGTGATATGTAACTTACGGCACAGCGCGCCCCGAGTGCAGGCTTAAACCTGCGTTATAGGCGCGCTGTGTTATGATAAAAAGGTGATCATCACCATCAGCGGCACGCCGGGGTCGGGCAAGAGCACCATCGGTCAGATGCTGGCCCGACGACTGCGGTACCGACGAGTTGACATCGGCCAGATTCGGCGGCGACTGGCCAAAAAACGTGGCCTAACGCTCGAACAGTACACCGCCTTGAGCGAGACTGATCCGCGCTACGACCGATTGGTTGACGATTACCAGCGCCGCCTCGGCCGCCGCCGTAAAAACTACATCATGGAAGGGCGTCTGTCGTTCCACTTCATTCCCCGTTCGTTCAAGATTTTTCTGTACGTCTCACCGACCGTTGGTGCACAGCGGGTTTGGCGCGACATCAAGCTCCGTCGTTCGCGCAACGAAGGTCGTCGCTTAACCAGTTTGTCTCGCGTGGCCGCTTCACTTCGGCGACGGATGAAGAGCGACCGACAGCGGTATCAGCAGTACTACGGTCTCAACCCATTCACCAGGGACCATTACGATCTTTACCTCGATACCTCAAAACTTAGGCCACGGCAGGCGTTTAAGGTTGTTTGGCAAGCGGTTCAGGCGAAACTTAGATAACTGAAGATATCCACAATTTGACACTGGTGTACGTGCGTGCTATACTAGCGGCAGCTCGTAAAAATATGAAAAAGTATGATGGTCGAAGAGCTCTGGCGCTTGAGAGGCGACAGCGCTTCTCGACTATCCGTATCGAGGGTTTCCGAGACCCTGAAACAAAACAAAATTTGGGTGTTCTGCTGTCCCATTTATGGGCGGCGGATTCACCAGAAGGACGGTCGAGAAAACGCGCTCATTCTAGACTCGGATACGAATCGAGCATTAGCTTCTAAGGCCGTGATCGCCTTGGCTGCGATGCGATGCACCGAAGTGAGCCGGCTCGGCGCATGGTATCGCGGCCACGGCGTTAGCCTCAGGAGCTTCAGGGCGCGTTTGGCCTCAATTTTCTATATTCCCCATTTGGGGAGGGGGCGCACAACGCGCCCTCTTCCTTTATTGAGAACGCAGTCAGTGGTATAGATGATGGTATGAGGTATGGCCGTCAGGCTGCCGGGTTAGTGGCGCTCGGGCTGGTCGGTTTTGTGATTGATCGGGGGCTGAAGGCCTTAGCCCTGGCTGGCCAGACGTTCGGACCGGCTGACGGCGGGGTACGGTTCGAGCTGTTTCCCAATCCGGACATTGGTTTTAGCCTCCGCTTTCCCGCCGCGGCTAGTTTGCTGTTAATACCGATGGCCTTAATGGCATTCGTCTGGCTCGGCTGGCGGTGGTGGCGACGCGGTGATCTGGTTCGTTCAGCCGCGACGATGGTGATCATCATGTCCGCGGTCAGCAACTACCTCGATCGGCTCAGACATGGCTACGTAGTTGACTACGTCAGCCTCGGCACCTGGTTTCCCGTATTCAACTTGAGCGACGTGGTGATTGTCTGCGGCTTGGTCTTGATGGCGGTGGCCGCAAAAAGGAAGTTAGGTAGTTAGGGGTTAGGTTGCTAGGGCCATTAGAAGAGTGGTTAGTGGTTAGTAGGGAGTAGTGAGCATGAGGTGTTTGGTGTAAGAAGGTCAGTAGCAGGGGATGAATACAAGAATTGTTCATCGGGCAACAAGGGCTTGACAGGTTGACTGGCATGGTCTAGGCTTTACCGTAGACATTCGCGTGGCGCTGATTGGAGCCGCGCGTTTTCATGCTTGCCCGCGTTACGACCGCGGCGGTGGTCGGAATCGAGGCCGAACCGATTACCGTTGAGGCCGACATTACCAGCAACGTGCCGAAGTTCTTCATGGTCGGTTTGCCGGATACCGCGGTGACCGAGGCGCAAGAGCGCATCCGTTCAGCCATTAAGAACACGCCGGGTGTTGACTGGCCGTTGCAGCGAATCACCATCAACCTGGCGCCGGCTGACCTGCGCAAAGAAGGGACGGGTTTTGATTTGGCGTTGGCGATGGCGATCGTTTGTGCCCGCGGTGACGCACCGCTGCCTCCCGACAGCACCTGCTTTCTCGGTGAGCTAAGCTTAGAAGGGAAGCTGCGACCGACCAGCGGCGTCCTGCCGATTGTCGCCTGTTTGCGCGACCGCGGCGTCGACACGTTTATCGTGCCTGAGCCGAATGCGGCCGAGGCGGGGTTGGTCCACGGGGTAACCGTTTTTCCGGCGCAAACCCTCCGCGACGTCGTCCGCCACGTCCGCGGCAGGCGATTACTCGATCCGTACGTGCCGACGGCGTCGACCGTCGCGGCCTCGGCGCCGGGCGTTGATCTGGCTGATATTGCCGGACAGCCGCAGGCCAAGCGCTGCCTGGAAATCGCCGCGGCCGGCGGCCACAACGTCCTGTTGTCCGGGCCGCCGGGCTCAGGCAAGACCCTGCTGGCCCGGGTCTTATCGGGCATTTTACCGCCGCTGACCGATCCGGAAGCCTTGGAAGTAACCAGGATTTACAGCGTCGCCGGCCTGGTTGATCCCGATCAGCCGCTCCTGGTCGAACGTCCATTCCGCAGTCCGCACCATACGGCCTCAACCGTGGCTGTGGTCGGCGGCGGATCGTCGCCTCGGCCCGGCGAAATCACGCTGGCGCATCGCGGCGTTCTGTTTTTGGACGAATTTCCTGAGTTTCCTCGGGCCGTCCTGGAAGCGCTGCGTCAGCCGCTCGAAGACGGGTTTGTCAGCGTCAGTCGGGCCCAGGCCAGTGTTCGGTTTCCGGCTCGCTTCACGCTGTTGGCCAGTCAAAACCCTTGTCCGTGCGGCTACCTCGGCGATTCGGCGCACCGTTGTCGTTGCACGCCGTCGCAACTCGAACGCTACCGCCGGCGCGTATCCGGGCCGTTGCTTGACCGGATCGACTTGCACTGTCTCGTGCCGCGGCTGCCGCCCGAGGATTTGGAAGCAAAAGTGAAGTCAGAACCGTCAAGCGCGGTTCGCGATCGCGTCGTGCTGGCCCGAAAACGGCAGCAGCAGCGGTTCGTCGGCACCGAGCTGATTGCCAATGCGGAAATGCGGTTGGTCGAGTTGAAGCATTACTGCGCCTTGGATGACGAAACGTTGCAGCTATTGCGGTCAGCGGCCAGTGTGTTGCAGCTGTCCGGCCGCGCCTACCATCGGGTGATGCGCGTGAGTCGGACGATTGCCGATTTGGAAGGTGCTGAGCGAATTGACAGTCAACACGTGGCCGAGGCGTTGCAGTATCGGCAGCGGGCTGGGTAAGGGATAAGGGGTAAGTATGAAGGGGTATGGTATCAAGAATGACGGGAATATCGGGAGAGGAAAAGTCGTCACGTTTACTGATTTGATGGCGTGGAAACAAGGGCATGCGTTAGCGTTGAAGATTTACCAAATAACCAAAGATTTTCCAAACCGTGAAAAGTTTGGCCTGACAAGTCAAATACGGAGATGTGCACTGTCAGTCACTTCAAATATCGCGGAGGGATTCAGTCGGAAGTCATTTCGAGAAAAAGCACAATTCTACTCGACAGCGCTTGGGTCGTTGACCGAATTACAAAATCAACTCATGCTCGCACGCGACGTGCAATACGTCTCACCAGACGTATACGCGGATACGTATCGATACTCTGTGCTCGTTCATAAACTCATCACCGGATTGATCAAATACGCAAAGAACGCAAGTCGTACCCCTTAGCCCTAACCGCCTTACCCCTTAATACTACCCCCATACCCCATCTCTCTTACTAACCACGAAAGGAGGTTATACTCTTTACAAAGCCGTCCTTCCGCAGTACAGTCACCCCGCTCATTGACAACTGAATAAAGCAGAAAATCGCGAATTCGGTTGTCGCTCACGGAAACCGTTGTGATGTCTGACTTTCAAGAGGAGGCAGTGAAGGTGAAGAAGCTCATCGTGTTGTTTGCGTTCTGCGCTGTTGCGCTGCTGTCTGTCTCATTAGCCTTTGCCGAAGACTCGCCGCCGTTCATCCTGAAGTGGGGGGAGCAGGGAACGGGGCCGGGGCAGTTCAACACAGCACGTGGCATCGCCGTTGATCAGTCGGGCAATGTCTTTGTTACTGACGGCTCCGAAAGAGTTCAGAAGTTCACCCAGCCCCACGGAAGCCACGGGTGTTAACCCGTGGAAGAAGTGGAGAAGTAATCCCGAGGTGCAACCACCCCGAGGCCACGGCTGTAAAGCCGTGGAGCTGGGTTCACTCTTTCCAAAGTCCACGTGGAACGTGGCCGCCCCCGCGCTTGTTCATCAGGCGGGGGCTTTGATTTTTTTGCGTCCTTGTGATGAGCCTCGATCTGAGGCGTATGGTACAATGTTCTCGGTATGCAGGTCACCCCAGGCATTTTTAAAACCTACGACATTCGGGGGATTTGGGGGAAAGACCTGACGCCCGAAATTGCGAAGGCCATCGGCAAGGCTTACGCTACGTTTTTGCAACCGAAACGGATAGTCTGTGGCCACGACGTGCGGAACTCGAGTCCGGCTCTATCCGAAGCGTTGATGGATGGAATGAGCAGCGGGGGGGTCGAGGTGACGGATATCGGCCTGGTCACCTCCGACGCGCTGTACTTCGCCGTTGGCAAACACGGATTTGACGGCGGCGCGATGGTGACCGCGTCACACAACCCGCCGGAATGGAATGGGGTCAAGTTGACGCGGGATCGAGCCATTCCGATTGTTGGTGACGAGAATAAAACGATCGGAAGAATTGTTGAGCGAGAATCATTTGCATCCGTCGATGGACCGGGAAAACGATTGTCGTTCGACATTGCGGCTCAGTATATTGCCCAGGTCTTGTCCTTCAGTACGCATGAGGCCGGTCGATCGATGAAGGTCGTCATTGATGCCGGTAACGGAACAGTTATTCCCTTTCTACCAGCGATCATGGCCAAATTGCCCTTTGCCTGGGAAGGCATGAACATGACGCCGGACGGAAATTTCCCGGGACGCAATCCGAATCCGCTGGCCGAGGGGGCGCTCGACGGTTTGCAGCGGAGGATTGTGGCCACCACGGCCGACGTGGGGGTGGCCTTCGACGCCGACGCTGACCGAATGTTCTTCTTGGACGAGCATGGGGAACGAGTGCTCGGTGATGTCCTGACGGCGCTCTTGGCCAAGCAGTTCCTGCGGCAGCATCCCGGCTCGACGATCGTCTATAATCTCATCAGCTCCCACATGGTTCCCGAAGAAATCCTCAAAGCCGGCGGGAAACCTATTCGATCAGCCGTTGGTCATGCGCATATGAAGCCGGCGATGCGACAGCGCCAGGCTGTGTTCGGTGGCGAAATTTCCGGGCACTACTTCTTCCGCGACCACTACTACGCCGATTCCGGCCTGATTGCCATGGTGGTGGGCTTAAGTTATTTGAACCAGCAAGACAAACCATTATCCGAGCTGGTCCGCGAGATTGACGTTTACGCTCACACCGCCGAGGTCAACTCCGCGGTTGAGGACATTCCTGGCACACTGGCAAAAATCAAAGCCGCCTACCAGGGTGGCCAGCTCGACGAAACCGACGGGGTGACGGTGGAGTACCGTGACTGGTGGTTCAACGTCCGGCCGTCGAATACCGAGCCCTTGCTGCGCTTGAGCGTGGAAGCAAAAACGCCGGCGGAGATGGAGCGGCGGCGGGATGAGATTTTGCGAATTATTCGCGGTTAGAAAAAGTACCGGCCGGAATCTCGCGACCTCACGCGAGTTGATGGAGCAAGAGCGGGACGAGGTACTGGCGATGATTCAGCGGCAGTAGTTACGGTTTTTTGTAACTACCCAGCAACGCGGTGTCTGGGGATCCTTCGCGTTTGCTCAGGGTGAATCCCCTTTCTTTGTTTACTTATAGATAGGTCAGTGGGTTGACCTTCCGGCCACTGACCCAGGTTTCGAAGTGGACGTGCGTACCAGAGGACCGGCCGGTTGAACCGCACATCGCAATCGTTTGGCCGCGGCTGACACGCTGGCCGGGCTTGACGAAGATTTTGGAGGCGTGGCCGTAGAGCGTCTGCAAGCCGCCGCCGTGGTTAATCACAATGTGGTAGCCGTAGCCCCAGCGCTGGTAGACCACGGCCGAAACCGTACCTTCGCGGGCGGCGAAGAGGGGATTGCCGTAGGCGCACTCGGCGTCAATGCCGGTATGCCCGTAGCGGAAGTATTGGTTGATGCGCCGACCAACCGTCGGCCAGTTGAGCCGACCGCCGCCAATCGCCGGGGCCGGACCAGGGATCGGACCAACAAAGCCAGGCCGACCAGGTGCCGCCAACGACGGTCGTTCAGCCGGAAGCTCGGGAATCTCGCCGCCCGGCACGATGATGGTTTGGTCAACGCTGATGGCCGAGGCGTCAGCCAGGTGATTAAAGTCGAGGATCTCTTGGGCTTCGACTTTATACTTAGTAGCGATTGAAGCAATCGTGTCGCCTTTAACCACTTTGTGGAGCACGCCGGTGATGGGCGGGATGAGGAGTTCTTGACCCGGCTTAATGAAATCCGCGTTCGACATCTTGTTAGCGGCCAAGATAGTTTTCTGGGTCACGCCGAAGCGGTTGGCAATGCCGCCGATGGTGTCGCCGCCCTGGATAATGTAGGTGACCACGTCTGACCGTTGCTGAACTTCGCTACTGCTGGCGACGGGAATCTGGAGGGCGCTGCCGTCGGCGCTGACCGCCGCTTCGGCATCGACGACGCTGCCGATCTCGGCTTCGAGCAAATCATCCGGGGCAATAGCGTTTTGACGGCTGACGTAGGCGACTTTTCGGGCTGGCGCGCGCTCGACGATGTCCTGCTCTTCTGGGTTGGTCGCGCTGACCACTTGGCTCAAGACGCTGTCGCCAGCCACGTCAGCCAACCCGGCGCCGCGGGCGCTGAGGTTGTTGACCGCGACGCTGACGGTCAAGAGGAAGACGGCGGTATGGACGACGTAGCGGCTGGTCAGGACCGAGAGGACGGTGGCTTGGGCTGACGAACCGCGGCGAAGGGCGATGGTGCGGTGCTTGGCGGTGAAGAGCAGGCGGTAGAGCGGGAGTAAGAGGCGCACGGTCAACCGGCTGACCAGCCGCAGCGGTCGGACCGTCAGTTGCATCAAAACCAAGCCCACGGTTCGACCGAGCCAGGTCAGCAGCCGCGCGAGACCGACTAAGATCCGGAGGGCGAGTTGTGTCAGGCGATTACGAATAGCGTTATTCCGTCTGCGCGCCGGGCCCACCAACTGTAAAAACAACTGATGTTAATGCAGTCAGTTAGGAAACACGCAACAGACAGATTACCATGCGCAGCCGTCAGTGTCAACACTCGGTATGATAGTATCATACAATACGTAAACGGTGGACGGCGGCGAGCGCGACCGCTAGAATGAACGCGTATGGAAAAGTACAACCACCGCGCGGTCGAAGCGAAGTGGCAGCAGCGTTGGGAAGAGGCGGGAGTGTTTGCGGCGAAGGACCTCACCCCCGCCCGCTCCGCCGTGCGGAGCATGGCGGGCGGGTCGGCCTCCAGCAGCTCCCACCCCCTCAGCGCTTCGCGCAGCTCCCCCTCAGGCAGGGGGAGCAACTCCGTGTACGTCCTCGACATGTTTCCCTACCCGTCGAGCGACGGATTGCATGTCGGACACCCCGAGGGTTACACGGCCAGTGACATTGTGGCGCGCTACATGCGGATGAACGGCAAGAACGTCCTGCACCCGATGGGCTGGGACGCATTCGGTTTGCCAGCGGAAAACGCGGCGATCAAGAAAGGCGTCCACCCGCGGATCGTGACTGAGCAGAACGTCAACAATTTCAAGCGGCAGATCAAGTCGCTGGGCTTTTCCTACGACTGGTCGCGCGAAGTCAACACCACTGATCCTCGGTATTACAAGTGGACCCAGTGGATTTTTCTGCAGCTCTTCAAGATGGGCTTGGCTTACGAAGCCGAGGTGCCGATTTGGTGGTGTCCGAAAGACAAAACCGGACTGGCGAATGAGGAGGTGGTGAATGGTTGTTGTGAGCGGTGTGGAACGAAAGTGGAACGAAAAAAACTGCGTCAATGGTTATTGCGAATCACGAAGTACGCCGATCGCTTGCTCGCCGGTTTGGAAAAACTCGATTGGCCCGAGTCAATTAAGGCCTTGCAGCGGAATTGGATTGGGAAGAGCGAGGGAGCGGAGGTGGTGTTTGAAGTAGGAAGTATGGAGTATGAAGTATGGGGTAAGGGAGGCGAAAGGGTTGCTGATACCATGCAGTTTGTTCCGGAGCTAGTGCCGTTGGTGCTCAACGGTTCGAAGTTCAAGACGTATCGCTTTTTTGAACCGAAAAATGTCCGTAAGGGTGATAGTGTTGAGTTTATTAATGCATCCACAAAAGAGAGTTTTGCGATGGCGCGGATCACCAAGGTGGAAAAACGAAATTTCATCGACATTCCGCTGCACGACAAAGGCCATGAGCCAGATGTTTCCATTGAAGCGAGAAGGAAAAGGTACGAAGGGTACTATAAGAAAATAGTGAATAATGATACTCCGGTATGGATTTACTCGTTTATTTTGGAAAAAACGAAGGGAAAAGCGAGATTCCGGATCAAGTCCGGAATGACAGATAAGAAAAAGCATAGTGTGCCTGTCTTCACCACCCGTCCAGACACGTTGTTTGGCGCGACGTACCTCGTGCTCTCGCCGGAACATCCGCTCGTGGACATGATTACGAGCGAGAAACAGAAGAAGGCGGTGGAGAAATACAAGAAGGATGTCGCAAGCAAGACGGACCTTGAACGTACTTCTCTGGAAAAGGAAAAAACTGGCGTGTTCACTGGCGCGTATGCGGTGAATCCGGTGAACAACGAGAAAATTCCAGTTTGGATTGCCGATTACGTGTTGATGTCCTACGGCACCGGCGCGATTATGGCCGTGCCGGCGCATGATGAGCGGGATTATGAATTTGCCAAGAAGTTTAAGTTGCCGATTTTGAAAGTAATCAAGCCGCCGTCGGTCATGCCGAAGAACCCCGTGGAAACCATCATCAGTCCTGGAGGGTGGGGACATCTCGGCAGCGAACTTGAGAGCGATTGCTGGACCGGCGAAGGAACGATGGTGAACTCAGGGAAGTTTGATGGCCTCTTGAGCGAAAAAGGGCGGAAGAAAATCATCGAGTGGCTCGAACACGAAGGTAAAGGAAGATTTGCCGTCAACTACAAACTCCGCGACTGGGTGTTTTCACGGCAGCGTTATTGGGGCGAGCCGATTCCGCTGGTGCACTGTCCAAACCACGGCGTCGTGCCAGTGCCGGAAGATCAATTACCAGTGCTGTTACCGGACGTGGAGAAGTACGAGCCGACGGGGACTGGAAAGTCTCCTCTGGCAGGGATGAAGGAATGGGTGCAAACGCAATGCCCGCTGGGAGACGGTCCGGCAGAGCGCGAAACCAACACCATGCCGCAGTGGGCTGGTTCGTGCTGGTATTACTTGCGCTACCTTGATCCGAAGAACGAGCAGGCGTTGGCCGATCCGGAAACAATGAAGCAGTGGCTGCCGGTTGATGTGTACGTCGGTGGGGCAGAGCACGCCGTGCTGCATTTGCTGTACTCACGTTTCTGGCATATGGCGCTCTACGATGCTGGCGTACTTCCAAAGGACGTTGGCGATGAGCCTTTCATAAAATTGAAGAACCAAGGCCTCATCCTAGGTCCGGACGGCGAAAAAATGTCGAAGTCGCGCGGTAACGTCATCAACCCCGACCCATTGATAGCCAAGTTCGGAGCAGACAGCTTCCGGATGTACGAAATGTTCATGGGGCCGTTTGAAGACGCCAAGCCGTGGAGCACGAACGGGATCGTGGGGGTGAGGAGGTTTTTGCAAAGAATCTGGAATATAGCGCATAGCGGTAGAGTTCAAAAAACAACACTTATAGAAGACCCGAATCTTCGTAGACGGCATATATATACAGCTTCCATTGAATATGGTATCGATAGTTTCAAATTTAATACTTGTGTTAGTGAGTTAATGAAGTGGAGCAATAGTTGGGATGAACCAACAAAAGATGCGTACGTCGATAAAGACGAATTCGAAGTTTTCTTAAAGCTTCTTTCGCCCTTTGCTCCGCATATTTCAGAGGAGCTTTGGTCAAAGCTAGGACACGGAACATTGCTAGTGCAGGAGGAATGGCCAATATTCAATCGTGATTTAATAAGACCTAGCGAAGTCAGGATCGCAATTCAAGTCAACGGTAAATTGCGGGGAACAGTAACAATGCCAAGCGGTTCCGCAAAGCATGATGTGGAAGCGGCGGCCAAAGCCGAGCCGAATGTGGCGAAGTATTTGAACGGTAAGCCGAAGAAGGTAGTATATATAAAAGATCGTTTACTGAATTATGTAGTCTAATTATTTACTCATCACTTATCAATTAATGGGCGATCCATATGAATCATGAATAACGAAGGCGGCGAGTCAAAGTTTGCTGACTGGAAGGCGCCGGACGAAGAAGCCGAGCGAAAACCATTTGGCGAAGCAGACGAAGCCGAACAAATTGAACGTACCAAACATCTACGTGAAACTTTCAGCCGCGAGTCTTCTTTGGGTGAATTTTGGGGCAATGCATATAAGTATTCAGAAAAACTACCAATTTTAGGGAAAACTCCTGATGAGGCAAGAAAATTAATCGCCGAAGCCGCCAGCGGAGTGAAATTGATCGAACAGGCACTCGAAACATTCAAATCAATCAAATTGCGCGAAACGGGCCAAGAGAATTACTTGATCCTTGGCGTGAACGAACTACAAGAAACAAACAACTGGCAATCTTTTTTGCAGGCCGGGAAACTCGACGTGCCGAAACTCAAGGAACTTATCCGCTGGTTGCTCGAAAGCCACCGCCTCAAAGGGGCTGAGTTGGGTCGGCCGAGTGAACTCAAGCCCTCTGATATTGAGGAAATCTTTGATGATATGGACTATGTCTTGAAAAAAGTGAACGATTATCTGCCGAGCAAAAAATGATTTTCATGAATGATCAGTTGATTAATTTTGTGGTGTAGTTATGGAGTACAAAGGCGAACTGCCACAGAATCCAGACCAAAAAGACTCATCGGAACTTGAAGCCGAGCGTCAACGGATTCGCGAAGAAATCCAATTAGAGCTAGAACAGCTCCCCGATGATGAGTCTGGACGTGAGCGTCGTGAGTTCCTCACTCGAGAGCCAGCATTTTATGCTTATGGTGGAAAGAGTTTCGAAGGACGCCGTCAAACCCCAGGATTCAGAATATCCAGTGCCGATGCAAGAATGGGGGTGCTGCAAGATGTTTACGGCCTAAGGAGAGACCATGTTACCTTTGGGGTCGGACGGGGCTGGAATAGAAAGTACATAATTCATCGTGAACTTCAAAATCCGGATTATCGCGGCGGGTACCCATACACCTTCCTCTTCGATCCCGGTGAAGAGACCTGGCGTCTGTATGGGCAGAATGGAGCTTTGCTGCTTAGAAACGTTCAGCGCGACACGGAGATTCATGAATGGTTTACTCTCAAACCAGAAAAGATGACCGAGGCGCGCATGCAAGAATACGTTGAACGCCTTAACCAAGCCGATCGATCGGTTGAACCTCAGTCAAATGCCAGCTTGGAACAATTTCTCAAGACTTCAGGCCATCAAACGGACGTTCAACGGGTTGGATCGCGAGAAATGGCAGAACCAAACGTCGAACAGATGGCCGCTGCCCTGGCCGCGATGCCCGAATCAGCACGGAGGGAGAGTACGTGGCTGATTGGTGGAGGCAGTCTTCATGGTGAAGAATTGGGGGCACGAATAGTGTGGGACCCGAGAAAGTGATTTTCGTGCGTGAAGGATAAGCTGATTAATTTCGTAGTGTGAAGCGCCGCTCCCACCACCCCCGCCCGCGTAATTCCGTCCCTCGACCTCCCGATGGGATCGAGGTCGCCCCGAGCAAGGTCGAGGGGCGACAAGCTCGGGACGGAAAACGCGAGGCGGCCCCTCCCCCTTCGGCCTCCCGTTCAGGGTCTGAGGACCCCTCAGGGTCTCGAACGACGAGCTCATCTCGATGCCGAGCCCTCGATGCCGAGGCAGGGCTGAGAGGTCGGGCAGGAGGGGGAGACCACCCCGTCCCGACCGCGGAGCGCGTCGGGACACCCCTCCTTACAAAGGCGGAGATGAGATGAAGGTCGGCACCTCATCACAATGGCATCATTAAAACAAGCGGTATCTATTATCAAAGCGGGAGGAGTAGTGGCCTATCCAACCGAGTCCTTTTATGCGCTGGGCGCGGACGCGACGAACCCCGCCGCGATTGCTCGGGTATTTCGCTTAAAAGGGCGGGACAAAAAACCGATCGCCTTGGTCGCATCGGACGAGCAACAAGTATCCAGGTTTTTTGCAGCTGATAAAGTGGAACGCGAAGTGGCCCGCTGGCATTGGCCAGGCGCGCTGACGATTGTCTTGAAACCAAAGAAGAGATTGGCAGCCAGCGCGCTTGGGTCACTGCGCATTGGTGTGAGAGTGCCGAAGCACAAGCTCGCGGCGGGGTTAGCCCGCCTGGTTGGAAAACCGATTACCGCGACCAGCGCCAATCCGTCTGGCGGGCGGCCGACGAAGTCGGCCCGTCGCGTCCGAGCCTGGTGGCCGAACGTGCCGGTGGTCGCCGGAGCGTGCGGGCGCGCCACTAAGCCGTCGACCGTAGTGGCCGTCGACGGTGGACAATTGATAACGTTACGCGCCGGCGCGACAAAAATCTAAAACCATGCGTCCACTATTTCACTTCCATTATTTTAAAATCCACCTGCCGGTCCAGCTGGAGGAACTGTACCTGACCGCGGCCTTGATGGATTTTGCCGGCGCGGCGATTGCGCTCTTCGAGCCAATTTTCCTGTGGACACTCGGCTACGGCATCCGTCAGATCATGATGTTTTACTTGCTGCTCTATGGCGTGTATTTCTTTTTGCTGCCGCTCGGCGGAAAATTTGTCGCTCGGTTTGGTCCGGAACGGTCGATCATGATCTCGACCATCTGTTTGATCGGGTACTTCTTAGCACTGGTGGGGATTCAAGCCTACTCGATGCTGTTTATGGTGGCACCGCTGCTGTTTGCGCTGCAGAAAACCTTTTACTGGCCGGCCTACCATTTCGAGTTCATGCGGTATTCGCCGAAGCAAGAACGCGGCCGCGAGTTTTCCGGCATCTGGACCATCACCACCCTGATGTACGTGCTCGGCCCGGTGACCGGCGGGTTGGTAGTCAAGTTCTTTGGGTTTACGGCCCTGTTCGTCGGCGCCGCGGCCATTATTTTGTTGTCCAGTCTGCCGCTCTTCGCCACGAAGAACCAGCCCAAACGCGAAGCCTACTCGTACCTGAAGAGTTTGGTGTTGCCGTTCCGGCGACGGTACCTAAAAAGTACCTTCGGCTACGTTGGTTTGGGCGCCGAATTGATCGGTATGACAGTGTGGCCAATCTTCATCTTTTTGATCTACAAGGATTTGTTCAACCTCGGTTTACTGGTCGGCGCGGCCGCTTTGGTGACGGCCGTAACGACGTTGGCGGCCGGTAAGTGGACCGACCGGACGGCCAAGCGACACGTGCTCACTGTTAGTAGCATCAGCGAAGCGGTCACCTGGCTGCTGCGGATCTTCACCCGCTTCCCGCCGTTTGTCTTCTTGCTTGATGCCCTCGGTCGGATTACGCACAACAGCGTCTTTGTCAGCTTGACGGCAATGACCTACGATCGGGCGCACGACGATGATTACTCGTGGCACGGCGTGTACTACGAGCAAGGATTTGCGCTGGGCAAGTCGCTGATGGCCGTGATGGTCATCGGCCTGGCCGCGGCCGGCGATCCGTTCAACGTCGCTTTCTTGCTGGCTAGTTTGTTTAGCTTCTTGCACCTTGCCTTCTAGCCAGCTGGTGGCCAACCGCGCGGCCCTGAAAACCATCCTGGCGCAGTTGGGAATCAGGCCGCGGCGCAGCGCCGGCCAGCATTTTTTGGTTGACCCTCAAACCGTCGACGACTTAGTTGACGCGGCCGATGTCCGAGCGAGCGAGACCGTCCTCGAGGTTGGTCCGGGCTTGGGCGTGGTGACTGAGGCACTGGCAAATCGTGGCGCCACGGTACTGGCCATCGAGCTCGATCGAACGCTGGCGGCGTGGTTGACGAGACGGTACCGGGGACGTCCAAATATCACCGTTGTTCAAGGTGACATCCGGCGCTGGCGCCTGCCCGAGTATGTCCAGGATGGCCGATACAAAGTGGTCTCGAGTTTGCCGTTCAACGTCACCTCGCTCGTCCTGCGCCGGTGGCTTGAGCACCCGCCCCGGCCGACCGTGCTGAGTTTGCTGATCCAGAAGGAAGTGGCTGAACGGGTGACGGCGCCACCCGGCCGCATGAGCTTGCTGAGCGTATCAGTTCAGTACCTCGGGACGCCGACCATCGTTCGCCCGGTGTCACAAGAACTGTTCTGGCCGCCGCCCGAGGTTGACGGGGCGGTCATTCGCATCGAGGTCAAGCCGTTGCCGCCGGAAGCCGAACGGAAAAAACTGTGGCGGTTGGCGCGAATCGGCTATTCGGCTCGACGAAAAATGTTGTACCGCAACCTGGCGGCTGGATTACGAATCGAGCCGGCCAAGGTTAACGACGCGCTACGGTCGGCGGGTCTTAACGAGGGCTGTCGCGCCCAAGATGTACGCGTTGAACAGTGGCTAGCGTTGGCCAAAAAGTTACTTTGACGTGAACGCCTAGATGTGCTATAATTTTTGCATAAAATGAAACAATGGAGCAGCGATTTTCTTCAGAAACTGAACGTCAGCCTGGAGCACCAGATTCAGGTGAATCATTGGAACGCGCGGCTCAACGAAAACGGTTGTTCACCGTCCTGGCCGCCATCGGTGGGGCGGCCTTAGTACTGGGCGTGGTCGGTTTAGTCAACACGATTACCTCGCCGTTTCCGCGTCCGACCGTGCCGAACACGAACGGTCAGGAGCGGGTGCTCGAGGAACTGAAGCAACAGGACACGGACGGCGATGGCCTGAAGGACTACGACGAGGTTTTCACGTACCGGACTAGCGCTTTTGTCCGCGACAGCGACAGCGACGGTTTGTCTGATGGCGACGAAGTGGCGGCGCGAGCCGATCCGAACTGTCCGCCGGGCCAGTCGTGCGGCGCGGTGGCCGTGACTAACGTCAACATCAACGGCGTGATCAGCAATCCGACGGCCAGCGCCCTGCGTAAAGCGTTAAAGCAGGCGGGCGCGCCGGCCTACATTATTGACCAGACCGACGACCAGACGTTGCTCGAGCAGTACCGTGGCGTCCTGGTCGGCACCAATGCCAACGTCAGCCTTAAGCAAAGCGATTTGACGAACCTTTCAGCGGCCCAGATTAGGGAGTTGCTCAGATCGAACGGCGTGGCCGACGACGCGTCGCTGGCCCAGATTGATGACGAAACCTTGATTGCCATCTATCAAGATGCCTTGTCGAATTAATGCCCGCTGTGAACGTTTATCGAAAAAAGCTGGCGACTAAACCGGGAACTGAGTTGAGCGTCTCTGACGGTCGGGCTTCACGCTCTCCGACACGGCGAACGCTGCCGTACTTCGCCGTACCGTTCGCCACGGTCGTGGTGATTGGCAGCTTGCTGTTGCTGCCGCGCGCCGTGCCAGTTAAAGCTTTCTTCCCTCCCTTTCTTAATATTGGTCAGGAACTTTCCACGGTAGTCGGGGTTGGTGTTCCGGTTACCGAAACCGGCAGCATTCCCCAGGCCAAGACCAATATCGTCAATCGGATCCGCGAGCGCCTTAAAGATCTGCTCAAGGTCGCCGGCGACGTCGCCTACAAAACGGGCGTCCGAATTTTCTACCAGCAGCTGACCAACGTCACCACCGAGTTTATTCGCACCGCCGGCACCGGCCAAAAACCAATTTTCATCACTGATCCGCACTACTGGGAAAAGGTTTTTGACGCCGCCCAGAACGACTTTCTCGACTCGGTCGGCAAGCAAGTGTTTGGTATTGAGCTGAGCCGACCGCTCGATGCCGAGAAGGAAAAGCAGATTGGCTTGCTGGTGCGAGGCATTCTTAACCCCGGCACGGTCTGCGAGGACGACTGCCAGAAGCGGTACAACGAGAAGCAGGTTAGGATTAAAGAAATCCAACAAGACCTCGGCATCGTCAAGCGCATGGAACCGGATCCGAACGTCGATCCGAACTGTCCGAAGTGCATTCCCTGCCCGATTGCCGGCGACCCGAACAAGAACCCGGCCTGGGATTCAAAAGGTCAGCAGTTCATTGATAAAAAGAAATGTCAGGCCGTGCTCGGCGACATCCTGTCGATCGAACGCGCTCAAGTGACCAGGGACTACACCAACTGTACGAACTCATGCCGGCGGCAACGCGGGGCCGTCCGGACCGACCCGATCCTGAAAGAAGTCGTCGGCAACGAAGCCGTCGCCGCCGCGGTCCAGGAGTACTACGATCCGCGAAAGAACGACTTCGGCAACATCCTGGCGGTTCTCAACAAGGCGGCTGACCGAAGTCAGAGCGCCGTCCGCGCTGAACAGACTGCTTTCGGGACAAACATCGCGCCGAGCCGAACGACCGCCGGCATCATCACGGCCCCGGCCGTGTTGGTGGAAGAACGTGCCAAGAAGGCGCTTCAAACGGCGACCAACGACGTTGACATCGTCACCGGCTCGCGAATTGCCGACGTGATCAGCAAGGCGATCGGCAACGCCTTGATCCAACGGATCACTCGCGAGTGGTTTAATCGCAAGTGCGGCTTAAACCCGGACGCCTGCCGTCAGCCGGTCGGCACGTCGCCACAAGCGAGGTTCTTGTTTGGCAACCAACCGGCCCAGCTGGCCGCCGACATCAAACCTGTCCAGATTGGTCGTAATGATATTGTCCTGGGCGAGCCGTCGCGGAATCCCGTGCCGACCGCGGACATCCTGGAAGCGAGTGGTTTGATCGATTCGCGATTTCGACAGGCCATTGAACAGCGACTGACAGTTCGCGAAGCACTCGACCAGGGCTTTCTCGACGCGACTCGGACCTTTGGGTATGACCGGGAAGGTAAGGAGCCGCTCGATGGCTACCCCTACCAGAGCATTTTGTACTTGAAAAAGTCGCGAATCGTGCCGGTCGGTTGGCAACTAGTAGCCGAATACATCCGTCAAGCTGAACCTCAGGACACCAGCCTTGGTGAGCTGATTAACCAATTCTCGATGTGCGGTCAGGATGCTGCGCATGACGCTGATCCAGCAGCCACCAAAGCCTGCTCAAATAATCGAACGCAAGTTTGTGCGGCTGACAGAGACTGTACGCCGACGCCGGGCGGAACGTGTCTCTCGACGACGAGTACGTGTGTTGGTGGTCCGCAGCCGGGCGCGGCTTGTACGTCTGACGTTGACTGTGCGTTTCCTGCTCCGACGTGTATGGAAACCTACTCACCGAGTCCATTCTGCGGCTTAGTCGATCCAGACTGGGTCTTGAAAGCGCCACTGACCTACTGCCGTAAGCAAGGTGCCGGCGAAGAATTAGTGACCAGGATTTTCCTGTGCGACGAAGATACCAACGCCAACGGCCGGATTGACTGCAGCGAGGGTGTCGGCGGCGGCGACATCGGCCATTTTGAAATTCAACGCAAAGACGAGGTCTGTGTCGATGAGCCGACCTGCGTGGCCGAGAATGAAGACGGTTCGTGCTTGTCGTATGGGTACTGCTTCCAGGATCGTCGCACGTTCAGGTTCGACGGCGACCGCTGTCCCTCGTACTACGCCTCGTGTCAGGCCTACGCCGATCCGGATGGCAACAGCGTGTCCTTTCTCAAAAAGACGATCGACGTCAATGGCTGCTCGTCGGACAGTGCCGGTTGCAGCGCTTTCTGCAGCGACCGGCGCGACAAGGACGGCAGTTGGCTGTGCACGTCCGATCCTGGCCGCGATCCGGCCGTGGCCGCCGCGGCGACCAAGTGTCCGGTCGGCGAAACCTGCACGTGTCGATTGCCGAGCGGTGAGACCTGCACGGTCGGCAACGGCACAGATAATTGCACCACTAATTCTGGCGCCCGCTGTACGCTGGGCGCGAACTACAGCTACTTCGACCGCGACGTTGAAGTCTGCAGTGAAACCGACGCCGGTTGCCGGGAATTCATTGACGCGAATGGCTCTGCGAACCTGCTCGCCAACGGCGGCTTCGAGCTCTTCGAGGGTACGGCTGATGACAGCGGCGCGGCCGCCGACGACGTGGTCAAAGGCTGGGGCGGCGTGACGGCATTTATCAGTACCTCGCATGCCCAAGTCGTGACGTCGGACCTGGGGGTGACGAACAATAACAAGTCGGCTGTCCGCCTGCCGGCCACGGGCGGCTCGACGCAGGGGCTGGTTTTCACCAACGACCGGCCGTCGAATACGCCGGCCCGGCAAGGTATTGATACCGGGCGGCCGCTCAGCTTCCGGACGTTTACCTTGTCGTACTACGGTCGGGCAGAAAATCCTGGCACCTCGTGCAGCGGCGCCTACGGACTACGGGCGGCCAACTCCTCATATGTAACCAGTGACAACGCCGTCTACACGCCAACCTGGACGCGATTCTCGACCGTCATCACCTGGCCTGATCGCGGGTACGACAACAACCCAGACAACCACGTGGTTCAGGCCTTCGTCGAGGCTTCGTCGGATTGCAACGTGCTGATTGATAACGTTCAGTTGGAAGCGGCCGACCAGGTAAGTGCCTACGCCGACTACGGGACGGCCAACCTCATCTACCTCAATGCTGATCGCCGGACCTGCGACCGGGTCGACGTCGGCTGTGAGAAGTACACGCCTGTGACCGGCGGCGGCGAGGCGATCACCGGCGTAGTCAATACGAAAGACCGCTGCTCGGCTGAGGTGGTTGGCTGCAAGCAGTACCGGAAAGAAGCGATCGATCACATACCCTTCCGAGCGGCAGTTGACCCGCTTAACCTCGTGCCGACGTCAGCCCGACAGTGCCGGGCCGACCAGGTCGGCTGCGAAGAGTACACCAACCTCGACGTCTTGGCCCAAGGCGGCGAAGCGCGGGAGTTTTTTACGGCCATCCGCCAGTGCGTCAAACCGGTGACCGGCGCGGCCGACCAGGCGACCTACTTTACTTGGGTCGGTGATGACCGGACTGGCTTCCAGCTCAAGTCGTTCCGCTTGAAGCAGTCCAACGTCGACGGCGGTCCTTGCACGAACATCGCCTTGGGCACCTCAACCAGTGACAACAACCCAGCCTGCGTCGATGCGGGTGGGGCCAACTCGAACATCGCCCAGTGCGATCCGGCCGACGTCGGCGTTAATCCGGACTGCGCGCAGTACTTTGATAGCAGCGGCAATGTTTTCCACCGCCGGCAGAGCCGAACCGTTCCAGTCAGCGACGATTGCCATCCCTACCGTAATACCATTGATGAACGCAATAACCAGTCGAACGTGTACCTGGTGCTGGCCAGAGAGAGCACCACCTGCGCCGCCGAAGCCGCCGAGTGTCGCGCGTTTACCGGCAACGCTGGCAGTAACACTCGGGTGATAGTCAGTTATAATTTTGAGAACTCCAACGCGGTCTCGGCCGACTGGCAATACGTCGGCGCCGGTTCGAACGTCAGTCCCAGCCCGGCCAGCGTCTCGGCCGGCGGCAAGTCGATGAGCGCGACCGGCACCGTCGCCACCCAAGACCACGTTCTCCAAGACAAGCTGCAGCAGAACAAGAGCTACACACTGTCGTTCTGGGCCAGTCCGGATTCGGCCACGACGCTCGATGCCTACCTGCTGATTAACGGCACCGTCACGCGTCCGATCGTCACCAGCCTTAACCTGGCGTCGGAGTGGCACCCGTACACCGTTGGTCCGGTAACGGTCGACGTTGATCCGCAGGGTGTGCCGGTCCAGCTGCGACTGACCCTCCGCGACGGCAGTGGCAACCCGGCCACCGCCTACCTTGACAACCTCCAACTGCGCGAGATCACCGACAGTCTATTCCTGATTGATAATTCCTTCCGGACTTGCGCTGATGCCGATCTCGGCTGCGAAGCCTACGTTGACCGGGCCAATGCCCGACACAACCTTAAGAGCTTTACCCGTTTGTGCAGCCCCGACGTGCTTGGTTGCAGCGCCCTGATCGACACCCAGAATTCGTCGAGTCCCTTCCTCAGCCTGCCTTTGCGCGGCGTCCAGGTGCCGGCCGACGCGACCGTGAGCTTGGTCAACGAAAAAAATGCCCAGTGCTCGGCTGACGCGAAAGGCTGTACGGCGTTTGGTCAGCCGACGCTCAACGTCAGCAAGCGGGTGGGCGCATTCCAGACGGTTTACCTCAAGGATCAACCAGACAAGCACCTGCAGATTCTCTGTACCGCCAATGAACTGTCGTGCACCGAGTACACGGCCGACAGCGGCAGCAAAGAGTACTTTAAGAATCCCGGCGCGCAGACCTGCGAATTCAAACGGTTGACCGGTGACACCGGCTACCATTGGTACATC
This sequence comes from Candidatus Kerfeldbacteria bacterium, assembly GCA_016207275.1. Classification (GTDB taxonomy): domain Bacteria; phylum Patescibacteriota; class Patescibacteriia; order SBBC01; family SBBC01; genus JACQPY01. The sequence continues at coordinate 25,921 of JACQPY010000012.1, forward strand.
ACGGGGACGACGTTCCGCTGCCCGGTGAATACGCCGCCGACCGATGGCCTGCCGACCGGCCGGGCTTGCGTCAAGACCTGCACGGGCGGCGAACGAGGCGGCTTGGCCTGCGTCAGTAACAACGATTGTCTAGAAGCAGTCGGCATCTGCAGCAGCGGCATTTGCCAGGGCGGCGGCGCCAATGACGGGACCAGTTGCTCAGCTAACAGCGACTGCCTGGAAACCGCGAGCTGCACCGGCGACGATGCCGTAGTCGGACGAACCTGTCGGATCAACGCTGATTGCGGCGGCGGCCTGACCTGCGACAGTTGGGTTGGCAGCTGCCCGGAAGAACAAAGCGGCTGCAACGAGTATCGTGATCCCTCGGATCCAAAGTCCTGTCGGACTAACTGCCCGCTGGAACTGTCCGGCGGCAAGCCGCTGTACGTCGATGATTCGTGTCAGCCGACGGTATGCCGCGGCGGAAAGAAGGACGGCGATTCCTGCCGTGATAACTCCGACTGTCCCGGCGTCTGCTCGAATGCCGCCCTGGCCTGCACCTCGTCGTCACAGTGTCCAAGCGGCGGGACGTGTTCGACCGCGACCTGTTCGGGCGAGGGAATTCCCGGCTGCCGTTCGTACTACTACTTAAAGCAAACGATCGAGCAGAATGCGGCCGAATGCAATGGTCGCGTTGACATTGCTAACGGCTGCCGACCGTTCAACGACACGTCGAACCAGACCCTTAACTTCCGAGCGTTCTAACTATGGGCCGCCGGTCAACCTATCTCTGTCTTGCCTCAGTCGCCGCCCTGTCGACCGCGATGGTGCTGCTGTGGTCGACCTCCGCTCGGGCTTTGACGATTACGCCCATGCCGCCGACGGCGACCCAAGTCTCGCCAACGCAGGAGACGATTACCTGGCAGACTGACGCGACGACCACCTCCGACCAGGTCCAGTACGGATTGAGCTACAGCCTGCAGTGGACCGCCAAGCAGCTGAGCATTAGCGGCTCGCCGCGAAATGAAACAGTGGTCGGGGTTAAGGCGGTCAACGCGCAGCGCGCATTCGTTGCAACTGCCCCGACCGGCGGGACGTCGGTGCTGTACGAAACCACAAACGGCGGAACCAGCTGGACCGAGCGGTGGTCGTACACACTCGAATCGCCGGGAGCGCTCGAAGTCGACGTGCCGGCTAACCGAGTGTACGTCGGCACGGCCAATGGATTCGTCCATGTTTTGACGTTAAGCGGTAGCTCGGTGGCGCAGTGCGACACGCAGCTGGGCATTACCGATATGGCCCTGGCCAACAGAAAGTTGTGGGTAGTGGGGCTCGGAACGACCACGGTCAAAGAAGTTGATCCGGCCAGCTGCGCCGTCGTTAACCACGCCGTCAACCTCAGCGCGGTTGATCCGTCGGCGACCTACCTGACTGACATCGCCGCGATAACTATCGGTGGTACCACGACGCTGTGGGTGACGAGCAACGACGTATCGATCGCCACCTCGACCAACAGCGGTTCAACCTGGAGTACGGCCGTGCTCGGCACGCCTGGCTCGCCGCTGGGCTTCGAGGACATCGGGGCGGTTTCGAACGCTCGCGCCTACGCGGTCGGCCGGAACGGCGGCATCTACCTGTACAGCGGCGGAACGTGGAGCGTCGCGCCGACGACAACCAGCCTTGACTTTTTGAGCCTCGGCGTGGGCAGCGACAGCAAGATTTTCGCCTTCGGCTGCTGCACCGGTGGGTTCGATTACTACTCGTTTAGCGGCGACGGCAGCAGCTGGTCGTCATTGGTGACGATGGCGACCAGCACCAATGCGCTGGCCGCTTCATTTGTTACGCCCAACGTCGGATGGCTGGGCGGTTTTTCCGGCCGGCTGGCGTTGCACAGCGTCGCTTACCCGAGCAGCACGCCGGCCAGCAACGGGACGAACCACACGGCTACGGTGAGCGGTCTGCAGGAGGCGACCTACTACCACGCCAGTGCTATTTCGAATACCTCGACCCAAACCGCCGAGTCAGGTAACTTCGCGTTCAAAACGCAGGAACTAACCATTACTGATCCGCTCGGTCCGACGGCCACCACCACCTCGTCGAGTGCGACAATTACCTGGAACACGCCGAATCAGGCGAGTTTGGCGGCGGATTCGAGAATATACTTATCGGCCAATCCTGGTTGGCAGTCAACTTCGATTAGCGGGTCGTCTCTAAGAGGAATCAGCGCCGTTGGTGACGGCGCTTACTTAGTTGGCCAAACCAGTAACGCCATTTTTAGAGCCAACGGCCTTGCCCCCAACCCCCCGTTGAGTTTAATAGCTCCACCCGGCAGAGCAGAAGGAATTGTGATGGTTGGTAATCGCGGGTGGGCGGTCGGACAGAACTTTATCATGCGGACGAATGACGCCGGAGCAATTCACGACGGAACGTCATGGGTGAGCCAATCGAATGGCGTTCCCTCCAGCACGTATTTCACCAACGTGACCGCTATTGACGATCAACACGCTTGGGTAGTCGGCGATAATATTATCCTCCGAACCACTGACGGAGGAAGTAATTGGAACACCGTCCTTGCTCCGCTCCGGGTCTTGTATGATACCGCAGTCGTTGACGCCCTGACGTTGGTGGCGGCCGGTGATAATGGTTATATTCACCGTAGTACCGATAGCGGGGCAACCTGGACGCAGCTTCCAAGAACATTGCCTGACGCTGCCGTTTTTGGGTTGAGTTTTGCCAGCGCAACTGCGGGGTGGGCGGCTGGGTTTGGCGGAGTAATTGGTCAGAGTATCGATGGAGGAAAAACATGGTCGGAACCATTCAACGCTACCTCCTGTGGATTTAATACAACCACGTTCTACGATGTCGCCGCGATTTCCCCGAACGACGTGTGGTTCGTCGGAAGTGGCGGAAAAGTACTCCATTGGACTGGCGCCGGTTCGTGCCCCCAGACTGTTTTAATTGGTACCGCCACAAATTTGCGAAGCGTCGATGTTGATGGAGCGAATGTCTGGATAACTGGGGAAAATGGATTAGTCGCGCGGTACGGAGTCGATACAGCCAGCTCCAGCTATCGTTCACTCACTGATGCTTCGCTAACCCGGGCTCATTCTTTGACCGTTAATGTTCCACCCCTTACCCCCAACACCACCTACAACTATTTTGTCCAATCCTACGACGCGGCCGGCTACACCGCCGTCAGTCCATTAAAAACATTTACTACCCAGGCCGTTCCGCAGCTTCAGGTAACACCGTCAAGCCTAAGCTTTACCGCGACGCAGGGACAAAATCCGGCGCCGCAGACCTTCCTCGTCAAAGACCAGAACAACGGCAACATCGGCGGGTGGAATCTAAGTTCAACCACCGCCTGGTTATCGTCCCCCGGCGCGGTCACACCGACCAGCGGGCCGGGCACGCCGTCCGATACGGTCAGCGTCACCCCGAACGTGGCCGGTCTTACGGTTGGGACGTACACTGGCACGGTCACCGTCAACGCCACTGATCCAGGCGTCGATCCGACCTCGACGCCGAAGACGGTTAACGTCTCATTGACGATCACGCCGCCGCCCAAGCTGACGGTATCGAGCACCTCGTTGTCGTTTACCGCCCAAGAGAACGGCTCGGCGCCCGGCCTCCAGACAGTGGACGTGACTAATGGCGGGGGCGGAACACTGACCTACACTACCGACACCGGCGGTACGACCTGGCTCAGCGCCACGCCGAACGTGCCGCCCGACGGCGCCAACCGGTACGCGACGCCGAGTAAAGTTAACGTGGCACCGACCACGACGGCCTTGGCGCCGGGCACCTACAACGCCACCATCACCCTTGACGGCGGCCCGGGTGTGGACAGCTCGCCGCAGCCGATCGCAGTAACCTACGTCATTACCGCCGCGCCGCGCTTACAACTGACGCCCGGACCAAACCCGACTTTGGCGTTCACCGCCACCCAGTCGTCGGGAACCGACCCGGCGCCGCAGGACGTGGTCGTGCAGAACGCCGGCGGCGGGGCGATCACCTGGACGGCGACGAACCCGGTCAGCTGGATTACGTTGACTAATTCAAGTGACGGCAACGGGCCGACGACGATGCGGATTCAAGTGCGTAATGTCCTGGCCGCCGGCGACTACACCGCCGCCATCACCGTCACCGCCACGACCGGCGGCGGGTCAGTCGTCGACAGCCCGCAAACCATTGCCGTCCAGTTCCACGTTGACCCGGCGCCGGTGCTGTCGGTCAGCAAGTCCAGCCTGACGTTCACCACCACGCAGGGTACGAACCCGCCGGAACAAACGTTCATCGTTCAGAGCGGCGCGCCGGCCGGCTGGAGCGGCACGACCAGCGTCACGCCGCCCTTAAACTGGCTGTCGATCACGCCGACCACCGGCACCAACTACAATGACCCGAATGATCCGGTGCACGTCCGGGTTGACGTCGCTGGCTTGGCCGTCGGTACCTACGCCGGCACGATCACCATCAGTTCGTCCGGCGCCGTGCCTTCCTCGATGACCATCAATGTGACCTTGAACGTCACGGCGCCGCCAGTGCTCGACGTTAATCCGCGTTCGATCACGGTGACCACCGATGAGGGCACGACCGCCACGACTCAGCTTGGAATCTTCAACAACGGCGGGGCGGGCACGACCATGAACTGGGATATGGCCCAGCCGGCCGCCACCTGGGTTCGTTTATCGTTGACCGCCAGCTGCGCTGGTCCGTTCGGACCGATCAGCGGCGCGTTGGTCGGCGGACAGTCGGTCGTGGTCACGGTCTGTATCGACACGGTCAATCCGACGCTGTTGACGCCGGCGGCGTATGCTTCGACGCTGACCATCAACGCGCCGGGCGCGCAACCGGCGGCTGCCGGCGTCAACAACGTCCCGGTGACGCTGAACGTTCTGGCCGACACCACCGGTCCGACGGTCGTCGCTGGCAGTATCATCATCGACGCCGACGGCGTGTGCGTCGGCGGCGGTCCGCCGTACTACTTCGGCCGAATCAAGTGGCAAACCAGCGAACCAGCCGACTCGCGCGTCGAGTGGGGTGAGCAATTAGTGAGCGGAGTTCCGCCGTATGAACTCGGCTCACTGGTGAGGCCGGAGGGTCTCGATACCGCGGCCCACACAGGCGGGGTGGTTGATCACGAGGTCATACTCGATAACTTAAACGGCATTGTCGGCGGCCACACCTACTACGTTCGGTTAACTTCAATGGATCGGTACCGCAATGTTAGTCCCTGGACCGACCACTTTGAGGTCCCACGCAGCAACGAATTCTTGAGCTTCACCGTGCCGAATGCCTGCGATACTACGCCGCCGACCAACGTGATTCTGACCGTGCCGCCGGGCACCCTGTCGGGAACGGTCAACGTCAACCTCAGCGCCGAAGACCAGTCGCGGATTGATCGCTTTGAAATCTATGAGGGGTTAACGCCCGGTCGTTCGGTGGTGGCCACGGTAGCCGTTCCGGCCGCCGCCTGCTTCTCGACCGGACCGACCTTCAGCTGCAGCGTCACCTACGCGCTTGATACACGCCTGCTGCCTGACGGTCAGGCCCAACTGTACGCCCGGGCCTTCGACCTGGCCGGGAACTCGGCCGATTCGCCCAACGTGGCGATTACCGTGAACAATGCCGTGCCGCGGGTGTCGAACGTCAAGGCCGTCCCGTCAGTACTGGCTAACGGCCTGTGGCAGGCGCTCGTTACCTGGGACACTGATCTGCCGTCGAACTCGCTGGTGGACTACGGCATGGAAGACGACGACGGCAACTTCAACGGCTACACCGATCAGCAAAGTCCTGATGACAGCGGTCGGAACGACCTGATCGCCGGTCATCAAGTGACCCTGACCAATTTGCCGGCCGGCCACATCTTCCACTACCGCGTGACCTCCTGCTCATCGGCTAACCCGACCTTGTGCGGAAACTAATCGTATGACCGTCCGACCTTGGCCACGATCGAAGATTAATCACCGGGCGTTTGTCCGCAGGCTACTTATTGCTTCCGCGACAATGATTGTTGGGGTAGCGACAATATTCTCGTTGGTGCGAGTGGCCGCGATCCCAGACGCGGCCGAAGCGCGACAGTGTTTACCAGGTCAAGGTTACTGCCCGACCAGCCCGACCTCTCGGGTTTGTGACGGCGACTGCTACGGCAACCAGCGGTGCGTGGCTGAGCCGTTTGAAACCGTCGGTACGTTGGTGCCGGATTCGACATGCAGCGGTTCGACCACCCTGACCATTTCTAACGTCAGTCACGGCACGCCGGGGTCTGACCGAGCGACCATCACCTGGACGACTAACCTGGCCGCCAGCACCGAGCTTCGCTACGGCCTGACCAGCTTCCTCGGCTCCACGCAGGTTAATACCGTGCCGAGCTCAACCAGCCATTCAGTCACCATTACCGGCCTGCAGCCGTCAACCACCTACTATTATCAAGCCTACTCAGAAACCGGTCCTGACCCCGACGACCTGCGCGCGACCAGCAGCCTTCGTAACTTTACCACCTCGAGCGGCGCGCTCGGCGGGACCTTACCGACCATCGTCCTCGGACCCGAAGAACGGGTCAACATCGATACCGCCCGCATCACCTTCAAGACCAACGTTCCGACCGCGGCGCTGATTGAGTTCAGCACAGAACCGAACACTCAGCCTGATTCCGGTAATCCCGGCTACAGCCAGGTCTGCGACGCCTCGGCCAACTGCAGTTCGCCCCCACCGCAGCCGAACGTTTTAAACATCGATCACACCATCAATCTGACGGGCTTATCACAGCCGTCGAGCCCATACTTCTACCGCATCACGATTATTGACGCCAACCGCAACGTCTTCGCGCTGCCTGATCGCTTTACCACGACGGCCAGCTCGAACGACTACATCTTTTCCACCGGCGACTGCGACGACGGTACGCCGCTGCGGCAGTGCAACGCCGATAAAAAGTTCTGCCGACCCGGCAACCGCGACCCGGTTTTCGACTGTCGGCCGAATATCGCCTGTCCCTACACCTGCCCGGGCGGGTCAACCTGCGCAGAATCCGGCGACTGCATACAAGATCCGGCCCTCGGCACCTCGCCGACCGAGTGCAATCCCAAGTCGTGTTACCTCAAGTGCGACGGCAACAGCGGCAGCTTCAGCGGTCGTCGCTGCGGCATTGACGCCGACTGCAACGGCGGCAAGTGCATTGTCGGCTCGTTCACTACGCCGGCCGGGCCGGGCTGCTACGCCAGCTGGCCGTCGTGCGACGCGAACGTCATCCTGAAAGTCAGGCCCGACCGCGTCTGCGACAAGTGGCTGACCTGCAAGACCTCGCTGCCGGTGACCAACGCCCAGGGCCAGACCCAAAACCAGTGCTTAGATTTGACCATCTGCGATTCCTTGACGCCGAACGGCCAGTGCAACAACGTCCTCGAAGGCCGGCAGTGCGACAACGACCCGTTGCGGTTTTGCGCCGACGATGCTGACTGCCCGGGCGGCCGGTGCTCGCTCGCTAACGAACCGCGGGCCCTGACCTTCCGCACGCCGGAAGAAGTGTCGCAAATCAGCGGCTTGACCGGCTATTCCGTCGCTGGTCTCGACTGGCATGGCCAGCCGAACTCACTGAAGATTGATGGTTACTACCCGCTGTCGGTCGCCAAGCAGGTCGGCACGCGCTTCGACATTCCCAACAGCAATTTCGAGGATTCGGTCGTGGTTCAGCGATGCCAGAACCCTATTACGAAGTCGTGCACTCAGGACAACGACTGCACGCCGAGCAAGTGCATTTTCTTGAGCTCGCTGTCGCACCCGAACGTGCGCAACATCTTGGTCGCCGAGCACTGGGAGCCGGTCAATCCGGTCGGCTCGACCAAGAACGCGGCCGTGACGCTCGACAGTGAGACGTCGAAAACCAGCCCCAACCACATGCTGAAGATTACCCCCTCGAACCTGGCTGATTCCGGTGCGCAGACGTCGGCCGGCGTTGAGCTGCGAACGTCTGCTCAGGCTGAGTACCTGCTCAGTTTCCGGATCCGGTCAGAGCAGAACGAGCAGCCCGTGACGGTCAGCCTGGTCAACCCGACGACCGGCGATCGGCAAGTCCTCGGCGACCTTTTCTTGACCACTGGCTGGCAGGCCTTGCTGCTCGGTCCGAAAGCGGGCGTCAACGGCGACACCCGAATTGCGTTTACCACGCCGGTCACCGGCGAACCGGTGTCGTTCTGGATTGATGATGTGGCGATGCTGCCGGCCCTGAAGGTCAGCGATACGAAGTACGTCCCGCAATCCTGCCGTCTCTACCCGAGCGACGGCGCGCCGACCTGCGACTTCACCGACCGCAACGGTTTGCTGTTTAAAGGATTAAAAGGCTACTGCCTGGAGCGCGACTCGCTCAATTCAGCGATCTGCTTGTCGTGGTGGCCGGTTGACGCAGTCTTTGGCGACAGCGTGTTTGGGGCGGCTGACCAGGAAGCCGGCTACCGCGACCGCCAGCCGCTCTATGCCTGCGCCGAGGCGGTCGGGCAGTCTTCGAGCTTTAACACCGGCGCAACAATATTTACCGGCGTTGACTGCGATGCGGACACGGCCGGTCCAGTGATTGCGCTCTATCCGGGCGGATCCGGAGGGCTATGCAACGAGCAGCTCGGCCCGTACCGGCCAATGACGACAAAATTCCCTGCAACAGCTGATGCCATTAAATTATACGGCCAAAATTTCGGTGGGCCTTGTAATACGATAGAAGATAGAGCCGAATGTCGGGACGGTACTCAGCCGGGATTCTGCTTCTGTTCAAAGCTAGGATACGACTCGGGGTTGACAACGCCGTCCGCAACGGATCAGAAAATACACAAATATGACGTTGAGTACTTCCGTGTCCATATGATGCGGTATAACCAGAACGGCGACAGCACGTGGGACAGAATTGTGCCAATCGCGGGGGATATCATTCTCAACGAGGGCAATGGGTGGTTTGCCCGGGCAGGAGCGGACGCATCTAACTGTGCAGGCATGTGGTTTGAACTGAAGTGGGATTCGGTTGACCAACACCTCACGGGAATCAACTGGGGGGCGCAACGATGCGCAAATAGCAATGAGGCCGCGTCAGGATTCTGGGCTCAAGGTTTGTTCTTCATGAAGGAGCGCTGCACAAAACTGGTCCAGGTAGCAACTGACGATAGCGTGACAGCCTGGGCAGACCGGACTTCGAACGCAGCGACGTACGTGGTACCCGATCTCAACTATCGCTACGTCAATGATTTGGCGCCGTTCGGCACGGCCGCCCCGCGGACCGTTGAAGAGCCGGATGACTGGAATAAGTTTGAGCCGTTGACAGTCCAAGGACCAGACGTCAGCCGGCCCTCGCCGAATCAAGTGCGAGCCGGCAGCGCCTACGCTTGCAAAGGAAATTGCAGCGGTCGGGTGTGTTCGAACTTGAGCGGCCGCCAGGCCGGGCAGTTCTGCCTGGATTCCTCCGACTGTTTCGACGACAATGGCACGCCGAAGGATTCAACTGACGACCGTCAGGGCACCTGCGAAGGCAATGGTTTTTGCGCCACGTACGATGCGGGCACAAAGACCTATGACTTCGACCAGGAAACAGCTAAAGCCTGCACTCGCGGTTACAGCACTGGCACGCGCTGCGACGCCAACAGCAGCGTCAATAAAGGAGCGACCTGCACGGCTGACGCGGATTGCCAATTTACGACTGGCCGGTGCGTGAATCTGCCAGGCCAACTGCGTGGCAAATGCGACGGCAACAGCGGCAGCAAGTCTAGCAGTTCGTGTTTCAATGACAGTGAATGCCGCGATACAGCTGGACGCTGCGTCACCGGCGTCTGTCCAGCTGGCCAGCAATGCTGCAGCCAGCCGAACGAAGAGTGCATTGGCGGCGCAGCCTCGAATCGCGGCACCCAGACGCTGAACTCGTCCGTACCGACGCTGGCGAGCGGCAGCTACGCCCAGTACAACTTAATGCGCCTGTTTGCCAAAACCTACGGCCTGTGGGAGTGGAACATAACCAGCGGCAAGTACGAGCAACAAACATCGTTCAGTTCTTGGAACCCGCCAACGACGCTCTGCAAGGTCTGCTCTGGCGGAGCCGACGCGAACAAAGCCTGCACCGCTGACGGCGATTGCACCGGCGGCACCTGCGTAGACGCGGTTCGTCACTCGTCTGAAGCGGTGACGAGCGAACCGACCGCTGACTACTGCGCCATCAAGCCGACCATCACCAACATTTCCAATCGTGACGTCGCCTCGGTCGTACTCGATGAAGGTGTAACGTACACCTTGCGGTTCAATAGCAACGTTGATCTGGAACAGCGGCCGCTGACCGAGGTAGCGATTGATTGGGGTGACGGCGATACTACGGTTGACGGCAACTTACGAATTGCCCCGCGCGACGATCCGAATCGGCCGCATGCCTACACTCACGTCTACCACTGCGGGCGCAAAGGGATCTGTAATTACCAAGTGAAAGTGCGCATCCGCGACAACTGGGGCTGGTGCGACAACGGGGTGGCTAGTACGCCATGTAAGCCGACCGTCGGTACCAGCACGGCTGACTGGCAGAACGGCCCGCTCATCCAGGTAGTTCGCTAAGGCCATGGTTCTTATTAACTTCATCCAGCGCCACCAAAAACCAACCGCCGTCATCCTGGCGGTCGTCTTACTGTCGGCATTCTGGCTGGCCGTGCCGCATGAAGTTAAGGCCGTCGGCGAGGGCATCATCGCCAACATCCTGTCGTGGCTGGCGTACCAGTTGATCACCCTGATGGCCAACCTGCTGGTGGTGGTGGTCAACATCTTGGTCGCCGTCGCCCAGTACAACAACTTCCTCGGCGCGCCGGCGGTTGAGCGCGGCTGGGTGATTGTCCGCGACATCGCCAACATGTTCTTCATTGTGGTTTTGCTGATCATCGCCTTCGGCACGATTTTGCGACTGGAAAACTACCGCTACAACCGCCTGCTGGCACGGCTCATCGTCATGGCCATCTTGGTTAACTTCTCCAAGTTCATCGCCGGTTTCTTCATCGACTTCGGCCAGGTCATCATGCTGACCTTTGTCAATGCCTGGCGTGACGTGGCCGCCGGCAACATCACCCACGCCCTCGGCCTGACCGAGATCATTCAGCTCCGCAACCAACCGCTGCCCAGCGGCCAGGAGATCAGTTCGGGAGCGGTGCTGACCGCGCTGCTGCTCGGCTTGTTCCTGGTGACGGTGGCCGTTATCGTCCTGGCGATCATGGCGATCGTCCTGATTTTGCGCGTCCTGGCCCTGTGGTTCTTGGTTGTCCTGTCGCCGCTGGCATACCTCTTCCGGACCTACCCGGCGACCGAGAAATATGCGGCCCGCTGGTGGCAGGAATTCGGCCGTTACGTCGTGGTCGGGCCGGTGATGGCGTTTTTGCTGTGGTTAAGCTTGGCGGTCATGACGGCGCCGGTGCAGTTTAGCGAAGAAGTGTTTACCGTCGTTAAAACTACCGAGGGATCGGCAGTGATCGAGCCGACCGACAGCGCCACCGCCAACAACGTGGCCGCCGCCATTTCGACCATTGGCCAGTCCGACAAGCTGTTGGGTTACATCACCGGTATTATGCTCCTGGTCGGCACGCTGATGATTACCCGCGAGCTGGGCGTGGCCGGCGGCCAGCTGGCTGGGCAGTGGGCCGAGAAGATTCGGGGGTTTGCCACCAAGGCGGCGGTGGTCGGGGGCGCTGGTGCGGCTTTCGGAGCGTTAGGAGTAGCTGGCGTGACGGTTGGCAGGCCGGCGGCCAAGCTGGCCGGCAAAGGGATTGCGGCTGGCGCAAAAGGGCTTGGCAATGCGATTATCGACCGTGCACAAGTTGCCCTGGGAGGAATTCCGCTCAGACCGAGCGTCTGGGCCGAGGGATTCAAGCGCGCCAGCGCCCGGCGTCGCCATGATTGGGAGGAAAAACGTTGGCAAGCGGCGAACAAGAACATGGAAGAGGCGCTCAAGCCGGCGGTCGGCAAGAAGATGAGCGCTGCCCGGCGAGCCTGGAAATTCGCAGTTGGCGCCGCCGGTTCGCCGGAATACTTTAAGTATAATCTTCTGACTTTTGGCAACTTCGGTAAAATGATAGCTGGCCGAGGCGGCGAGGTGTTGGGCGGGGATTTCTCCGAAGCCAGCGAGGACTACAACCGGACGCGAGAGCGAGCCAAGGCCATGGCTCGCGAACGGGAACTAATGCAGGGCTCGCGCGACCTTGGACAGTTTTATGTTCAGGAGACCGCTGGTCAACGCGTCCAGTCAGACGTTAATGCGGAGGCAGAAAAAATCAGGTCCGAGCGGACCCGCGATCTTCGCGCTGACGTCAACTTCTTCGAAGAGAAGGACCACGAAGGAAAGGTCGTGCGACGCCTGCCGCTGGCTGAATACATCAGCGGTTTGATGCGCGATGAGGGGTATGATCCGACCTCAGGCGACGAGCGGACCGTGCGACGTCGAGCGGCCCTGGAAAAAGAGCATGATGAGCAGTTGGCGCGGTCACGCCTGGTGAAAGAGGAACAGCAAGGACAGCTAACGGCCAAGGTCGCCGAGGTCGCCAAGGACCGGGCTGCCAACCCGGCCAGCCGCTATGGCCGTAAGACGGTCAAAAAGGACAAAGAAGAGGTCGAAGTCAGCTTCGCCGATGCACTGGATGAAGCCATGGACAAGAAGTTCCCTAAGAATTTTAATCGCTATCTAGAGTCTCAGGGGATTGATCCGCGCGCCAAGGATGATGGGACTAAGTTGAAGATTGAGGCACTCCGGCCGGGATACGAGGCGATTTTCAAGAAAGAGTTTGAGGACAATTGGAATAAGGAACAGGCTGAAGCCGAACTGGAGTTAAGTCCAGAATACCAGGATCCGATGGCCACGCGGGAGGAGCGTTATCGCCAGGAAATCCTGAAATCAGCGCCGGAAAACGAGCTCCGACGGCGGGGACAAGCAGTGCATGAGGAAGAGGTTAAAAAGCTGCGCGATCAGGCAGCCGCGATCAGGGCCGGCGGATTAACCGAGGGGCAGCATGAACGGAGAGAGAAGGAGCTGATTGAGGTCATTAAGAAGCTCGAACAGATTGACAAGGATTTGAAGACCCACTCTCCTGGAACGCCGGAGTACTCGCGGCTGATGGAGGAGCGCGCCGAACGCGAAAAGCAACGGCAGCTGCTTGAGCGTTACCTCAAGCCGAAACCTGGTGAAAAACCGCCGCTGAACGACGATGAGAAGAAAGAAGGCGAGAAAGAAGCCGAGAAACTGGAAGAGGCAGCCAACCTCCAAGAAGGAATGGCTAAGCGTCGCGTGACCGATACTGAGCTGCGGTTGATGGACGAAGCCATAGACGCGCAGGAGAAGAAAGTGCGCGACCAGGCTAAGGTCGTCAGCCGGCTCCGTCCGGCCGTGCCCAAGGAACTGCGACGCGAGCTGCGCGCGTCGATTGCCGAGAAAAAGAAGGAAATTACGACTGAGCAGTGGCAGGAGCAGCTGTCAATTTTCGAGGACGCGGTTCGGCGCGGCGATGCGAGTACGGCTGCGGCCGCGGGTATCCGGGCGGCCGAGGATTTTAACTTGAATGAGTTTCAAACCAACTTAGGATACGATTCCGACGCTGAAGGCCTGAAACAGATGATAGACGATTACTTCATCGGCAAACTGGGCATGTCCGAGGATCAGGCGCTGTCGATCGCCAACGACATGTCGCATGCCGCCGAAAAGGTCAACCACTGGGGAGTGGCGCGGGCAGTCAAGACCGACACCGTTACCGGTCGGCAGCACTTCCAGGATGAGCTTGATCGAGAAATGGAGGTAAGCGCTGAGATCCGGAAAGGCGACTTTGAAGGCACTATCCGTCGCTTTAATCGTCTGGCCTGGGGCAAAGAAGTGATTGGCGCCGGTACTGACATGGAGCGCGCCTCGCCAGCAGAACGCGCCGAGTACTATCGCCAGACCGGTGACCGCAGCTTCGTTTCTCTGCCTTACGGCCTGGCCTTCTTGGCTGAAAACTTCGGAAAGTCCGAGCGGAACATCAAAACCGGTCGGTTCAACCCCAACTATGCCACCAAGTTGTTCGACCCGGCAAACCGCCAGATGCTTGAAATGTTAGTAAAAGCGCTTGGTAATTTTACCCAGCTCGGGGATTCGCGTAAGGTCACGATGCCGGAAATCTTAGCACTCATACGGCAGTTCGGCGCCAGGGATCGCAGCGCGGCAGGCGATTTCGACCGCTTGCGAGACTTCTGGCGCCGGTCCGGCCGCTAGCCTATGGATGCCCCTCGATCGTCATCAGCTAACATCGAACAGCTTGATCTCCTTGACCAAGCGGTATTCAAGCAGATGCAGGAGTACGTAGATTGGATTGTAATTTACGACTCAGCCGAAGACGCTTTCTTTATCGCTCGGGGTTTGCCGCGGGTGCTGGCGCAATATCCCCAGCTGACTGGCCGACCGTCGGAGCTGGCTTCGGGCTACGAGCGGATGTTGGCGGTGACGCGGGCCGCGGCTTTACCGCGGCTGAACGACGAAGAAATTATGACCTTGTTTCAGAAAGGGATTGTGACCGTCGCCCGCACTTCCGAGATTGACCTGATCGGAAAAATCACCGCCAAGTTGGTCCAAATCCCATGGGTTGAGGACCGAGACGAATACCGGAAGAAACTCCGTTTCGAACTGCGACAGAATAACGAATGGTTGACGCTTCAGAACATTCGGACGACTGCCGGCGTTGTTCCGCCAACGGTCAAGGAGTGGATTTCGCTGGCCGAAAAATCCGCGTTCGAAAACGAGCCGCTGACCTCCGCGATTTTTACTAACAAAGTCTTTCAGGGTCTATCCAGAAACGAACAGATCGTGGTCCAGCGCATCCTGGCGATTGACGACTTTTTGTCGCTCTCGTCGGCCTCGCCCGAAGGCTTTGAACTCGCCACAACGGTAGTGGACGAGAACGGACAGCGATTGGTATTCGAGGGCGGAGAAGTCCGTCCAGCGGCTGATCCGAAATCTGAGCAGCTCCTGAAGCAGTATTTTACCATCCGCCGTTCGATCGTTCAACTTCGTACCGCCCATGCCGCCGCCGACGAAGCTCGCTACGAACAACAGGAAGCGCTGCTGCAGCAAACCGGCTCGGACATGAACAAGGTGCTGCCAATGCTCAAGGACGCGCTGGTGCGTTCGGATTTGCCGCGCGTCGTGACCGCCACGATGGTGCTGGTTCGGGCCGGCGCAATCAAAGACGTGCTCAAAGACCAGGCAGTTCGTGATGGCCTAGTAACCAACCTACTCAAGCCACTGGCTGACCGCGCTGGCGTGCCGCTGGCCACGGTGCTGGCCAAGTTGAACGCGAACGTTGATCAGCCGGTATACGTCGGCGCCTGCCTGCGCTGGTTGCTGGAAACGGCCTTCCCGGGCAACCCGGCTGAGGCCGCGCGGGTCGGCCACCAAGCCGAGCAGCTGCTCGGCGCGCTCGGCAACACCAGCCTGACTGGCCTAACCTACTTTGACACGCGAGCAAACCAGTTTGCCTGGACGCCGATGCGGATGAATCCGGACGGAATGCTGGTGTGGCAACGGTGAGGTATGAGGTTCACGGTGCCTCGTCCGGCCAACACCACGGTAGCCGTCCAACGCTGCGGCTACGCTCGCTTCCGCGATCCGCGGACCGGGCAAGAAAGCTACACACTGCGGTTAGGTTCGGGATTTTATCCACGATGGCACTTGTATGCGGAAGAACGTGCTGATGAGCTGGTGTTGAATTTGCACTTGGACCAGAAAAAACCGTCATACGGTGTTGGCCACGCGCATAGTGGCGAGTACGAAGGCGCGATTGTTGAAACAGAGACTTTACGTTTGAAATCACTTTTGAACAACAGGAGTTAAGAAAATTATCCTTGCTTGATAGGCAGACCGCGGCAATTCCACAAGTTATCCAAAAAGTTTCGAGGCCCTGATCACTTCGTATCAAGGCCTCGATTGGCATCTAATAGCCTGACTCAATTACTGCTCCAGCGGTGCCGATTATTTCTCCACAACTCTTGCAGAAGATGATGAAAACGAAATCCTCTCGTTTTCCCCCCGGTGCGCGGAGCGGAAACTCCCGGCCAATGTCCTTGTAATCGAATTCTATTCCTTCACATTCCGGACACCTCGGCTCTTCCACTTTACTCACCTCCTTAAGGAACGAACCCTAGCTGGTAATTGAGCATCCTTTTGGCCAATTAGTATTTTAGTATTATTGAAGGAACTACTCTCGAACGAACAGGGAAGTATATAAGTTTGTACAAAAAAGTCAAGGTACTTCTCGACTCGGTCGCTAACGCGCCCTCGCTCGAAGAGCAAGCTTTTTTCTAACAAATCCACCGTTTTCAGGACGGCTGATTTATGGTATACTATAGCCACTTTTCCGCTACACCATGATCGATTTTGTTGAGCTTGAGCAGTTGGATTTCCGGGGAGGGGATGCCCTTACCAAACTTGATGATGTACTGTCCGAGGTCGCGGCCTATGCCGAGGCCCGAACCGCAGTCCAGGTGGCGCAGATCTTGCAACGCCAGCGGCAGGCCGATCCCGAACTGGCCAGAACGATTGATCCGTACCTGATTAAATTTCGCGCCCTGGCCTTGCCGCTGCTGACTGACCGCGAAATTTTAGCCATGTTCGACCAGTTGGTTACCATCGTCGCCGACGAGCGGATCGGCCTGTACGAGCGGCTGCGGGCCAGGTTGCTGGCCCTGCCCGTAACGCGTCGGACCACCCTGGCGCAGCAGATTCTGGGCGTACTTCGGCAGAGTCGCCAGCCCTTAGGGTCAGACACGGTCGGTTCCTGGATCCAGCTCTTCGAAGCACGAGGCGGACAGCGCAGTCCACAGGCCTTGTTCCAACTGCCGGAGTTTAAACGCCTGAATGACCAGGACGACCACAGCCTGCGTCACATCGTCCACGTGGTTAGCTTGCTGGCTTCGCCCGAGACGATTGAGCTAGCCGTGCCGCCACCGGTACCAACGGCTGAATCGGCCCCGACGGCGACCGCGGTTCCGCCGGCGCCGCCAGCCAACCTGCCAGTCGCCCCCGCTCCAGCTGACGTCCCGGTCGGGGCGGCGCCGGTCCTGAGGCCGAGCAGGGTTGAACCCCCGGCCGCTCGGCCGCCGCCGCTTTCCCGCACTGATCACGGGCCGACGATGGCCTCGGTCATGGCCCGACTGCAGCAGTCGCAGCAGGCGACGGCCGCGATCCCGCCGACGGTCGCCCACCTGACGCCGGACGATGAGCAGGAAATCCGGCAGCAGGCTGACGTCTTAGCCGGATTGCCAGCCGGTCCGAATGTCCACGACGTGGTCGCCGACGCGATTAACCGTTTGATCCGCGAAAACAATTTGATCTTCACCGACGACAACCTGCGACGACGGTTCGTGACCATCATGACGGCGCGGATCAAAGACATCCGAACTTCGAACGAGACCATTGAACTACTGGTCCGGGCGGAGAAAATAGGCGGTTTGGGTTTTGAATCAACGCTGGCCGATAAGCTGGTCGCCGCCGCCAGCCTGGAAGCCGCTCGCTTCCATAACCACGACGAAGTCCGACGCCTGGTCACCCAGCAAGCCGTTAAGCAGTCGTCGCCGCTGCCGTCACCGCCGCGGGTACCGGCCGCCCCGCCGCCGTCGAGCGCGCCGCTGACCGCGCCGGTTCCGCTTCGCGCCACCATGCCGACGCCACCACCGTCACGGCCGTCGCCGGCACTCGAGCCGACCGCAGCGGTTCTGACCCCGCCGCTGCCGACCGCCGCTACTAGGCCGGCCCAGCCGGAACGGGCAACGGTGGCAGATATTCGCGGCCGGTCGCGTCTGGTCGGACCGGTGGAAGAGTTGCGCGGTCTGACCGTGGTCGATTTCCGACGTCTCGGTGCTGATCCGGTGGCCTGCGTTCGGCGGGTCTACGAAAAAATCCAACAGCTGGCTCGCGAATCGTTCACCAAGCGAGCCGACGGTATCAAAGCCTGGCGCGAATCAGAACCCCATCGCCTGTACGTCGCCATGGGTCAACAGGGTTTACTGTCGTCGAAATCGGTCCGCGAGGTCCTGTATGCTCGACAGCAAGCCGGCCAAGCAGCTTTGACCGAACAGGAGTTTACCTTGATCGCCGATCTCAATCGTAAACTCAGATTCTAGCCATGCCGCAGTTTATCGTCCCGCAGTTCATCGATGTCGAGGACAAAATCATTGGTCCGATCTCGGTCCGCCAATTCCTGACTTTCCTGGTCGGGGCCGCGCTCATTTTTGCCAACTATCAGATTGTCTACAAAGTTTTGTACCCCAATTTCTGGGTTTTTGCCATTAGTTCAATCTTCATTTTCGCCGTGGCCGGCACCTTTGCCTTTTTGAAAATAAACGGCCGAACCTTCCACTACTTTCTACTCAACTTATTTGTCACTATGCAAAAGCCGCGGCTACGAGTCTGGAATAAACGACTGCGCCGCAGCGATTTCCTCACCAAGGAAGAAGCGGTTGAGATCGCCGCCCCCCTACCGGTCAAAGCACCCCTGACCATGCGCAAGCTGACCGAGCTGTCGTTGATCGTCGATACCGGCGGCGCCTACCGCGAAGAGCTTCCCGAAGAGTCCACCCCGCCGTCCACAACCACTAAACCCGGCACGGTCACTGACATCTTCGCCGACCTCGCCTAGCGATATGGTCAAAACGAAAGTCGTCAAACCGAAACCCAGCGTCAAAATTCAGAAGAAAGCTGAGTCGACTCAACGGTACCTCGACATCCTCGAGATTAAAGATGACGTGGTCGTGCTCAAGGATGGTTCGGTCCGCGCGGTCGTCTTGGTCGCATCGATTAACTTCGACCTGAAGAGCGAGGAAGAGCAAGCGGCGGTCATTTCCAGCTACGTCCAGTTTCTCAACGCGATTGATTTTCCCCTCCAGATCGTAGTCCAATCGCGCAAGCTCAACATTGACAGCTACTTGGATAAACTCAAGGACCTCGAAAAGCAGCAAACCAACGAGCTGCTGAAGCAACAAACGGTTGAGTACCGCCAATACATTCAAGAGTTGGTCGAAATCGCCGACATCATGACTAAGCGATTTTACGTGGTGGTGCCGTACTCGGAACAGTCGGGACGACCAAAGAGGTTCTGGTCGCGAGCGGTCGACGCTTTTTCGCCGACCAACGTGATCCACCTCAAACAGAAGAAGTTTGAAGAGTTCCGGACCGAGCTCTTCAAGCGGGTCGAGTACGTCATCGACGGCCTGGCTTCGGCCGGGCTAAAATCGGCGGTGCTCGATACCCAGAGCTTGATCGAGCTGTACTACAACACCTACAACCCCGAGACCTCGGCTGAACAGCATTTGGTTGAGGTCGGGAAGATCCAATTAGAAGCTTAGAGCTTGTAGCGGTTAGCTTTTAGGGACCCATCGAATAACCACTTGCCTGATGAAAATTAATCACTCTTCGCTACCGCTACCAGCTACCAGCTAAAAGCTATCAGCTTCTTCAACCATGGCTGACATCAACCTATCCAAACTTAAAGCTGGTCAGACCCTGCCGACCAAGCAGGAAATCCAGCGTGAACGACCGCCGGCGCCGGTCAGCGCCGCCGAGCTGATCGAGGCCGAGCGGATCTACCGTCGCGGCGTCATTTCAGTCCGTGACCTAATCGCCCCGGCGGCCCTGCGCGTCGATACCAACTTCATTCAGCTTGGCGCCAAGCACGTTCGGACCCTGTTTGTCGTGACCTACCCGCGTTACATTGCGGTCGGCTGGTTTGCGCCGATCATCAACTTCAATTCGCCGCTTGACATCGGCATGTTCTTCTACCCGGTCGAGTCGAAAATCATTTTGAAGCAGCTGAAGAACAAGGTTGGTGCGCTCGAGGCGCAAATCCTGTCCGACGCCGAGAAGGGCGCGCCGCGTGACCCGATCCGCGAGACGGCGCTGCGCGATATCGAGAAGCTGCGCGACGACCTGACCCAAGGCACCGAGCGGTTTTTCCAGTTCGCCCTCTACGTTACGCTCTACGCCAACTCGCGCGACGAGCTCGATCGCTTGACCGAAAAGATCGAGGGCTTGTTCGGCTCGCGGTTGGTCTACAGCAAGCGGGCGTTATTCCAGGCAGAGCAAGGATTTGTCTCGACCGTGCCGCTCGGCCTTGACCAACTACTGGTCACCTTCAACATGAACTCCAGCCCGGTGGCCAGTTCGTTCCCCTTCATCTCCAGCGACTTGACCAGCGACAACGGCATTCTCTACGGCATTAACCGACACAACAACTCGTTGATTCTGTTCGATCGGTTTAGCTTGCAGAACGCCAATTTTACGGTTTTTGCCACCTCGGGCGCCGGCAAGAGTTACGCGGTTAAGTTAGAAATTCTCCGTTCGATGATGTTCGGCACTGATATGATTGTCATCGATCCGGAGAACGAGTACAAGTATTTATCGGACGCGGTTGGCGGTACCTACGTCAGCATTTCGCTTAACTCCGATTCGAAAATCAACCCGTTTGACTTGCCGCGAGCCGTCCACGGCGATGAAAAGCCGGCCGACATCATCCGCTCCGCGGTCATTACCCTGAAATCGCTCATTCGCTTGATGCTGGGCGAGCTGACTAACGAAGAAGATTCGATCATTGATCGAGCGCTGTTAGAAACCTACGCCAAGAAAGACATCACCCCGGACAGTGACCTGGCGACGGTTGAACCGCCACTGATGAAGGACTTTGAAGAGGTCCTGGCCGGCATGGTCGGGGCGGAAAATCTGGTCCAGCGGCTGAAGAAGTACACCGAAGGCACCTTTGCCGGCTTGTTCAACAGCCCAACCAACGTCGAGGTCAACAACCAGCTGATGGTTTTCTCGGTTCGGGATTTGGAAGACGAGCTGCGGTCGATCGGCATTTCGATGATTGTCAGCTACATTTGGAACGTCGCCCGCTCCAAGCTCAAGAAGCGCATTCTGACGATTGATGAGGCTTGGTGGCTGATGCAGAACGAAGATTCGGCCAAGTTCATCTACTCGCTGGTCAAGCGGGCCCGTAAGTACTACCTCGGCGTGACCACCATCACCCAGGACGTCAATGATTTCCTCCGCTCGCCCTACGGTCAGGCGATCGTCAACAACTCGGCCTTGCAGCTGTTGATGAAGCAGTCGCCGGCCGGCATCGATATTGTGGCCAAAACCTTTTTGCTGACCCAGAGCGAGCGCTACCTCTTGCTCGAAGCTGGCGTCGGCGAGGGGATCTTCTTTGCCGGCGCCAAGCACGCCGCCATCAAGGTGGTGGCCAGTTACACCGAGGATCAAGTGATTACCTCCGACCCGCGGCAGCTGCTGGAGATCGAGGAAGCCAAGAAGGAGTTTGAAGAGTCGCTGGCCCGCGGTGAGGTTCCAACCACCGCCGATGTCCGCTGATCCCGTTAGAAAGCCTTTCGCTACAACGAGAAATAGTCGACTCTTATGAAACAACACAGGCTGACTTTCTAACGGGATGATGCGACGCTGGCTGATTATCAGCGCGTTGTTGGCGGCGGCGGGAGCGGCGGCGCTGGTCGTCGTGCGACAGCCGAAGACCGGCCCGGCGACGAATACGGCGCCGATTTCTACGGTCAACCGAACAGTCATCCCTGAAAACACCAACGCCGAACCCGCGCCAACGACCGACCAACTTTTAGCCACGGCGCGAGTTTTTGCCGAGCGGTTCGGTTCGACCTCGAGCGACGCGCCGACCGCGCACCTCCAGGCTGTCCTACCGTTTTGCAGCTCCGCTTTGACCCAGTCATTTCGCCGATTAATCAACCAGCCGACCAACTCGCCGGGCAACGCCACCCGTACGACCAGTCGTGCCTTGGCTTTCGCAACGCCGTCGGTCGATGAACGGCTTGGGTTAGCGGAGGTGGTAGTTACGCTTCAGCGGCAGGAGCAAATCGGGACTGAACCAGCGACGATTTACAACCAAGAGCTGGCGCTCCAGTTCGTTCGCGAAAGCGGCGCCTGGAAAGTGAACGTCGCGACCTGGGGTAAGCAATCGTAACGTCGCATGGCAGTCAAAGCCTCCAACCCGAAGCAAGCGATCAAGGAACAAGAACGTCGGTTCCGCGAAGAAACGCGGCGCCTGCGTCAGGAGCCAGCCACCGGCAGCGAGGGGTACACTAACGTCTACCTTAAAGAACCTGTCGAGCCCGAAGAGGAGCAGCCAGCCGATGATCAAGCTTCCGGCCAAGTTTCCACAGCTCGATTTCCTCGGCGGCAGTCGTTCCGGCCAGCCAGCGTTGAAGAAGAACCTTCGCCCACCCCCAAAACAAGCGGCCAGACCGGGCCAGGCCAAGGACCTGAGCCTGCACCCACCGCCGCTGAGCCGAGCGGACGGACTTCAACTGAGCAGCTGTCTCGCGGCGCCCAGTTTGCCGAGCGAACCAGGGCTTTGCAACAAGCGGCCGGCACGGCTCAGCAAGCGGCTCAGACTGAGCGTACGGTGGCAGCGACTGCCCGCGGAATAGCGGCGACTGCCCGGGGCGCCGCAGCGGTAGGACGGGGCATCGCCTTACTTTTCTCTCCACCAACCTGGCCGGTCTGGATCGGCGTGCTGATCGCCGCCAGCATCTTTTTCGTCGTCCTCTTGGTGCTGGCCGCGGCCTGCATTCCACTCGGCACCGGCGAAGGATTGACCGAAAAAGCTGCGCTGGGGAGCGCCATCCTGAGCCTGCGATTGGCGCTGGGAATTGATTGCGGCGGGTCGCCATGAAACGCAACCGCGCGGTTAGCCTGATCCTCGCCGCGGTAGCGTGGTCAGCCTTGATCACAACGGTCAGCGCCCAGATCCGCCCGGCCGAACTTGATGCTGGCGACGGCGCCGGCACTACCGCCCCGCAGCTGGTTGACTTCGGCTCTTGCACGTACCAAACCGACGATGGCCGGGAGTCGTGCGTCAATAACGTGACCGCCACCGATTGCGCCAAAAGAAAGGGAGGCCAGTTCGCCGCCCTGACCAGCTGCCGGCTGACCTTCACGCCGAACGTGCCGATTCCGGGATTGTTTGAGGGGACGCAGCGCGTTGATGAAACGCTGCTCGGTCGGTACATCAGCGGCTTCTACGTTTTCTTCGCCGGCGTGGCCGGGATTTTGGCGGTGGTGATGATGATGTGGGGCGGTTTCCACTACATTACGGCCGCCGGCAACCCGCAGCGGATGAACGAAGGCAAGAGCATCATTAGCGGCGCAATCATCGGACTGATCCTAGTGCTCATCTCGTACCTGTTGCTGAACGCCATTAATCCGCGGTTGATTCAGTTCCAGGTGCCGAGCTTACGGTACATTCCGCAAATTTTGGTGGCCGATCAGTACTGTGAAGCGCAGGGGCCGAAAGCCATTGCCGCCGCTCAGCAGGCCGGGGCCGAGTGCGGCGACTACGTTGATTACGAAGACAACGGCGTTCGACGGACGTGCATTTCCTTGTACATTCCCGGTCAGATAGCCTTACCCTGGGACCAGCAGCTGGCTTGCTTCCCACGGGTAGGAATTGACAAAGTCACCGACCCCAGCGGCAAAACCTCGACCAGTACGCACACCGTCTACGAACGGCGGAAAGCGGCGGGCAAAGACGGCGTTTGCGAAAACAATAACTACACCGCTGACGATCGGTGTGTTTATACGCAGCGGATTCTCGGTTTGCAAACGTGGCTGGCCGGAGCGTGTAAAAAGGCGAAGTATGAAACCAAAATAACAGCTCCAAGTCAGGGAAAGGATATTTGTCACTACACCAAGTTTTTGTTTTGCCCGACCAGCGATTCGGAACAGGTGCGGTGTGATGCGGGGGTGCGCACACGCGAGACGGACTGCTGGAGTGGTGGGAAGCCTAGAGAGATGACTTCTGCTCCAACCGCCTTTTCCGGTTTGACCGCTGTTTGTCGAGATCCCAACGTCGGCACCCGGCCAATCGAATTAATCGACGGTATCTGTTGTCAGGCTAACCTAAAACGCGATATATTTTGTACGAGTCGAGAAGTTGAAGATACCGTTGAGTTGTCGACAGAAGAGTGTGCCGCTCTCAGTGCCGATGCGGGTACGCCGTTTGCCCAAGTGTGTTACACTGAACGCCTCGGTGACCGGGGAACGATTCGAAGGATCTGTGAGGACGTCGTTACCCGATGCGATTTACCGAAGAAATGCAAGGCGCGAATCGATTTCATTTTTGTCAACACCGACCCGCCGGGCTCCCCGCTGTTCAAATAATCCTGCCCCTTCACCATGGCTATTAACTGGAAACGACTGCTGCTGGTGCTCGGGTTCCTCTTGGTTACCATTGGTATTGGCGTGACGATTTACTTCGTCTTCTTCCGCAATATCTTCGGTCCGCCGGCCGCTAACCAGAACATCAACGGCGTCATTTTCCCGCTGGCGAATGAAAACCGCAATGCCGGCGTGGGACCAGCTAACGTTAATGCCTTGCCAAACGTCAACGCGGCGGTCGGTCAACCGCGGCCAGTGGCTGACGGCGGGCCGACGCAGGTGGTGCCGATCGTCAGCACGCTGCCGGGCGGGGCGACGCTGGCCAACAACGGCCGTGATCTACTCTACTACGATCCGCGGACCGGCAAGTTCTACCAAATTTCTCCCGACGGCCGGACCCGGACCGAGCTGACGCCGGACCGCTATCCGGCGGCCGACAAGGTGACCTGGGCGCCGCTTCGTGACAAGGCGGCGATCGAGTTTCCCGACGGCAGCAAGTTCATCTACGACTTTCGACAGCAGAAGCAGTATACCCTGGCCCCGGAAATGGAAGAAATCACTTTCTCGCCGACCGGCGACAAGATTTCGTTCAAGTTCATTGGCGACGACCCGGCTGACCGGTTGTTGGTGACGGCAAATTTCGACGGCACCGGCGCGACCACCATTGAGCCGCTGGCCGACAAAGCTGACCAGTTTGACGTTAACTGGTCACCGCTCGGCAACGTCGTCGCTACCTTCCGCGAATCGATCGATGCCGATCGGCAGCGGGTCATCCCGATTGGGTTATTGGGGGAAAATTTTTCCTCCTTTAACGTCCCTGGTCGCGGTTTCCAACACATCTGGTCGACCGACGGCAGTAACATTTTGTTCAGCGTCTTCCGCAAAGACACCGGCTACAATCCAAACTTGTACATTGCCAGCGGGCGGACCGAATCGCTCGGCAACAACATGATTAACCTGGACTTGCAAACGTGGCCGGACAAGTGCGTCTTCGGGTCGGCGGCCGCCTTGTTCTGCGCCGTGCCGCAGTACTTGGAACAGGGAACCGGCTTGTTCCCGAACCTGGCCAGCGAAGTGCCGGACGACTTCTACCGAATCGACTTGGCCACTGGTCAGAAGCAGCTGATCGCCCGGCCGGTCAATGCCGACGGCGAGTCGTCTTACACCGCCTCGCAGCTGATACTGTCAGCCGATGAGACCGTGCTGTACTTCTTTGACCAGCGGACCAATCAGGTCCAGAAAATTCAGTTGAAGTAGCATGCGACGCTGGTGGGTGGTGTTAAGCTTGACAGTAGGGCTGACGATTGCGGTCGGCGCGTCGGCTCAGAGTACTGGCTGCTGCGTTACGTCAAGCCAAACGTGTGTCCCAAACCTAACCCAGTTGGCCTGCGATCAAACCTACCCGGGCGGCAGCGCCGGCGGCAACTTTTACGCAGTCGCCAGCTGCAACGACGTGCCTTTTTGCGCCACGCTGGGCAAGTGCGAACGGACCAGCCCGGCTGACTGCAAGAACCTGAAGCGCTGGGAGTGCGACCAGTTGAGCGGCCAGGGCTACAATTTTTTTGCGAACCAGGTTTGCGGCGGCGGCGTGGCCACGGGACGTTGCTGCGCCGAGGACAAATCAGCGCGTAACCCGTCGTGTCGCGAAGACCTTGATCGTAATAGTTGCCAGTTGATTGGCTGGGAGTACTACACCACCGCCTGCAGCGCTGTCGCTCACTGTCCGCAAGCGCGGTCCGGAACGCCGTTCGGCAAAGTCATCGGTTCCTGTACCTTGCCTGACGGCACGTGCACGAATAGCTTGAGCCTCGAAGACTGTACTAAGCGGCAAGGCAAGTTTGCAAAGGATCAGGTATGCCCGTTATTTTTCACGCCCAACGTCCCAATTCCGGGGCTGTTCGAAGGCGAGCAGCAGGTCAGCGGCACGTTATTTTCCCGCTACCTCGGCGCTTTTTTCGTCTACTTCATCGGCGTGGTCGGTATCTTGGCCGTGGTCATGATGATGTGGGGCGGGTACCACTACATCGTGTCAGCCGGAAATCCGCAGAAGATGAACCAGGGCAAGGAAATCATCAGCGGGGCGATCATTGGCTTGGTACTGGCCCTAACCTCATTCTTACTGTTGCAGACGATTAACCCGGCCTTGGTCAACTTTCGCGGGATTCTACCGATCTACATCGGCCAGATTTTAGTCAGGGAAGAGCGCGAGGCCACGCCGCTGAAGAAAGACGTGGCGACCAAAGCGGACGTGAGCACCTCGACGCTCAAATCGATATTGTCGCTGGTCAAGCAAAATAGCTACGATCGGATGGTTCTATCTGAAGCGAACAACGATAAGGAGGTTGCCTATCGGGCCCTGTCCATCCTCTTCATTGAGTCGTCAGGCGTTGCTAACGCAAAATCAATCGCCAACGCTTACGGACTGATGCAGTTGCTTCCGGCGACAGCGGAAACCTGCGGCGTCGCTGTCAACGATCTGTTCGATCCAGCCAAGAACATCAAGGCCGGCGTTTGTTACCTCAAGAGTCTCTTGAGCAATCCTTGCCCGACGCCGGAACAGATGAAAAAAAGAAATGTCGTGTGCCGAGTTGGTGAGGTTTGCAAAAAAAGCGAGATCAAGTTTGTCTACGCTGCCTACAACGGCGGATCAGCCGCAAACTTCTGTTCCAGCACTTGTCTCGGCCAAACCTGGTGGCAGTGCACGGAAAACCCTGGATATGAGGAAACGAGAGTCTACGCTCAAAAGGCTCAGCTGGTGTATGACTGGCTGTGGGAGCAGAAGGTGTACTAGGAGGTTAGGTCTTAGGAAATTAGGAAGTTAGGTTTTAGGGGATTAGGGAATTAGGGGTTAGGAAATTAGGCAGTTAGGAAGTTAGGTTGTTAGCAATAAAAAGAAAGCCCGTGAGCACGGAGTTGAACCATGCGCACGGGCGGATCTTCGGCTACCAACCTCCTTGTGGTGGGGGAATTACGTTCACCGAAGCGAACGTACTAGCTGGTCGTCCCGTACTGCCGGGCGAGGACGCCATCGATGACGCCATCGCAGGGCTTGCAGAACGGCCCGGTCTCGCCCGAAGCCAAAGGCTCCAGGCACCGCGAGCACAGCTGCTTGGGGCCATCCGAGATGGTCAGGAACCCTCCCTTGCCGAGCACCAGGACCTTATCGTCCACGTGTACGGCTCGTCTGATCGGGTCGCTCTGAACCTCGGTGAGAGGCAGTGTGCGCATGATCGCGGGACCAGCAGGTGGTGCTTCCATGTTAAACTTCCTTGTTTTTGACCCCCTCAGTAAGGGTCAGGTGTACATCACAAACAACAAGGGGAAAGATGGCTAGATGCCGCTCAGGCGGCGTCGGTACTCAATAGGAAATCCTCCATGGGTTGAAGGCAGCTTCGAAGTGGAAAGGTCAAGGGAGGGGGCGGCCGCAGACTGGTGGGCTACAACCCGTACGAACATGCTGATGGTAGCAGTCTCCAGCATGCCGATGCGAGCCTGATGGGATGTTGTCCCAACTGAGTTTTCAGGCCTCTGGGCCAAACCCCCTCCACGTTGAGACGAGCGAATAGTTAAAGACTATACCTCTTGTGTTGAGTGTGTCAACCCTACTCCCGGTGCAGCGTCCGGTAAAAGGCTTGGGCTTTACGGGCCAGCAGGCGATGCTGGGCTAAGTCAGGATCGGCTTGGAGCAGCGATGTGGCACTATCGTGAGCCCGCTTCATCAAGGGCAGATCGGTCAGCGTCGCCAGTCGGAATGCCGGCAACCCGGACTGGCGAATGCCGTAGAGGTCGCCGGGACCGCGCCGGCGGAGGTCTTCCTCGGCCAGCGCAAAGCCGTCGGTGGTCCGTTCGACAATCGCCAGCCGGTCGCGGACCTCGGAATCGTCGCTTTCGGTGAGCAAAAAGCAGGACGACGGCTTGGCGCTGCGGCCGACGCGACCGCGCAGCTGGTGGAGCTGGGCCAGGCCAAACCGCTCGGCGCCGAGAATGACCATGGTCGTCGCGTTGGGCACGTCGACGCCGACCTCGACCACCGGCGTCGCGACCAGGACGTCGAGCGAACCAGCGGCGAACTGCTGTAAGACAGCAGTTTTTTCTTTGGCTGGCAGTTTGCCGTGGAGCATGCCGATGGTCAGGTTGACGAGCGGGCCGGTCCGCAACCGTTCGTATTCGGTGGTCGCGGCGGCGACGCCCAATTCATCTGACTCCTCAATCAGCGGACAGACCACGTAGGTTTGCTCGTCGGCCGCGGCGCGGTCCTGAACGTGCTGCCAGACCTGCGCCGCAGCCTGGGGAGCCACAACCGCGGTGGCGATTGGTTGCCGCCCCGGCGGCAGCTGGCGCAGGAACGAAAGGGTCAGGTCGCCGTAGAGGGATAAGGCTAAGGTTCGGGGAATGGGCGTGGCGGTCATTGAGAGGAGGTGCGGCACCAGGCCGTTTGCGCCTTTCAGCTGGAGCGCGTGTCGCTGCTCTACGCCAAAGCGCTGCTGCTCGTCTACCACCACCAAGGTCAGACGATGAAAGTTGACGGTTTCGGTCAGCAGGGCGTGTGTTCCGACCACCACGTCGATGCGGCCGTCGGCTAGCAGTTTCAAGAAGGAGCGTTTAGAGTTTGCTGGCTGGTTGCCGGCCTCGCGTTGCGTTCGGGTCAAGAGGCCAATCCGCAGGGATGAACTAAAGAAACGTTTCAACGTTTCGTAGTGCTGTCGAGCGAGGATGTCAGTCGGCGCCAGCAGGGCGGTTTGTGTGCTGGCTGAGGCGACACCGTGGGCGGCCACGGCCGCCACCGCTGTTTTGCCCGAGCCGACGTCGCCTTCGAGCAGCCGATTCATCGGCTGTTTCCTGGTCAGGTCTTTAAGGATTTCCCAGGCTGCCCGACGTTGGTCGTTGGTTAGAGTGAACGGTAACGACCGGACGAAAGCAGCAGTCTTTTCCTTGTTGAATGGCACGGGTGCGGCTTGACTGCTCGTTCGCAACTGGTCGGCGCGGAGGATTGCCAAACTGAAGAGCAACAGTTCGCCAAACTTCAGCCGCTCCAACGACCGGGCAAGGACCTGTGGTGAGGGCGGAAAGTGAATGTCGTGAATAGCAGTTGGTAGCCGAACCAATCGTTCAGACGTCCGGATTTTTTCGGGCAGCCAATCGGAGAGTGACTCAGCCAGGGGAAGCACCCGATGCATCAGTAACCGGATTTGCCGCTGCGTCAAACCGGCGGCGGCCCGGTAGACCGGCAAGATTCGACCGGCCAGGAGCTGCCGATCACCGACGCGTTCGATCAGCGGGGATTGCAACTGCTGGCCGTAGGGCGTGACCGCTAATTTACCCACGGCAAACAGTTCGTCGCCCTGGCGAAAACTAGTCGCCAGGTAAGGCTGGTTAAACCAGATAATTTTAACGGTGCCGCTGTGGTCAGTCAGCAGCGCTTCAGTAATGGTCAGGCGTCGCCGGCGCCAGCCGCGACGAGATTGGATTAGCTGCAACCGTCCGCGCACGACCGCGGTTTGACCAACCCGTAGCTGCGCGATCGGCGTCACGCGTCGGAGGTCTTCGTGTCGAATGGGAAAGTGCGACAGCACATCAACCGCCCGGAGGATGCCGAGGCGCCTGAGCTTGCTGGCTGTGGTCGGCCCGACCCCGGGCAGGTCAGCGACCGGCGTTGTGAGGGATAGCATACTGCTTTGCGACGCGGCCAACGAACGACCGCAACTGACGGTACGTTCGACCGGGGTACGGCGAGCGTTTGAATGCCGACCCCACCACGATTTCAGTGGCGCCAGCCGTGATGGCCGCTGGAATGGTGCGTTCGTTCATGGCGCCGTCAACGCTGATTTTCAAACGCGGAAATCGACGCCGCAGCGAGCGGACTACCTTGAGCTGGTTTGTGAGAAACGGTCTGCCCTGCTTTCCCGGACGGACGGTCATGACCTGAATGGCTGAAGCGTAGCGGCGGTATGGGGAGAGAGCAGCGGGGGAGGTGCCTGGTTTCATGGCCAGGGTGATTTGAAATTGCCCTCTAAGTTTTTGGAGAAACTTTTGAGTGATCTTGGATTCTAGGTGGAGGATTAGGGTTCGAATACCGACCTTGGCGCAGGCTTGAATCCATGATGCCGGATTGGCAACCATCAGGTGGGCCGAGGAGTTTGGCGGGAGTTTCAGGCGCGCCAACGACGGCGGTCCAAATGAGCGGGTGGATACAAATCTGCCATCCGTCAGGTCGAGGTGGATTGGGGCATGGAGTATACGCAAACGGTTGATGGACCGTTGCGCTTCGTGACGGGTTCGCCCCAAGACAGCGGGAACGATCCTAACGTGTGGCATGCTCAATGGCCTTGATCTGTCGGATCCGTCGGCGGTCGCGCGTCGTATTTCGAAACCTCGTGGCCAAGAAGGTGCGAATGATTTTCCAGGAGGCGGCAGCGGTCAAGCGGTCGGCTGGCAGCGCCAGGACGTTGATGTTGTCGTCTCGTCGCGCACGTCTGGCAAGCCAAGGATCCGGAGCGACCGTAGCCCGGACGCCCATCACTTTATTTGCGACTACCGCCACGCCAACGCCAGAACGACACAGGAGAATGCCGCGGTTTCCTTGGTCACGAGTGACGGCTCGGGCAACTCGCGCAGCGATTGGTGGGTAGTCGTCAGACGGATCGAGGCGGCGGGCGCCTATGTCGATGAATGGAATTTTTGCTTTAGCCAGCATGTGCTTGAGCTGTTCTTTGAGTTTGTATCCGCCGTGGTCGGTTCCGAGGAAGATTGTTAGACGTTTGACGTTTGACATGTGACTTTTGACCAAAGGGTTCGTTTCATAAAAACATACAGCGCAGACTTTAGTCTGCGCGCCGCTTGTTCTGTTTCAACAATTCAAGGGCGCCGTACAGGCCGCCGACGTCGCCGAGTTGGGCTCGGGCGAGTTTGGGCATTCGGTAACTGCTGAGAAGATGTCGCAGCTGCGTGCGCACCTCGTTGACGTCGATGCCGGGTTTTTTCATCATCGACCCGCCCAGAACAACTGCTTCGGGTGACCAAAAATACGCGACATTTACTAAACCAACCGCCAACCTTTTCGCCGCTTCCTTCCAAACGGTTACGCTTCGAATCTGTCTCGGTGGTCGGTGGTAGCGATGTTGGATGGCGGTTCCGGAAATTAAAGCCTCGAGCGTCCCACGCAAGTACGGGTTATGGTACGGTGGGTAGGTCGGACCGTCGAATTTGATGATTTGATGTCCGGGTTCGAGTCCGATCGCGGCCCGGT
Organism: Candidatus Kerfeldbacteria bacterium; assembly: GCA_016207275.1. Classification (GTDB taxonomy): domain Bacteria; phylum Patescibacteriota; class Patescibacteriia; order SBBC01; family SBBC01; genus JACQPY01. The sequence goes on from JACQPY010000012.1 coordinate 57,330, forward strand.
CTATCCGCCCACCGACAATCCGAGTACCGCCGACGCCGGTGCTGATGGTTAGGTAGGCCAGGATTGAGTAACCACGGCCGGCCCCATAGTGAGCCTCGCCAAGACCAGCTAAGTCGGCGTCGTTTTCCAATCGGACTGTCGTTTTCAGGTGGGTTGCTAGATCGCGAACCAACGGTTTTCCTGCCCAGCGGGGCAAATGCGTGCTGCTGAGCAGTCGGTCTTTATTCGGACTGAGTGCGCCGGGAACACCTCCGGTTGCCGCCGTAATTCGAGCGGAGCCGGTCAGCTGTCGAGCAAGGAGTGTAATCGTCGCGATCGCTGCTCGGTATTCTTTTGGACTCTTCGTAATGATCGGCGAACCAAAACGTCGGCCGTCGCGCGTGACTGCCAGCCGCATATTCGTTCCGCCGATGTCGAAGAGAAGGGCGTTCATTTCACTGCGGCCTGGAGAAGACTGTTCCAGTCTTCGGAGAATTTCGTTATTCCTTTGTCGGTGAGTTCATGGTGGAGATCGAAGCTCTGCCAATCTGCATTGAGGTTGAGTTCTTCGTAGGGTATGGATTGTAGTGGGGGTTGTGGCAGCGTGGAGATTTCTTCTCCTTTTGTCCACGCCAGGAGCACTTTTGCCGGCGCGGTGATGATATCAGCTTGGAGGTTAAGCAGGCTTTGTAGGTGTGCGACTGAACGGACGCTGGCGGCGAGTACCATGACGTGACCGCCGCCCTTCTGGTACATCTGTTGAATGTTCTTGATGAGATCGAGTCCTTGCTGGCCAATGTCGTCAAGCCGTCCGATGAACGGCGACAGAAAAACGTCGCCGCGGGAGGCACCGGTGGTGGCGGAATATACCGCGGCCGCTTGGGATTGGGAAAATACCAACGTCATGTTCACCCGGATCCCTTCGGCCAGTGCTTGACCAGCCGCCTTCAACCCCTCAGCGGTGGTTGGGAACTTGATGTGGGCATTGGGAATCCAGGAGTTGAACTCGCGTGCTTGCTTCAGCATCTTCTGGGCAGTGGTGGTAAGGTCAGCGTACGTCTCGATGGAGATCGACCCCTGAGGAACCAGACCGGAAATTTCTTGGACCACGCGTTTGTAAAATTCCCAGAGCTCCTCGTTGGTAAAGGGCTGCCGCCGTTCCTTCCTGGCCGCAGCCTCGGGGGATTTGGCAATCAGCGTTGGGTTTGTAGTCTGGCCGTCGAGAAAGCCGAGGGTCTGAAGAACGGCTCTCGTCTCCCCGGGATCACCGCTATCAAGGAACATCTTTGTTGACGGACGCTTCATCGGAATTTCTTCACGACACGGACAATTGCTTGACTGTCAATGCCTTGGAAACGAAGCTGCTCCTCCGATTTGCCGCTCCTTGGGATTTTTGTGACCGCCAACGAGATGACGGTTCCGGCCAGCGGACCGAGCGCGCTGCGGACTGCCTCAGCCATGCCACCGGCCGGGTGGTGGTCCTCGACCGTGATCAGATGTTTCGTCTCTCGCGCTGCCTGTCGTAGAGTGTTCGAATCGATCGGCTTGATGCTGTAGAGATCAATGACGCGGACATTAATCTTGCGTTTGGCTAATTCTTGGGCGGCTTTAAGCGCCTGGTGGAGAGTGATGCCAGCCGCAATAATGGTCGCACGGTCATGGTTACTTTTTCGCAGTATCGTACTTCCGCCGATCGTGAAGCGCGTGGTTGGTTTGTAAATGACCGGGGTGACACCTCGGGTGGCTCGAACATAGACTATGCCGCGCGCTTTCAAAGCACGCTCCACCAGACGTTCCATCGAGATGGCATCCGACGGATAGAGCACCACTGAATCTTGGAGCGTTCGGAACATGGCGATGTCCTCTAGTCCCATCTGCGAAGCGCCATCCTCGCCTATGGAAACCCCAACGTGGGTGCCGACGAACACGAGGTGCTGCTGGCTGTACTGCGCCATGCGGAGCTGGTCAAAGGCGCGGGTGAAAAAGGCGGCAAAGGTTGAGACCACCGGCAATTTACCTCGGGTGGCCAACCCCAGGGCCGTTCCCACCAAATTCTGTTCAGCAATGTACGATTGGATGAATTTTTTGGGGAATCGTTCGGCCAAAAGTTCGGTGAAAGTCGAATTCTTGACCTCGCCGTCGAGCACCATCAAGTTCGGGAAGGCCGGGGCGAGACGGACCAGCGCCTGGCCAAAGGCCTTACGCGTGGCGATCGCGTCATTCATTTTATACCGAAGCTCCTTAGCTGGTTTGCGAAGCGCCAGGGTCGGTCGGCGTTTCTCCGGAAGCTCAATGACGGCGTGAAGTTTAGTGTTAATCGGCCCTAGTTCAGTTAGTGCAGTTTTTAGCTCCTCGGTGTTTAGAGCCTTGCCATGCCAGCCTTCTTTGTTTTCGAGAAACGATACGCCCTTGCCTTTGAGCGTTTTGGCAACGATCATGGTTGGTTTGTTTCTCGTGTTCGAAGCGCTGGCGTAGGCGCCGAGAACCTGTGACAAATCGTGACCGTCAATGGCGATTGTCCGCCAGCCGAAACCGCCGACCCGCCGTTCGTACGCCCGAAGGTCGTGGCCAAGCATGGTTGGGCCGGACTGGCCTAATTTATTGACGTCAAGAATAGCAGTTAGATTATCAAGGCGGTTAAACGATGCGAACTGAATGGCTTCCCAAATTGAACCTTCGGCCATTTCGCTGTCGCCGAGCAAGACGTATGTTCGGTATGGCAGCCGATCTAACTTAGCGGCCAGCGCCATACCCACGCCGACTGACAAACCTTGGCCGAGCGAACCGGTCGGGAATTCGGTGTAGGGGAATCTCGGCATCGGATGGCCTTCCAACCGACTACCGAATTTTCGAAGGCGCAGCAGTTCGCTCGGTTTGATTCGGCCAACCGCAGCGTAGAGTGCGTAAAGCAACGGAGCGGCATGTCCTTTGGAAAAGATTAAACGGTCGTTGTTGGGATTGTGCGGCCGGTTGAGATCTGATCGGAACGCGCCGCCAAACATTAAACCAACCATTAATTCCACGGCCGAGAGCGACGACGTCGGATGGCCAGAACCGGCAGCCGTGGTTGAGCGAAGGATATGAGAACGGACAAGTCGGGCGAGTGCCTTGAGGTGGTCCTGGGTTGTTGAAATTTTTTCTTTCATTATCCTTAAGTATGGCACATTATCCGTCGTTCTTCGAGCCACCGAAGTAGCCTTTCCAGCGGCCAGGTGTTGATCACTCGTGATGCCGGAAAGCGTTGTTGCTGGAGTTGCCTAATGACCGGAATCGAGCTTAGTGAACCGCTGGCAATGGTCTGTTCACGGATCATGTTGCCGTGAATGTCGGAACCAAGGCTGATCAGCACCCCGCTTCGTACAATCGAGGTTATCAGCTCGGCTCCGAAGGGGTTTCTAAGATTGAGCTCAAAGGCAATTTCGAACTCGGTACAGAGTTGTAACAGTTGGCGGTATTGTGGCAGGGTGGCCGGTACGACGTAGCGCGTCGGGTGGCCGAGGATGTTGACCGGGCAATGGACAAAAAGATGTTGCAGCCGTCGGAGAGTTTCGTCCATGCGCCATTCCGTAGAATTGCCGTGTCGGGAAGCAATGACGACTGAGAGCGAACAGAGAGTTTCTTTGGTTACATCGACATCGCCAGAAGCCAAGAGACTGGCCTCCACGCCGGCCAGAAGCACAGGCCCGGTTGGCCCGGCCTCGTTCCTGACTCGTTCAATGATATCTTTGTGTTCTCGGACAAGTTTTTCGGATGAGGCCGTTGGGGGTTCGGGAGCAAGCGGGTTGGTGGCATGATTGACGATGGCCAAGTACTCGTATTCGCGCTTCGAAAGATAGGATCGCATTTCTTCAATCGCGCCTACGCCGCAGGTCTGGCCGTATTCAACCGGATCCCCTGATTTGTGACTGTCGCAGATCGTGTGCTGGGCGTGGACATGGAGATCGCCACGAATCTGCCACGGTGAGCGAGTGGGCATAGCGGAGCGGTTCAATCAACTACCAATCCGGCACCAGTTCGAAAATGAGTGAAAACCTGTCTTGAGTGCATCGAAGGGCGGGCTTTTCTCCCACCATCATCAGACCATTTAAAACTATAGCATAGAGCTACGTTCATACAAATGATTTTCCGCTCTCTTCTTTGATACATTTTTCGCAGGGTTTATCGAGATGACGGAGAGTAAAGATGATGGAAATGAGCATAAACACTATGGCAACTAGCACTACGTACCAACGGTACTGGATGATTGTCAACACAGTACCAAAACCGAGGAAGCCAAGAATCGCCGCAACACACGACGAGCATGCCGCAGATGCCAGGATCGCCGCGAGTGTGGCTGAAGCCCCGCCTGCACCAGCCTTGCCGATTGCTTGCCACCGCTTGCCTCCCCGGTGGCGGCGGAAGAGTTCAATCTGGATCACGGTGAATAATGAAGCAAGAAGCGCCAGTCCGGCCATGAGGACATAGTCTCGGTCCGTGAAGATGCTCAATTGGAACGCGAGACTGTTACCTGGGATGGTCAGGACGGGGATGCCGACGAACACCATGTACCACCCCACGGTCAGAAATAACAGAAGCAAAACATTGGTTCTCAATCGGAAGATGCGCGCTATCGTCTTAGTAAGGGCCATGTTAAACAACCTTCCGAAAACCGTTCATTCGGTAAATGGCGAATATCAGCAGCGCAATCGAAACCAATGAGAAGATCGGAGCGACACGACTCAAGAACACGTTGGCGGAAAGTGGCAGGAAGACCGCGATGGCGGGAATACAAGCTGGGCATGCGCCGAAGAACACGCCGACAAACGAGCCGGTCGCACCGGTTTTGACGCTTCCGACCGGACAGCAGGGTTGCACGGTTTTGTGGTATGTGTAGGTGCCAACGACAGTGCCAGACAAGAGGGCAATGGTCGGGTACAGATACGTGAGATACGATGAGCTGAGGTAGACGCGAAACCAGTCATCCAGCCCGCGGAGGGGGATGGCCGGCCACAAGAAGATGGCTGCCGTGGTTCCCAACGCTGCCAGGACCGGCCAACGATGTCGAAAGATTTTTAGAATGAGGAAATTACTCATATCCGTTAACCGACGATAGAACGAACGAGCTTGAGATACTGTTCGTCGACAATCTGCGTGTTAAAGTCTCGGACAGTGCCATCTCCGTTGAGCAGGTACTTCGAGTCGAGAAATTTAATTTTGCTGCTGGCTGCCAGTCCGTTGTTCAGTGCCAACCTCCAGGATGGCCTGGCAAATTGTTCTCTCCATCTCCGAAGATCCGACGGTTGTTCCTTAGGATCAACAAAGATCACCAGCACGTTGAAGCTTTGGGGCCCCAGTTCATCTTGGAGTTTCGCTACTGCTTCGGCGCCGATCTGGCACGGCGTGCACCAGGTTGCCGTGAACCAGATGATCGCCGGTTTCCCCTTGAGTGTACCGTTAGAAATTTTCTGTCCGTCAATATCTGTCACGCTAAACTCAGGAAAAGCGTTGTGAGCAGGAGTATTGACGCTTTGATTCCCGGGTTGATTTGCATTGGCGGAACGGCTAGTCGATCCGCCACGGTAAAAGAAAATGAATCCAATAATTATGAACGGCAAGGCGCAACAAATTCCGGCAATGGTGATGAATTTTTTCATCATTTATTCATGAAGTCTCGCCACTGATAACACAGGCAATATTTTCAATCAACAATTGGGCTGATTGTATGGCCGAACATTTTAGAAGCCTGTTCAGTATAATCGGCGATGTTTTCTTTAAAATACGGCGGATGGGATTTTTGAATCTGCCCGATAACGTAATAACCAACCGCCATCATCGCCGCGTATCCCGCGTCGGCCGGCAGCGGTACATTCAGTCGATTTTCCGGCTGACCCCACATACGGTTTTCTTCGCCAAAACTTACGAAGAGCTCATCGGCCGGCACCACTGTTACGGCGTGCTTCATATATTCGCTCGTTTCAACATCGCGAGCGATTTTTCGGCCAAACAACTCAATAAATTTGACCTGGAGCATTCTGACAATCTCGGAAAACTGCGGCGGAACGATCAGAAAGTATTTGTCGTAGCGAGAAAAATAAGGCCGGGAGAAGGTGTGTACGTTCTCCTCAATAAAGCGATACATGTCTGCCGGATTCTCTTTCGTGTAGCCTAATATCATCCCCATATACGTTGAGGTATTGTAGGTGTAGGGCTCGCGGTTTTTTGGGAAAACGTACTCGTCGTAGGAATGCGCTTGGTCCAATTCTTTGCTGGCTAAGGAATCAGCCGTGTTGGTAATGAGGGTTACATGCTTACCGTATTGCTTTGCTGTTCTAGCGATAAGCGGGGCATGTTTCCCTCCCGAGGCGGAAACAACTACCATTCCGTCAATGCTGTTAATGTTTTTCAATTTCTCCTCATACGTGCTTTCGGAAGCGAAGACAGCGTCAAAATCTTTGAACATGATTCTGCCGGTTGCCTCCGCGTTGCCAGAGCCCACAACAAGCGGCCGGTCATACACGTCTTTCAATTCAATTTTGGGCAATGGCTCTTTTTGAAAAAGCTCCAGTGCCCCAAGCACCGCTACATCCAAGTCGGGCAAGTTTTCAAGCGTAAAAGTTTTGAGTTTAGAAATATATTTGACGCTCATGGTTTATCATTCCTATTTTTTACCTGCTGACCGCCGAATTGTTCTCGCCGGGCAGATAAAATTTTACCTATAACATCTAAGGTGAATCCAGATAAATTCATATATTTTTATGGCTATTGCCGAAACGCCGATAAAATGCGAGGGGCAAGAACGAACTTAAAAGAATAATCATTCCGACCCACAGAAACACTGTTTGAAATCCTGCGCGGTCAATCAAAAATCCGCCCAAAGCAGTTGTCCCGGCCACGCCAAAACCAATAATGGTGTTATAAATACTCCACTCAAACGCCGCTTGTTGTTTATCAATATGGTGGGTAAAAAGCGCATTCCAAGAAGGGTAGCTTAAGGCGTTGCCTAAACCACAGAAGAAATTGGCCAAGAATACGTGCCAAGGAAGAGTACTGAAAGCGAGGACTAAGGGGCACAGAGCAATGACCGCGTAACCGCCCGAAAGAATGCCGACAATCCTGTTTTCGCTCGACGTTTTATCAACGAACCGGGAAAAAGGAATTTGTAGTGTAGATTTAGTGATCAAAAAAACCATTGAGGCGATGCCAACCACCGTTATCGTCCCGCCACTAATCCCTTTAGCAACAAACACAGCAACAAAGGGTCCGGCCATGGCAAAAATGGAAGTGAAAAAAAGTTCAGTGCCAATGAGTAGAAAAACAAGCCTGTTAATAGCGGTCTTTTTGTGAAAGGTGCACGCACCTTCAGGAGACCGCTGACATTCACTTATTGAGGTGAACAGCGGCATGGGGTAGATTGGAGAATTTTTAGCAGTGAATTTCTAAACTAACACCCGCAACCGCCCTTTGGATCATCACCATAAATCTGGTCCATAATTCGTTCCTGACTCACCTTTTTAAGGCCTTTATATGCAGCAGGAAAGTTTAGAAATATCTTTGGTAAATGACAAGGCCACCGTTTTGATGGATTCGGAGAGTGTCGGGAACATTGGCAAAGAATTTACCACATCATCAATCGTGTTTTTGTTTTTTATGAGCATCATCGCTTCGGCGATTAACTCGCCAGCGTTTGGCGCGAGAATGTGGACGCCCAAGATTTGTTTTGTTTGCGGATGAATCGCCATTTTGATAAGCCCTTCGGTGCGGCGCATGATAATTGCTTTCGGTATATCCTCAAACGAAACAGTGCGGCAGGCACAAACGCCCATTTGCTTCATTTGCTCTTCTTCGGTAAAGCCGACCCCGGCAAGCTGGGGATCGGTAAAAATCGTATAGGGCACAGTATGGTAATCAATCGAAAGTGTTGTGCCTTTTCCGCCAAAGGCGGATCCGCCTTGGGAGGAGAGCGCGTTTTCTGCCGCAAGCGTTCCTTCCCGTCCGGCGGTCGGTTCAAGACGCAGCGGGCCGTTAGTAACATCGCCAACTGCAAAAACGCTCTTATTGGAAGTTTGGAAATTTTGATTGACGACAACTGCCTGTCGCTTGTCAATTTCAACACCAGCAACATCGAGGCCGAGTCCCTGTGTGTTTGGTGTTTTGCCTGCCGCTAGAAGTATCTCATCCGCGGATTCTTCTTCTTGCGTGCCGTTGATAGCGTAAGAAATAACTTTTTTGTCGGCCTCCTTGCGCGCACTTTTTACCTCAGCATTTGTTTTGATAACGATTCCTTCTTTGGTAAGTACTTCGGTAAGACGATCGGTAAGCGTTTTTTCAGAGTGGGGAAAAATTGAAGGCTCGCGCTGTAAAACGGTTACTTTTGTTCCAAAACGCGCGAACATTTGAGCAAACTCCAAGCCAAGCGGGCCTGCGCCGATGACAACCAACTCTTTCGGTTGACGTTCAAGGCGCAACGCCTCAATGTGCGTGACATATCCGACCTGGCGGATATTTTCTATAGGCGGCACCGTTGCCGTTGAACCGGCGGCGATAATGAATTTTTTCGCACTCAATTTTTCGCCATTCACTTCTACCTCGTTTTGAGAAACAAATTGTGCCCCTCCTTCTATTGCCATCACATGTTCTAAATTCTTCAAAACTTTTTCGTATTTCTCTTGGCGTAGTTTTTCCACAAGTGCCAGTTCGTCTTGCACGACTTTTTGAAAATCAAAATTCTTTACTTCAAGCTCGACACCGGGAATACCGAGTTTCGCGTAGTGCAACATTTCGCTCGCGTAAAGAAGCGTCTTTGACGGCACACAGCCGACGTTAACGCAGGTGCCGCCGAGCGGAAGCCCGGCATTGATGAGCGCAGTCTTTGCTTTCAGTTCATTGGCGCGGATAGCCGCCGCAAACGCTCCAGCACCACCGCCGATGATGAGTAAGTCAAAATGTTTCATAGGCATTAAGTCGTTGTTTAACCAAAGTGGCTAGGGGTGAGCGATTGAGCCGTATGTAAACGGTCCGATGTTCTCGACGCCGACGAATGAGCCCTGCTCGCTCTAGCTTCTGGAGCGTTCGCGAGACTGCGGAGATGGAAACCCCAAGGAGTCTAGCGATCTCACCAACCGAGAGCTCTTGGTAACGACAGAGCAGATAGCAGATCTTCAAACGAGTGCGGTCGCCAATAATCCCAAATTCAGCGGCGCAGGCTTCCAAAGCGTCAGAATTCTTGAGTTCTCGCTTAATTCGATTATGATTTGTCATTTGCACCAGTAGTCAAATGATAATAAACCTAGCCATGCGTTGTCAATACTGCAGGAAGCCCAGTTTTTCTGCGGCAAACAGGGCCATGGCATGGCTCCACAGCAGCGGTTTGACCCCAACCCAGGGCACGAGGTGGCAGCAGAAGAGCTGTTCGGGAATGAGGTAATCGTCACCGAGTTTTTCAAACATCAAGGAGAAGTACCGTTCCGCCCTTTTTCTATCGCCGAGCTCTGACCAGGCGATCGATAACCAGAACGTGAGAATTGGCCAGGCGCCCGCCATGTCGTTGGTGTGGTTATGGCCATCACCGAGCGAACCCTCGTAGCGATCGGCCGGGTAGCGCCTGACGCCGCGATCGGTGAGGAGCTGGCCTTCAATGCGCTCCAGCGTCCGACGGAGATGGGCCGGATCAAAACCGGCATTAAAGGGCCACACCAGCCCGGCGAGCGAGCCGTCCGGAGTGGTGTCAGAACCGAGGGAGCCGGCGATTCGACGTCGAATAATTTTGGCTCCGGTATCCCAGCTGCGGTCAGCGAGGATTGCTTTCATGGCCGCGCTTGTCTGGTGGTAGGCCGACCGACCGAGCAAGCGTCCGGCCGCCTCGAGGCCAACGGCGCAGGCGGCGAGCGAATACGTAAACATACCCTGGCCGGGTCGGAGGCCGCGTTCCTCCCAGAGATCTTCAACCGGAAGCACAAATCGATCGCGGTCCCAGATTCGAACCAAGCCATCAGCCAGGGCGGTCATGACCTTTTTCTCGAGCGTCGAGAGCGGTTTCCCGGTTCTCGCCTGCTTGAAGGCGATGCTCCAGAGCAGTGTGCCATTTTGATCAGGCTGCAGGAAGTGCAGGAAAATTCGGCCGTTTACGTAGTAGTTTCGGAAGAGTAAACCCTTGTGGGTAGGATCAGGTGATGTCTGAACATCTTCCGCCCGTTCCCAAAGCCACCGTAAGAATAGTTCATAGTGATCATCGCCAAGGAGCAACATGGCCGCCAGCGCGAATCCAACATCACGACCAGGCCAGACGCTCATGTAGCTGGCCGCGTCCTTTGGGTAGTACGGCTGGTGCGTTGGCGCAGCCACGATGCCACCGTTCGGCATCAGGCAGTCGGCAAAGAGGCGGCGAGTTGCGGTAATGAATTTTGTTTCATTAAATTCGGTCGTGGTCATTTCACCCTCGCTTCGTGCCTACTGCGTGACCGCCGAACTGTTCACGAAGAGCCGAGAGAATCTTGCCAGTGTACGACGGGCTGGTCGCCGAAAGTTCTCGGAATCGGAGTGACGCTTCGATAATCTTCGTTTCCAGCTTCAATGCTTTCGCGGTTTTCACCGTCCATTTCCCCTCGCCGGTGTGCGCCACGCGGCCGCTGACGCCTCGGAAATTTGATCCGTGGAGCGTCAGCCCCTGGGACAGCCAGGCGATCAGACGGGATTCAATGACGCTCCCGTGGTTATAGACGTCGGCGACCTTGGTCAGATCGAGCTGGTACGATGATTTTCGGAGGATGGTAAACCCTTCGGCAATGGCTTGCATCATGCCGTACTCAATGCCGTTGTGGATCATTTTGACGAAGTGACCGGCGCCATGACCAGGGAAGAACTGATAACCGCCGGGTATGGCCAGGTCAAGGAACAGGTGCTCGATCGGTTCGACATCTTTTTTTGCTCCGCCGACCATCAGTGACGGTCCGGAACGGGCGCCGCCGGGCCCTCCGGAAACGCCGACGTCAATGAACCTGATTCCTTTAGGAGCTAGTTTCTTCGCTCGGCGGATTGAATCTTTGTAATACGAATTGCCGCCGTCAATGATGATGTCCTCTCGATGGAGCAAGGATGCCAGGCCGTCTTTGCCGAAAAGTGTTTCATCAACTACTTGGTGAGGAACCATCAGCCAGATCACCCTCGGCGGCGGTAGTCGCGCAATCAGCGACGACAGAGAATCAACAACTGTAACGCCTTCGATTGATTTCGCCTGTGGATCGTACCCGACAACGTTCCATTCTTTCTCGGTTAGGCGCAAACTCAAATTGAGCCCCATCTTTCCCAAACCAACCATGCCGATCGCCTGGATTTTCTTTCTCGACTGTGCGGCTGGGATGCTCGGCAACGCGTGCGGTACGTATGTTTGCGGCCGGCCCACCTTCTTCCAGGCCCGACGAATCGGATCAACAAACCGCCAGCTCGCCAGCGCTTCACGTCCGGAAACAAAGAGCAGTTGGTTACCCATGATTGCTTCTGAAAAGAGTTGGGCATACTCGGCCAGATACCGTTGTTGCTCCTCGGCCGGGTAATCGAAGGTCAACCAGCGCTCCTGCAGTTCGGTTGTCGAACCGGGTTTGCGTGACCAGAACTGGATGGCGATGCCCGGATTCGGCGCTAAACGGAAGTGCGCCTTGGTTTGGTAGTGCTGGCCGGGCGGACAGAGGCAGGCCGTCGGGTGTCTAAAGGTGACGATAACTTGCTTATCATCGATCGGCAGGTTTTTCCCGCCCTCGATGATTACTGGCACGCCTTGCCAGCGAGGATGATCGATCGTTGTCTCGAGGCGGAAAAATGTTTCGGTGGTTGAGTTGGCGGCCACCCCGGCTTGTCGACCATACCCTTGGTACTGCGCTCGGAAGGTTTGGGCGGCGACCTTGCTGATCGGCCGAAGCGCAGCAAGGATGTCAGCGCGTTTTTGCCAGATGACGGCGGGAGTCAGACTCCGGGGATGTTCCATGGTGACCAGCGCCAGGAGTTGCAAGGCGTGGTTTTGCCCGACGTCGAGCAGGGCGCCAACCCGATCGTAAAACTGACCCCGGCCTTCGATGTCAATCTCTTCGTGGATGCGGACCTCGATCCGTTCGACGAACTCCCGACTCCACGATGGTTCGAGGAAAGTGTTGGAAAAACGAAAAGAGAGAATATTTTGGACGGCTTGCTTGCCGAGGTAGTGATCAATGCGAAAAATTTGCTCGGGACGAAAATGCTTCTCCAGCAGCGTCTCAATCGATTCCGCCTGCGCCAGGGTCGCGCCGTAAGGCTTCTCCAAAAGCACCCGGGTCCAGCCGGTCGACGGGCTGCACGGTTCATTGAGACGGACGGCGGCCAGCCCGCGGAAGATGGGGACGTAGGCGTCCGGCGGGACCGCCAGGTAGAACAACTTGTTCGTGCAGATGCCCCACGCCAGGTCCATCTGTTCAAGTTTGATTTTCAGCGCCCGGTAGAATTCAGTTGACGAAAAATCGCCGGCTAGATAGTCGAACAGCTTGAGCCAGGCCTCGTCGTTCGGCCGGCCGCCAGCGCTTTTGCTGGCCGACGAGCGCAGGCGGTGGCGGAAGGCGGTGACGTCCAGGGGCTGACGAGAAGCGCCGAGCACGGCCGTCCGTTCGGGCAAGTTGCCGGTCGCGAACAGGTGCCGGAGCGCCGGCACCAGCTTCCGCGCCATCAGGTCGCCGGTCGCGCCCAAGATGACTAAAATGGTTGGCGGCCGACCTTGCACGTCAGTCTTGAGAGGGTGGAGTTGTTGGCGGGCTGGCATCGGCTAAACAGTATTTTACACAGCACCGCGGATCTTGTCGCGCTGCGCCACCAGTCGTTCGCTGACAAAACTGACCGCTTCGGCCATGGTCGGGAAGGCGTGGATCATGGTGGCAACTACGGTGATCGGTACTCGGGCGTGCATGGCTAGGGCGATTTCGTGGATGACCTCGCCGGCCTGGCTGCCGACCATGTGCGCCCCGAGGATGTGGTCGGTTTTTTGGTCAACGACAAGCTTGATGAAGCCTTCGGTTTCGTGGACCGTCATTCCGCGACCCATGACGCGAAGGGGATAGGAAAAAGCCACTACGTCGAAGCCCTGCTCGCGAGCGTCGTGCTCGGTCAGCCCAACGCTGCCGATTTCCGGCGAGGTGAAGGTGGCCCGCGGGACCACGCGGTAGTCTGGTTTTTTCAGCTGATCGGGATGCGTCAGGTTCCAGCCGACGATGTCGCCTTCGTAGGCAGCCACGTGGGTGAAGAGCATCCGGCCGGCCACGTCGCCGGCGGCCCAGATGTGCGGCTGTGATGTCTGGAGGTAGTCGTTGAGAGCGAGTTTGCCACGTTCATCGAGGTTGACACCAGCTTTTTCCAGATTGAGTCCAGAGATATCGGGCTTTCTTCCCGGCGCCACCAAGATTTCGTCGACGGTGATTGTTTGCTGCTCTGTTCCCTGCTGAACAGTTAGAACTTTGCCGGCGCGAGCTTTCTCGACCCCCAAAATTTCTGCGTTAGTAAGAATGTTGACTCCCTGTTTTTTGAACGACTCATTGATGGCGCTTGAGGTTTCGCGGTCTTCACGATCCAAAATGCGTTCGCCTTTTTGAATTAGCCAAACGTCTGAATGCAGCCGGATGAACAATTGGGCATACTCACAGCCGACCGCTCCGGCACCGATGACGGCGATCCGTTTCGGCTGTTCCTTCAGCATGCTGGCATCAATACTGTTGATGTAGCCTGCTTCTTGAAGTCCTGGAATGGGCGGGATGAACGGATCGGAACCGTTGGCCAGCACGAACTGTTTTGCGCGGTAGGAATTCTTTCCAACCCTGATGGTATGAGGATCAGTAAAGGACGCTTCGCCTTGGAGGAGCGTAATGTCGTTGCGTTCGAGCATCCGTTCGAGCCGCGGTGAGCCGGTCAGTTTCTGGACAATGGTATCTTTCACCGCCATCATCGCTGGCAATGACGCACTGGCGCCGCCGATTGCGAGACCAAACTCTTCGGCCCGTTCGGCCAACGACAGGATTTCAGCGGCTCGGAGCAAGGCTTTCGAAGGCAGACAGGCAAAGTTCGGACATTCGCCGCCGAGTTTGTGTTTTTCCACCAAGGCGACGGTCAAGCCGAGGGAACGGGCTTTGAGCGCGGCCACGAAGCCGGCTGAGCCTCCGCCGATGACGATCAGGTCGAAGTTCATAGGTGTTTGCTTTAAGGCTAAGTTCACGGAGAGGCCACGAATCATGGTTCGTGGTTCCTCCCTGGACTTAGTGGCTGTGACCTTCGTGACCTTTCATTTTTTCCATTTTCTCGAC
>JACQPY010000013.1 GCA_016207275.1 Candidatus Kerfeldbacteria bacterium
CATGGAAGCTGGCGGATTCTGGCTGGGTTTTGGCACGACGCTCGGTGGCGGCGGAGATTCAGTTCGATTTCTTGAAAGGACGGCTGATAGTCGGGTGTTGTTCAAAACGGCCGTGGACATTTTCCGCCAGCAGCATAGAGCTGGCGTACCGACGCACGTTGCCGTTGGTTGTTTTGATTTGGCGCCGGTGAGCCGGCAGCTGTCGTTGTTTACGAAGCCGAAGGACTACGGCTTGGCAAAAGCGCTCGACGCAATTAATGACAAGTACGGCGAGTACGTGGTCGCGACCGGCGCAATGTTCGGCTTGGCCAAGCACCACGCCGACGACCGGATCGGGTTTCGGAAGACGGTCTCCTGGGATGTGGCCGCGCTCGATAAGGCGTTGATGGGGAAGGGCGTGATGACGGTTGAGAAAGATGGTGTGGAGTTGGTAGCTGACGAAGTTTGACGCCTGAGTGATGGTCAGCGTATGCTTGTGGTGCCGTTAAGCTGAAGGGATGTTTATGTGAGAAAAGTGGTAATGTTAGTCGCAATAGTGGGTTTCGTGTTTGTTTTTATGAGCAATGCAAAGATTGCTCATGCTGCGTTTCAGACATACTACATCGAAGCAGTCATTGATTATAACACCTTAATCATTAGTAGATTCGGAAATTTTTATAAGGCTGATTTTGGCTTCGGGTGTTCGTTTAGTTCATATTCTGATGAAGACAAATCAATCCTTATCGACAGTTTTCTTTCCCCATCCTACGGCGATGATGTCGTTTATGAAAGAATAAGCACGCAAACGTGCTCGGTTGTTAGCTCAGACACGTTAAGCCTTAGCTCGTTTACCATAGAATCAGTGTTGGACGGCAATACTTTGGTGTTGAGCAGGTTAGGCTCATATTATGAGACTGATTTCAGCTATGGTTGTTTATTTAGTTACTCTGACACAAATAAGATCGTGCAAATTGATAGCTTGTTTTCTCCTGGATATGGAGACACTGTAATTTTCAAAGCCTCATTCAGTTCAGAAGTATGCTCGGTTAGTAGCTCAAGCTCGCTCAATATTCGAGATTTCATTGTCGTTGATGATATTGCTTTTAACAAAGTTTTACTTCAAGAAAGTAACACCGGGACTAAATACTCTGTTGAATATGGCACGGGGTGTTTATCGTTAAGTTTTTATTTAGGAACGGTTAAAATTCATATTGGGGGAGTATTTCTTGATGGTTTCGGTGATAAGATTTACTTGTTTAACAAAGATCAGAGCTGTAAGGTTCTTGATGCCGACATATTAATAACAACGCCGATATCCGGCTCACTACCATCCCAACCCACCCTGGCGGCTCCTTCGTCATCTCTGCCCACTCAGCCTTCGTCAACCCCGGCGGTTTTAGGCGAAGAAACGATGGTACCAACCATAGCAAAACTCACGACGAAAAACGGCGACTATCAACTTTGGGTTGGTACTAAAAGAAAAACAATCAAACCTTTCGGAGACCAATATAAAGGCCAAATTTTTGCCAGGAAGATTTATTTTGGTTCTGACAAAATTTACTATCTTTTCGTTGCCCAACAATCTGCTAAAGATGGACAATTTAAAATCTATAATAGTAAAGGGAAAGTTTTAGCTTCACGAACACCATTTAGAGGTAGCAACGATGAGGGGTTGAGTGTTGACATCAAGCAAAACGAAGATGTAGTGTACTTTGTTGTATCCGGTAAGGTGTCCAAACAGGCACAGGTGTATATACTTTTTTATGACGGATCTATCTTTGGAGAGGGTAAACTAACTATTTCTTCGAATTTAGGAGAAGTAATTGCCAGATTTAAAATGCTTCGAGACGAACTAAGACTTGTGACATTTATTAAGGGGAAAAAGGAAACGATTAAAGTGTGGAAGTTCTTGCCCAACCAATATTCAAGAGATAAATCATTTACTCCGAAAGATTTTCGTATATCAGGTGATAAAATCTCGTTGAAGTAAGCCATTTTCGGTTTTATGGTAAGGAGCTTGATAAACAGTTGATGGGGAAGGGTAGGGTTGGGGCAGAACCGGGCGGCGTGGAATGGGTTCAGGAGGGAACTTGACGCGATGCTTCTGAAGGGATATTCTTGTCTAAGATGAATTCGGGGCGTATGTGGGAGCTTACAATGCCGACAGAGAATAACGCTCGAATCCCTGGCCACCATGGTTAAACAGGGGTTTGACCATATGACCGAAAGATTTGAGTATGTTGATCAACGCTTCGAACGCATTGATCAACGCTTCGAAAAAGTTGATCGACAGTTATCCGACATCAAACTCCGCCTCGATCAAGCGGCCTACCGATTTGAATTGCAAGAACTCGAAACGCGGGTCAAAACGCTTGAACGGCATACAGGGCTTGCCAAGAGCTAATCGTCGGTCACCGACATTCTCGATATATCTGCTGGCGGTTGCCGGCATATTGTTGTTTGCCCAATCCGTTTTTGCGTTGCCCGCCGGTTTTACCGAGCGGACCTACGCCAGCGGCTTGCGGACGCCGACGGCCATGGCTTTTGCGCCGGATGGTCGGCTGTTCGTGGCTGAGCAAGCCGGAAAATTGCGGGTCATCAAGAACGGCAAGCTGCTGACCCAATCTTTCTTGATCGTGACCACCGATCCGAGCGGTGAGCGGGGACTGGTGGGCGTGGCCGTGCATCCGCGTTTTTCGTCGAATCGCTACGTCTACATCTACTATACCGTGCCCGGCAGCCCGCCGCACAATCGTGTCAGCCGCTTTACCGCCGACTCGAATAATCCTGACGTGGCTCGGTTCGGCAGCGAAAAGGTAATTCTGGAGTTGAACAATTTAACAGGAGCAACCAACCACAACGGCGGAGCGATGCAGTTCGGCCGCGACGGAAAGCTGTACATTGGCGTGGGCGATAACGCTAACGGCAGCAACAGCCAGACCTTACGCAACCTGCTCGGCAAAGTCCTGCGCCTTAATGACGACGGACGGATTCCCAGGGACAATCCTTTTTACAGACGAACGACCGGCAAGAACCGGGCGATCTACGCCTTTGGTCTGCGTAATCCTTTCACCCTCGGCATTGATCCGAAAACTGGAAAAATCTACATCAACGACGTCGGCCAGAACACATGGGAAGAAATCAATCGCGGCCGAGCTGGCGCGAATTACGGTTGGCCGCGATGCGAAGGCCGTTGCGCAGTGAGCGGTTACGTCAATCCCATCTACCAGTACGCCACTGACGACAACGGCGCCATTACCGGCGGCGTCTTCTATCGCGGTCGAAATTTTACCGGTGTTTACGAGGGTAGCTACTTCTTTGCCGATTACCGGCAAGGCTTTATTCGGCGGCTCGACCGGCGTGGGATCGCCCGCCGCTTTCACAGCCGCGCCAAGAGCCCGGTTGACCTCGATGTCGGTCCGGACGGCAGCTTGTACTACCTGTCGATTGGCGACGGTCGGGTGAACCGGATTCGCTCCGCCGCACGCTAGAGCGGTTGGAGGTTGGTGACGGCCGCCGGCGGGGTAAGGTCAACGGTCAATGGCACGAGTCGGCTGACGTTGCCGTTGGCGTCGGTGACGCTGACGGCGTGGTAGCGGGTCTGGTTCGCCCCCGTGAATTCCAGGGTTGGGGTTGCAGCCGCGGCCGCAGCGATCGTCGTTAGCGTGGCCGGATTGGTGTTTGGGGCGATCGGATTAGGGCTTTCAAACAGGCTGATCGTTTGGGCGTCGGGTGAGCTTCCCTCATTAAATAGTGGTGTCAAGGTGCCACGGCCGTCAGGTCCGATCAGCAGGATCCCGTCGCTCGGCGCGGCCGGGGTCGAGCGGTCGATGGCCGTGACCGTCAGGTCGTCGAGCTGGACAGTCGGTCCAATGGTGCGCAGCTGGATGTAGCCGTTGCTCGGTGGCGGCGTTGGCAACGTCCCGTCAATCACGGCGGCGTTGTCGATGGTGACCCGGACCTGTGATCCGAGGAGGCGAACGTTGACCTGATGCCAGCTCGTGTCGTTGAGGTTGACCGCGGCCGCCGGCAGGCTGGCCGTGAGAACGTCGTTGCTGTTGATGTCAGTCCAGGCCCCGTTAATGCGTTCGCCTATCCGAACCTCATTTTTAGCATTGCCATTTTCGGTGGCTGCCAGCTCGAGTCGGACGTAGTCTTGGTTCGTCGACCAGGCTTCCGGATTACGGTCCTCGGTCCGGACGTAAACACGGAAGGCCCGATTGGCGCCGGTGGTGCTGCTAAAGCGGTAGCGGAAGGAGATGTCGGCGTCGCCGTGGCTGAGCGGTGGAATGAGCGTCGGGTAGATGCTGGCACGCCGAAACGGCGTCGAGTCGCGTTTGGAAAAACTTGGCCAGTCGAAGGCGCTTTCGAGTACCTCGAGCGCCCCGTTGACCACGGCAAACTGTTCAGCCGGGTTGAGCGAGATGTTGTACCGGAAGAGATCGTTAGCGTAGCCGTCTTCGAAGTTTTCACGGTAGCGAAGGCCGTTGCCGCGGCGGACTTCGCTGAGTGGTAGCGCCGTATTAATCGCGGCGACGGTACCGTTGTTGGTGACCGGTAGGCTGACGCCGCCGTCCTCGACCACGGCCGAGACTACCGTCGGCAAGTAGAGTCGAAGTTGGCTGGCGTCAGTCCCCGCCACGCTGGCAGTCGGACCAAAGGCGGCAACTGAAACTGGCGCGGTGCCGTCGAGGACGCTGAGCAGCGGTTGGTTGTTGAGCTTAATTGACCGGCCGTCGAGTGCTAGTAGGCCGGTAACGGTTGAGCCGTTGAACCGAACCACGGTCAGCTTAGCGTCAGAGATAATGTTACTGAAACCAACCAATCCACCGACGAAAGGGCCGCCGTGGCGCCACAGAATCACGTCGACGGTACCATCCGGCCAGGTTAGCACCGCTTGGTTGCCGTTAGCGACTGAGTTTTTGGTGACCGTCGGGCTGATGTCGTTTGTGGCTGGCACCAGCAGGTGCAGGTAGTACGGGTTGACGACGTTGCTGGCCGTGACGGTCAGACGGGGGTGCGAACCGATGCCACCGGCCACGACGTCTTGGGCGACGGTGACGCTGCCAGGGTTGATGGTGTGGACGGCCAGTTTTTCCTGGGATGTTTGTTTGGTGCGAGCGCCGGTAATCGTGGCTACCTGGCTAGCGCTGTCGATAGCAATGGCGTTTTCCACTCCGCTGTGAAGGTACCAGACGTAGGTGTCAGTCGAGGCGCTGCGCTGAACGTCGTCGCCGACAATCAGGTATGAGGGTTTACCGCCACTAACGACCGCCAGGTAGCGGTCAGCTCGCTGCACTTCGGGTGTGGTGGTCGACGAGCCCCAGGCATACGTTAGGTCAGCGTGAACGCCGGCGGCGCCGTCACGTAGGACGACGTCGTCGAAGTGGGCGAATCCGCCGAAACCGGCATTCCCCCCGTAGCCGCCGTTGTCGAGCCCTTGGATGCCGACCGCGTTGTGGTCTTGGAGGGTGAGGTAGCCGTAGCCCGAATCAACGGCCCAGTCTTCTTCTTGGCTGTAGAAGGTAAACGAACCGCTGTCGCCCTGGTCGTGCTCGTTCAGGTAACCGTGTGGGCCGGCCACGAACGAGGCGAGGGTAGCACGCGGGTCATTGGCGCCGAAGGCATCGGTGCGGGTATAGATAACTTCTTTACCACGGAAGTAGCGGTGTTTCGGCCAACTCGACGGGTCGGGCAGCGACGTTACCGGATACGATCCGGCCAGGCGATCGTTGAACCACCAGGCCTCGCGCCAATCTGGTCCGACAATGTATTTCACCGTGCCGCTCGCATTCCGGTACGACTGGCTCCACAGCCAGAGGTAGCGTTGTCCGTAGCCTTCCGGATCGTTAGCGTAGGCAGTGGTGGCCCAGGCGACGAATGGCCGTAGCCAAGACCGGTAGGCCGAGTACGTGTTTTCCGGGTAGATAGTCGCGTCGGAGTAAGCTATTCCCCACGCACTTGTGTCGTTGATGGTGTTGTAGCGACGAATGCCGCCGATCGCCGACTTTGGCAGCTGCTCGTAGAGGAACATGTCAACGATTCGCCTGACGTCTTGGTTCTGGCTGTAGTCAATGCCCAGATCGCGCTTCAGCATTTCCAGCATTACGACAAGCGTTTCGGTCGTCAAGTTGCCATAGGGATTTAAACCGGCGTTGTAGTAGCCATCGTGCCATTGGTAACTCAGGTAGTATTCAAAGGCAGCTCGACCATCGGACTTCCAGCGAGCAACGTTGGGCGTGAAGGTGTACGAAACGTAGTAGGTGGCACCGGCGGCTGGTTCGTTCCCGTTCGGCGACCAGTTTAAGCAGCGGTTGCAAACCCCGGGCACGGAGCTGTAGGTGTAGTCGGTCGGCGAGTTGTAGTCGCTGGTGCCACTGTTCGGCGCATTGGCGATCGTGGTGACCGTGGCGTCGATGGGGTAGCGGAGTTTATCGCCGCCGTTGAGCGAACCGTGGGTTACCGGTTCGTCGGTCACCGTGATCGAAACTTGTTCGCCTTCCAGCAAGACGGCACTGCCGTAGAGGCAAAGGGTGAATTTTGTGTGGATGTTACCGGGCGAGTACCCTGGTCCTGACGCCTGGCAGTGCGCCCCCTGGAGCGCGATGAATTCGATCAGCTGCTGTCGCTGGGTTGGCGTCAGCAAGTCGTAGGCAAAATCGTACGTCAGCAGGACTTCGCGGTAGCGGTACCACTCCGCGTTGAAACTCGAGGAACTAGGAATCAACCCGTTCGGATAGTCGGCGACAAAATCAAGAGCCTGAGTGATCGCCGCCTGGCCCGCGGTTGTGTTTCCCGTCATCCAGTACAGCACTGCGCCGTCGGAGAACGAGTACGAGCTGTACGTCCGGTTGTTCGTCAGGAAGGCTGTCCACACGGCGTTCGAAACCGTGCCTGGTGCAGTGACTTTGGCCAGCAGCGCTGGTTTCTCCGCGGCCGTCGCCAGCAAGCGGGGATGTTCGCCCGGCGTCCAAGCCGGCGCCTTCGAAGCGAGCGGTTTTCCGCCGCCCAAGCTACTGAGCAGCAACATGAACACCACCGTGAGGCCCAGGATCAGACGACGTGACATGCTTTAAGTATAATCCCGGCGACCAGCATTGCCTAGCAGACTCGGAGCGGGTATTGCTATACTAATGGTATGACCAATCGGTCAACAATTATCGTGGCGGGAATAGCGTTGGTTTTGTCTGCCTGGGCTGCGGCCTACTACTACGTCGGGGCTGACGCGGCGTTTCTGTGGGGCTTGATCAAGAGCGGTTTTACTCGGCCGGGCTCAATCCAGGTAGTGGCGAACGTGAATTCAGAAATTGCGAATGTCAATGCCGAGCCACGGCGATTCGTCGGCTTTACGCAGGCGACCGTAGCGTCTGAATTGGAGAAGCCCACACGAATGGCGCTCGAACTTGAGACGAACGATCTCTTCATCAGTGAACTCGGTGGGAAGATCTGGCGGGTGAAGCCGGATGGATCGAAGCAGGAAGTTGCGTCAGGGTTTAACCAACTTCTTGGCATTAGCTTCGAACCACCGTATGAGCCGTCGGAGGAAGTTGCGCCGGCGGTTGGAATTCCTGCTCCGCCGCGACTCATTGTGGCGTCACGTGGGACCGTGAGTTACCTTAAGGCGCAACAGAATGGGACGTATGGTGAACGGAACGACGTCGTAGCGAACCTTCCTGCAGGGCGACATCAGACTGACCTCGCACTCATTGGTCCGGACGGACAACTGTACATCGCCACTGGCTCGCGTTCTGACCGCGGTGAGAGCGGAATCGATCCACGCGAAGCAGCCATCCTGGTCGCTGATGCTGATGGAAAAAACTTGCGCGTCTTTGCTCGAGGCTTGCGTAATCCGTACGGCATGACCTTCCACAACGGCACGCTCTACATCAGCGACAATGGTCAAGACGTGCCAGCAAGCGGCGTGCCGGATGAGTTGAACATCGTGGAAGAAGGAAAAGACTACGGCTGGGTTGGCTGCTGGGGCGTTCGTCAGGGGCCAGACTGCACCGGCACTGATCCGCCCGTGGCCTTGTTCCAAGAGCATAGCTCAGCCAACGGTTTTGCTTTTTACGATGCTGAACAATTTCCAATAGAGTACCGTGGCAATGCGTTCATTGCCCTGTGGGGCGCCAACTCGCGCGATCCGGACATTGGCAAGAAGGTGGTGCGGATCATTCCGCAAGCTACCGGGCTTTGGAAAACCGAAGATTTTGTCACCGGCTTAGGCAATCCGATTGACGTCAAGGTTGATCCAGCCGACGGGTCGTTGCTCATCCTCGACTTTGGCCGCGGCCAGGTCATTCGAGTTAAAGCCAGGTATGAAAATTGAGATCCGCCACCACGGACGGACGATTCGGGGAGATTTGCAATCCCCAAAACGGCGGGCCAGAAAGTTGCCGGCAGTTGTCATTGTTCACGGACGAACCGTTGATCGTGATTATCCACCGTTATTGCCAAGATTGCGGCGCGAGTTGCGGGACGTTGGTTTTGTTACGCTGGCCATTGATCTCGCTGGCCATGGACAGAGTGGCGGTAGGTTTGAGAATTTGTCGTACACGCGCGCCGCCGGGGACGTTGAAGCGGCAGTCCGGTTTTTAGGACGACAGCCAAAAGTCAATCCGTTCGCAATCGGCGGTATCGGGCACTCCTTGGGCGGGACAGCGGTTTTTCTTGCGAAACATCGCGGTGCGCCGATAAAAACACTCGTACTTCTGGCACCGGTCGGCGATACCGTCTACCACCGGCGACATCGGTTCTCGCCATCGGTCATTCGTGATTGGCGGCGGAAGGGAATTATGGAACTGTGGAGCCAGCGAGCAAAACGAGCATTTATTCTTCGGTTTTCCTACTATATCGATCTTAAACGTTACAATACTATACGGATGGCGCGAGATATTCATCAGCCCGTGTTTATCATTCACGGCATGCAAGATAAAAACGTTTCGTCCATTGAATCGCGCCGTCTCTATCGTGCCCTTAACGAACCAAAGCGTCTACTGGTTATTCCTGGGGCACGACACAATTTCAACGAACTAGTTCACCAGCGAACCGTCGTGTCGGCGGTAAAGCAATGGCTCGGCGAATACCTGGCTAAGCGAACCTCGCGAGTAGTCAATGTCTACATCCGCCACCAGGGGAGGTATTTGATCGTCAAACGTTCGAATGACGTCGGCTACTATCGCGGTCGCTGGGCCGTGGTCAGCGGCCATGCGGTGTCTGGCGTGTCGGTGATTGATCAGGCTTACCATGAAGCAGCTGAAGAAGCTGGCTTGCGGCGTTCGCAGCTCAAGCTGGTGCGGATTGGCAAAACCGTGCGCCGCGAAGACCCGGGCATTGGTAAGACTTGGTTGATTACACCGGTGCTGATGGAATCGTCTACGGCGCGCGTCAAGCTCGATTGGGAGCATACTGCCTGCCGCTGGATCAAGCTCAAAGATTTTCCAGTCACCCGCAGCTACCCGGGCATTGCTCAACAGTTCAAGATTTTGAAACTGGAATGATGCTCTTGCTTGACAGCACGCGCTCGAGCGAACTGCGCGTGGGATTGATGGGTCAGCGGTTGGTGGCGTTAACACGACGCTTTGACCAGCCGGCGAGTTCGCACCTGCTACGGTTAGCGGATGAGTTGCTTAAAAAACATAAAGCCACGGTGAAAGATGTCCGCGGCATTGTCGTAGCCAGCGGTCCCGGTCCGTTTTCTGCGTTGCGGACAGCCTGCGCCTTGGCTAACGCCATGAGCTTTGCGCTGCGCGTGCCAGCTGCGGGCGTACGGGGTGAACTGACCATGAAGCAGCTGGCCGAGCAGGGGAGGAAGAAGTTACCACGAGCCAAGCTCGGCTCGCCAGTCATGCCGTTTTACGGTACGCCGCCGAATATTACGCGACCACCCCGTCGCCTCCGGCGACACCCCTCCTAGGATTAGGAGGGGAGGAGGGGTAGCTGACGAGCAGACGCGAAGTCAGCGGGGTGGTTTTGTATTGACGGCGGCTTTTCCACATGTCGTAGTGTGTTGACCCCGTTAGAAGGTCGCTTTTAATCATTTTTGCAAATTTTTCTCATTTGTGTTGTTTTGTGGAACCTTCTAACGGAGTTGACCAGTGCCACCTGGTGGTGTAAAATGGATGATAAGGGCGAGAAGTGGATAAAAGTGGGGATAACTCGCCGACCAGTGGATAACTGATTTTCGGGGCTAACCACAGCGCATGTTTATCGGCGAGTACCACCATGCCATCGACGACAAAAGTCGTTTGGCCCTACCGGTGAAGTTCCGCGAGGAACTGGGGCGGAGCTTAGTGGTGACCCGCGGTTTGGACAACTGTCTGTTCGTCTACACCCAGCAAGAGTGGTCGCAGCTGGCCGAGCGCTTAAGCAAACTGCCCGTAGCCAAGGCAAATACCCGCGCTTTTGCCCGGCTGATGCTGGCCGGGGCCATGGAGCTGGAGGTCGACAAACAGGGGAGAGTCATCCTTCCTGATTACCTGCGCAAGTACGCCAGCTTGAAAAAGAAAGTGGTCATTGCGGGACTGCTCAACCGTTTGGAGCTGTGGGACGCGCTCGTTTGGCAAAAGTACCAAGCCGGTACGGAACGTAACGCCGGCGATATTGCTGAAGCGCTCGGTGAACTCGGCGTTTGAACCTGGAACATCGGGATCGGGTACCGACCGTACCCATGTACCCGTGCTCCGCCAAGAGGTTCTGACGCTACTTCATCCGAGCTCAGGTCAGCATACCGTCGATGCTACGGTCGGTGCTGGCGGACACGCCGCCGCCGTCTTGGAAAAAACCGCTCCAGATGGTCGACTCCTGGCGATTGACCTTGATCGAGCCTCGCTCGACGTCGCTCGCCAGAACCTCAAACCATTTGCCGGCCGCGTCACCTTTATCCACGACGGATTCGATAACCTCAAACAGATACTCAATGACGCCCGATTCCCTCCACCTGTTGCTATCCTGGCTGACCTTGGCCTATCAGGCCTATCGCTCGAAGATCCCAGCCGCGGATTTTCTTTTCAGCTGACGAACAGCCCGCTGGATATGCGGTTTGACCCTTCGGGAGCCTCAGGGCAGCGCCCGCCGGCCGCTGACCTCGTCAACTCGCTGCGGCCGGACGAACTGGAGCGGATCATTCGCCAGTACGGTGAAGAGCGGCACGCCCGAGCCATTACTCGTTCGATCATCGAAACGAGACGGCGACGGCCGCTGCAAACGGTCGGTGATCTGGTCACGGCGGTAACTCGCGTCAGCCGACGCCGCGGACGAATCCACCCGGCGACCCGCACCTTTCAAGCCTTACGGATGGCGGTCAATGACGAGCTCGATCGGCTCGAACGATTTCTGCCACAGGCGATCGAGGCGTTGGCGGCCGATGGACGACTGGCGGTCATCTCGTTTCACTCGTTGGAAGATCGAATCGTTAAACGGTTTTTCCGGCAGCAGGCCGCCGCCGGCCGCGTGCGCATTCTGACGAAGCATCCCGCCACCCCGAGTTACGCTGAAGTCACAACTAATCCGCGATCGCGGAGCGCGAAACTCCGGGTGGCGGTGCGAGGACCCCACCCTTAATCCCTCCCCTTGGAAAGGGTAGGGAGAGCCTGATAGCGAGAGGGCCGATCAAACAACTAACCTAACTATGTACCAATCGCGAAAAGAAAGAGCAAAAGAGCAACTCCCGTGGTGGAAACGGCTGCAGATTTCTGAATTGGGGCTGCGGATCGTACTGGCGGTCGTCATGTTGACCGGCAGTTTCGGCTACTTGGTCATGACGACCAGCGTGGCCACCCACGGCTTGAAGGTCAAGGACTTAAGCGATCGGATGGACCAACTGGCATCCCAGCGGTTAGAGCTGCAAGCCGAGGTTGATCGACTGCAGTCAATGCAACGGTTGGAACGCGTGACGTCGTCGCTCGATTTAGTTAGCGTTTCGCGGGTCGACTATGTGACCACCGGCAGCGGCGCGGTCGCGGCCCGTTAAGGAGCGTTAAGCTCGAACCATGGTTTCGCGGCGGCGGAGTACCCCGATCGACCGAACCCAGGTCATGACCGTGGTCGCTGGCGTTTTCACCGCCCTTTTGGTCATCCGCCTGTTTTCCTTGCAGGTCCTGCAGCACGGATTCTACCAAGCCCTGGCCGAAGGGCAGCACAGCCTGTACGAGCAGCTCTTCCCGACTCGAGGAAAAATTTACGCTACTGAACGCAACGGCGAGAAGTTTCCGCTCGCCACCAACGAGCCGCTGACGCTGGTTTTCGCCAATCCGTCGCGGATCAAGGACGATCCCGAAGAGGTCGCGCAGAACCTCACGTCGCTGCTGGATCTTGATCGGGCGGTCATCTACGACCGGATTACCAAAACGAACGACCAGTACGAACCGTTGCGGCACGCCGTTCGTAAGCCCGCGGTCGAACAGATCAAGGCCTTAGGCTACGCCGGCATTGAGTTTGCCGAGGAGCTGGTCCGTTTCTACCCCGAAGGCGAAACAGCCGCGCACGTGGTCGGATTTTTGGGCTACGAGGGAGATGATCGTAAAGGACAGTACGGGATTGAAGGCGTGTTTGATGAAACCCTGGCTGGCCGGACCGGACAGCTGCAAGCTGATCGCGACGCGGCTGGCCGCTGGATTGCGGTCGGGGCGCGCCAGTTTCTGCCTGCTCGTGACGGTGACGACGTGGTTTTGACCATTGATCGAACCATTCAGCATACCGCCTGCACTAAGTTGGCCGAAGCGGTCACCAAGCACGGCGCCGACAGCGGCAGCGTGGTGGTGCTCGATCCCAAGACCGGGGCGATCCTGGCGATGTGCGGCTGGCCAAGTTTTGACCCGAACGACTACGCCGCCGTTGACGATCCGTCAGCCTACGTCAATCCCGTCATTTTTCAGCAGTACGAACCAGGGTCGGTGATGAAGGGCATGACCATGGCCGCGGCACTCGACGCCGGTGCAGTCACGCCAAACACCGCCTATACCGACGAGGGCTTTGTCAAAATCGGTAGTTTCACGATTCGCAACTCGGACGGCAAAACGCACGGCCGCCAGACCATGACCCAGGTTTTGGAACAGTCGCTCAACACCGGCGCCATCTTTGCGATGCGGCAGATCGGACCGCGGACGTTCGAGTCGTACTTAAAGAAGTTCGGTTTTGGGGAGAAGTCCGGTGTCAAGTTACCGGGGGAATCGGCGGGCGACGTGTCGACGCTGCGGGCTGGCAAAGAGATCTTCGCCGCGACTGCGGCCTACGGCCAAGGCATTACCGTCACGCCGCTGCAGCTGGCCGCCGCCTACGGCGCCCTGGCTAACCGCGGGACGCTGATGAAGCCGTATATCGTCCGTGAAGTCATCCAGCCGAGCGGCACCACGACCATCGCGCAGCCAACCACCGTCCGGCAGGTGGTGAGCGCGCAGACTGCGACCACGCTCTCGGCTATGCTCGTCAACGTGGTCAAGAAGGGTCACGGTCAGCGCGCGGGTGTGCCCGGCTACTTCATTGCTGGTAAGACCGGCACTGCCCAAGTCCCGAAAGAAGACGGACCCGGCTACCAGGACAATGTTACGATCGGCTCCTTTGCCGGCTACGGGCCGGTTGACGACCCGAAGTTCGTGATGGTCGTGCGGATTGACCGGCCGCGTGACGTCCAATTTGCTGAATCGAGCGCGGCGCCGTTGTTTGGCGAGATTGCCGATTTCATCCTGCGCTACTACGACGTACCGCCGACGGCGCCACTGGACAGCGAATGACAGCCGCTCGACGGCGGAGTAAACTAAAGCTATGCGCCGCCTGGCGAACCATGTGCTGCGAACCCTGGCCCGTCAGGTGATCCAGCGTTATCACCCGGAGGTGATCGGGGTGACCGGTTCATACGGCAAGACGAGCACGAAAGAAGCGATTGCCGCGGTGTTGTCGTCGGCCTACGTCGTCCGGCAGAGCGCCCGCAGCTACAATAATGAATTCGGCGTGCCGTTTACGATTCTCGATGTCCGGCCTGGTCGGAGCGGCTGGCAGTCAGTGCTTCGCGGACTGTGGTTTGGGTTGAAGTATCTCGTGCGCGCGTCGCAGCCGTACCCAACCGTGCTGGTGCTGGAAATGGGTGCCGACCGGCCGGGTGATATCAAAACTTTGACCGAGCTAACCCATATCAACGTCGCCGTGCTGACCGGGGTGGGTCCGACCCACCTCCAGCGGTTCAGCACGGTCGAAGCGGTCCTGGCCGAGAAATCGCTGCTGGTGACGGCCGTCGGCGAACGCGGCTGGGTCGCGCTCAATGGCGACGACCCGCGGGCGCGCAGCCTATCCGAGGTCACGCCTTGCCGGATCATCAGTTACGGTTTTGACAGCGGCGTCGCGGTCCGGGCAGTGGATGCGGCGTCCAGCCGGGAGGAAAGCACGGGCGAGTGGGGTCTGCTGGTCAAGATTGAATTCAATCAGCAGCAGTTTACGGTTTTTGTCCCGGGCGTGACCGGTCGACACTCTGCCTACGCGGCTTTGGCCGCGGTCGCCGTGGGCGCCGCTTACCACCTGGACGTCGTGGAAATGGTCGAGGGCTTACGTCGCTACCAGCCGCCGCCGGGTCGGATGCGGGTGCTGCCGGGCGCGTTCAGCACCACGCTGCTTGACGACAGCTATAACTCGTCACCCGATACTTGCGTCGCGGCGGTCGAGGCGTTGCGCGAATTTCCGGCCGAACACCGTCGCTGGGCCGTGCTCGGCGACATGGCTGAACTTGGTACGGCAGCTGAACCGGCCCACCGCGCGATTGGTCAGGTTGTTGTTGACGAACAGATTGATGAGCTGGTAGTTATTGGTCAGTACGGTCAGGCAAGCGTTGCCGAGGCGCTCGCCCAAGGCCTGCACCGCGAGCATACACATACGTTCAGCAAGCCGGAGGAAACGGCCGAGTTCTTGCGCGAGCATGTCCAGCCAGGTGACGTACTGCTCATTAAAGGCTCGCAAGCGGCCCGCATGGAAAAGGTGACCAAAGCATTGCTGGCTGATCCATCGAAAGCTGCTGAATTATTAGTTCGTCAGTACGGGCATTGGTTGGCAACCTAAGGAAAGGAGGTGAGGACAGTGGAAATCGGTAGCGAGGGAGAGCGCGAACAGCTCGAAGCTGCCCGCGCCAAGCTCAGGGGCATCATCGAGGGCAAGCTCATGGAGGGAACCTACGATGAGCTGAAGAACGCGCACATCGATGCTCTCGTCATTGACGACGGGCGAGGTCATCATTCGGAGCACGAGATCACGCGGGATGAAGCGGAAGCCATTGAGCGGGCGCTGTGGTCAGCCGGCGAGGACCAAACGTTCGAGTTCATTACTCGTCGGATTCTCAGCGAACTGGACGAACTCGGTTTTGATTTTCACTCGTCCGAACTTCCTCAAGTGTCGCTCGTCGTACGCCGTTCGGCGTAGGGATCTCGTTCGTCAGAGGAGAGAGGTCGCCCTTCGATAATTTGGAGGGTGATTTCTCTTTAGTCGCCAAGCCACGGATAGCGCGACACTTGTAGCCTCGAGTCAGTTTAAGAAATTGGGAGCTTAAACGGCGACGTAATCAGTCTCCACACGCCGGCTAACACTGACGGTTTGTACTTGTCCGAAACGAACGTTTTTTCATACACGTCTGGAAATACGGTATCGGCAAAATATTTTTTCCGTAAGGCGCGGTACCAAGCACCGTCGTAGACTTTCCAGAATTCATCCGGTGGGTAGTACTGATGAGCATACAAGACTTTACGACCGTGCAGCTTCATAACCACTGTTTCCAACTCTCTATTCATGGCGACAAAGCGAGCATAATCATGACTGACCTCGCCCCAAACGCCGACGTTGATCACCCCATTTGTGGTCAGGAAATTCGGCGACAGTTTATCGTGCTGACCGGGCTTGAGCGGGCACAACCACAGAGGGTAGATATGTAATTTGCGGTCAACAAATTCCAAGAATTTCAAAACGCTCTCTTGGGGTAAGCTAATATCTTGCACCAGGAAGCGTTGGGAAAGATTGGTGGCGTGCAGGACGCGAAACAGCGTTCGCGTTTTGAACATGCTATTGAGCAGGACGCGAAACAATCTGACGAAGGGTACCCGTAAAAGGCGAAAACCGTACTGCCCGACCCAGAATCCGCCGCGGTCGTATCTGAATAGATAATCGGCAATCGGAATACGCTCGTCGTACAGTCGGTGTTTATGGGCAATGGTATTCGCGTGCAGGAAAAACCATTCGTCGAGCGGCTTTCGAAACGTCGCGACGGGAATATGTTGTTCGTCTGAAAATTTTCCTGACATCACCACGCCGAGGTTTTTAGAAAACATGATGCCGTCAACGAAATCAGCCGTGTACTTGATTATGCTCTGCATGGACTGAATCGCTTCCCCGAAGCTGGTAACGGTCCGGTAGGTAAGGTGAATAAATTTTTTTGCCGGCACCAGTCGTAACTTGACCAAGGTGATGATGCCTAACGAGCCGTACGAACAAGCCGTGCCGTAAAAGAGATCGGCATGTTGTTCCGGAGAAACGGTGCGTACTTCGCCGTTTCCCAGAACGATTTCGTACTGTAGACAACAATCATGAAACAGGCCGTAGCGAAAAGAACTGCTTTCCCCGGCTCCACCCTGAATGCCGCCGCCAACCGTGATGCCTGGAAATTCCATGACCACTGGCGGTACGAGACCGAACTGCAAGCTGGCGGTGACTAGTTTATCCATCGGTACGTTCGGTTCGACCAGCATATATTGTTCATCAAGGTTGATAGCCAGTATTCGATCAAAAGCGCTGACATCAATGATGCGGTCTCGTTCAAATCGGAGGGCCCGGGTGGAGTTCGTGCTGCCGTGATAAATTTTAATCTTCTTTTTTTGAGCGCAGAACGACCGGACTTGGTCCTGAACACGTTGTACATCGGCGGCGTGCTGTTGTTCGATGTTAGTCATGCGTTTGGAAAAAAATCATGCCTTTGTTACATTCAATGCGTTCCACCCAGTAGCCGGCTTTTGCCAGGTTTATGGCTGCGCATAGACCGGAAGGTCCGGCGCCGGCAATGCGGATTGTGGGATTGGCGGTACTCATGACATTTTGAGGTAGCCGGTAATCAGCATGGTGAGGGTACCGGATTCACTTGCGGGGGAGGATTGAGCGTATGTACGACACTACCTCCGCCAGCGGTTTCGTTGCGTCAACGGAAGTTCCGTAATCGAAACGGGAAACCAGCGAGTGGACAGCGCGAGCAGCAGCTTCGCCGTGGCGCTTCCGGCGATGACGGTCTCGGTCAACGCACACTTCAACCGGGGCTTTCAGGGTAAACGCGTAATGCCGGAACGGCAGATGCGCGATGAGGTGCTCGATCGGTTTCCGGTGGTAAAAACCGGCGTCGAAGATGACGGTGCGGCCATGGTCCAGTAACGCCCGCGCCCGCGGGAGAATGACTTCGTTTGCTTTGACGAAGTTTTCAGCCGGGATGCACTCT
Source organism: Candidatus Kerfeldbacteria bacterium (assembly GCA_016207275.1). Classification (GTDB taxonomy): domain Bacteria; phylum Patescibacteriota; class Patescibacteriia; order SBBC01; family SBBC01; genus JACQPY01. The sequence continues at coordinate 17,429 of JACQPY010000013.1, forward strand.
GCATCGGGTGGCGCCGTGTCGAGACCATGCTGTTCCAAGACGGTATCAATGTTAATGTTCTCAGCACCAAGCGCGTTTGCGAGCTGTTCGGCTACAGTTGATTTTCCTGCCCCGAGGGGTCCGCGAATGATAATAAAGTAGGCCATACTTAATTTTGAATCTTTGTATGTCCAGCATAGCACACGCGCGTTGACGAAACAGCGTTTTTCTTGGAGAATGAACTCATGCTCCAGTCCCAATTGTTCACCAAGACCCGGAAGGAAACGCCGGCAGATGAAGTCTCGAAGAGCGCGCAGTTGCTGATTCGCGCCGGTTTCGTGCACAAGGAAATGGCGGGGGTGTACTCGTTCCTGCCGCTGGGCGTGCGCGTCATGAAACGGATTATCAGAATCATCAAAACCGAGATGGACGCGCTCGGCGGCGTGGAGCTGTATTTGTCAGCTTTACAGGATCCGGAGATTTGGAAAGCCACTGACCGTTGGAACGACGCGAGCATTGATATTTGGTTTAAGACGAAGCTGAAGAATGACACTGAACTCGGCTTAGGTTTAACCCACGAAGAGCCGCTGACGAGAATGCTGCGCGACCACATTTCGTCGTACCGCGACTTGCCCCGCTACATCTACCAGTTTCAAACCAAGTTTCGCAACGAGGTTCGCGCCAAGAGCGGGCTTATTCGGACGCGTGAATTCCTGATGAAAGATTTATATTCGTTCAACGCCACGGTCGCTGAATTGGATATTTTTTACGCCAAAGTCGGCCAGGCCTACGAGCGGATTTTCCGGGCGGTTGGTCTGGGCGAGAAAACTTTCCGCACGTTCGCCGGTGGCGGCGCCTTCAGCAAGTTCTCGCACGAGTACCAAACCGTATGCGACGCGGGCGAGGACACCATCTACCTGGCGATGGATCAGTCGGTGGCCGTCAACCAGGAAGTGTTCACAGACGAGGTGTTGAACGATCTTGGTAAGCAAAAAACGGACTTCGTGCAAGCCCGGGCCATTGAGGTCGGTAACATCTTCAAGCTCGGCACGCGGTTTTCCGAAGCACTGGGATTGATGTTCACCGATGGACAGGGCAAGACCAAACCGGTGGTGATGGGCAGCTACGGTATCGGCCCGGCCCGGGTGATGGCCACGATTGTGGAATTGTACCATGATGAGAAGGGAATGTTGTGGCCAAAGTCAGTTGCTCCGTTCGATGTGCATGTGGTCGAATTCAATCCAAAATTAAATTCGACCATCTCGAGCGCAGCGAGAGATCTTATTGAGTTACTAGAAAAACAGGGGATTGCAGTATTGCATGATGATCGTGACCTGACGGCTGGCCAGAAATTTGCAGACAGCGACTTGATTGGGATTCCGGTACGAGTGGTAGTGAGTGAGAAGACCGTAAAGGCGGGGAAGTTTGAGGTGAAGGAGCGGCGAAGTGAAAAACCATACGGCGCAACTACAACCGAGATTGTGCAAACGGTTCAGTCCACGAACAACAACACGTAGCGCCGAGCGTTACGTAGCTGAAGGTAATACACCCTTGACTTTTTAGTGTTGACGGTGTATCATCACCGGTCAACGTTGAGGTTTCGCGTTGGCAGTTCGTTCACCCCATTCTGCGTCAAATCCCCTTGCCGCAGAAAGGATACACCGTGTACCGCGTCCTAATCGTGGACGACGAACCGTCAATGCTCGAACTGATGCGCATCGCCTTCGAGCAGGACGGCTTCGCAGTTCAGACCGCGAAGAGTTCGTACGAGGCGATGGCTCGGCTGCTGGAGCAGTGGCCGGACGCCGTCGTGGTCGGCGATCTCCGTCCTTTGTCGGTGGCCAGCTGTAATCTGGTCAACGACATCCGGTACGCGTTCGCCGGTCTGGATATGGCCGTGGTCATGGTCAGTACCCAAGCCCGGCCGTTGGACATCACGGTCGGTCTGGCAGCCGGGGCTAATCAGTACCTGACCAAGCCGTTCCGACTTCAGGCTCTCGTCTTCACGGTGCTGGAGTTGATCGCTCGCCGGTCGGCAGCCTAGGGTACGCAGTCAGCTGTTCGTTGAAGGCCTGGAGCCAAAAACTTCCAGGCCTTCTTCATGACTCCCGTGATTGACCAACCACTTTAACAACGCCATCACGCGCCGCTCGCTTTGAGCTGGTCGACGGGTTTAGTCGAACCGGTCGGTTTCGCAACGCGCGACCGACCGGATTCGTTTTTGATATACTTAAAACATGGACCTCCTCTGGCTTGCCCTCCTGACCATCCTTGACACCGCACGCCACCACCAATAGACTCCATAGCGGTTGTCTATGCGGTATCACTGGGTAGCATTAATCATGATCCTCGTACTCGGCTGGACGCCTCTCGCCCCGCTGGCGTTTGCGATTGACGGTTCCGGGCCGATTGATCGATTCAGGATTGACGCTTGCAATCCGAACGAGGTCGTGCCGACGCCCGACGAGTGCGCAGCGGGAGTGGAGCCGGTCCCGGCCCCGCCGATCAATATCATCGATCCGTGTGATCCGAACGATCCAAAACCTGCCTGCAATCACTACTCATGGTCGGGCGAAAAGTGGCGACAGACAGTCGCCCAGGCGGGAATTCCATATGTGATTGACATCAGCACGCTGCCGACCGGCATTGACGCCGCTACCTTCAAGACGATGGTTGACGCGGCGGCGGCGCAATGGGATGCAATCAGTGCCGTTCATTTCGTACGCGATCCGAACCGCGTGTTGAATGGTGAAGCCGGCGTCTGCAACGGCTGCGGCTGGATTTACAACGACGGGATAAATTCCATCAGCTTTCGCCCGCTCGCGCAGGAAGGTTTAACAAACATTGAATGCTGGCGGGATGCGGAGGGAGACTGTATCGTCGAAAAAGACAAGGCGCCAAACGATACCAATCGAAATATTGAACCAACGCGCGAAGACGATACCGCCATCGACATAACCCCGTCTTTACCTTGGACGAATGGTGCGGCAGCTGGCAAGTATGATTTGCAATCGACCATCACGCATGAACTCGGCCACTGGTTGAGTCTGGATGATCTGGTTGGCGACGGTGAACGAATGCTGACGATGTACCACGAACCACTCGAGAACAGCATTGAGCACCGGAGCCTGGGCACCGGCGATGTCCGAGGAGCCCGGATTATTTACGACGGCGGGCAATAGAGGATTCGTGACCTCGCCGGGCAGTGCATTTATAGTCAAGCCTCAAATCCAAACACCGGTCATGCCGGATTGAATACTCCCTGAGCTCGCTCCCAAGCCACTTCAGGTTCTTGATCACCCTGCATTCGCCGGCTTTCTTTCCCGCGATGCTGCTCCGAGTGTAGCCTCTATCATCTAGGGTATACTGAGTGATATGGACCTCCTCGGCCTCGCCCTCCTGACCCTCGTTGCCAGCGGCGTCGGCACCATGACCGGTTTCGGTACCTCGACCATCATGGTGCCGGTGGTGGCTTTGTTCCTACCCTTTCCGGTTACGCTGGTGCTGGTCGGCATCGTCCACTGGTTCGGCAATGTCTGGAAAATGCTGCTGTTCCGCGGCGGGTTTTCCCGAAAGCTCCTGCTCTGGTTTGGGCTGCCCGGAGTCATCACTAGTTTTCTCGGCGCCAGCCTGACCATTCGAACGGACGCTGATCTACTCCAACGCCTGCTCGGGTATTTGTTAATTGGTTACGTCCTGTTCCTGATGCTCAAACCAAAATTCAAACTCAGCCAAACGCCCGCGACGGCGATGACCGGCGGCGCGCTGTCTGGCCTCATGGCCGGAATTTTCGGGATCGGCGGCGCAGTTCGCAGTGCTGCCTTGTCTGCTTTCAACTTGCCGGCAGCCACCTACCTCTTCACGGCTGGCGCGATCGGTTTGGTGATTGATTCAAGTCGGTTGGTGACGTACCTCGGTGAGGGAGTGACACTGCCGGCACGTTTGCTGGCTGGGCTGCTTCTGTTTGTGCCGATTTCGTTCTTGGGCGCCAAAATCGGGGAGCGGCTGGTCAAACGCGTGCCGGCGGAGAAGTTCCGGTGGGTGGTAGCGGTGTTTCTGTTTATCGTTGGAGTTTGGCTCGCCGTCAAATAGATCGTCGGCACGCAGGTACTTCCTGTTTATCCTTACATGCGCCGACGGCACGCTGTATACCGGGATCACGGTTGATCTCAAACGACGAGTTGCCGAACACAACGCCTCGCGCCTGGGCGCGAAATACATATAGGGCGCCGGCCGGTACAATTGGTGTATAGCAAGAAATTCCCTTCTCGTTCCACGGCCTTAAAAGGGGAGGCCCGGATCAAAGCCCTTTCGAAGACGGAAAAGCTACGGCTGGTCGTTAGAGTTTAGGGCTATCGTTCATTGGGGCAGTTTTCTCCTACTGTGAAGCTAATAGCCAACTTGACTAGTTTTTAATAATGGTGTATAGTTTTGTATAGATTTCATGGTTAATGTATAGCTTTAATAGAAATTCTTTGCAGAAAAGTCCAAATAATAACATGATACCGATAAGTAAAGCAGCCAAACTGCTCGGTGTTTCTATACAAACCCTGCGCCGTTGGGACAAGGCCGGCACGCTTCGACCGGCCTATGTTTCCCCCGGGGGGCACCGCTACTACGCCGCAAGTGCCCTTGAGCAGTACACGCGGAATTTATGGGTGCAAGCGCATGCCTGGGCGGCCAGCACATCCCCGCTGCCGCTGACGCCGGACCTCTATTGCCAGACCAGCTCCATATTTCAGGCTCGGTTGTCATCGTTCGAAACAGGGCTGCAGCGGATTCCCGATTTGAAAGCCGGCGAACGTTTTTCACTGGTCGTGTCCATGGTCGGCGAAATCGGCGATAATGCCTATGCCCACAATCTCGGCAACTGGCCGGACATCCCCGGTGTCTTCTTCGCCGCCGATCTCAATCGTCGTCAGGTGGTCGTAGCGGATCGCGGACTCGGCGTGTTAATAACGCTGCGGCGGGTCAAACCGGAACTGCGTGATGACGCTGAAGCATTGCGGGTGGCGTTTACCGAAACCATTTCCGCGCGGGCGCCGGAACGGCGGGGAAACGGACTCAAGTACGTCCGTCGGCTCATCGCCACCGGCAGTTTTCACCTGCGGTTCCAGTCTGGTCAGGACGAACTATTCCTGCACGCCGGCAGCGACGCGCTCGATATCCATCCGGCCGGCACGCCAATCCGCGGCACGATCGCGTTCTTAACATTTTAATTGCTTATGATTATACGATTGGTGCAATTCGGGAATTTGCTCACGTCGCGGCAACTCGGACGCGAAGCATTCGCCGCCTTCCGTGCGACGCTTGAGCGCGAGCGCAGGGCCGAGCCGATCGTGGTCGATTTCGAAGGCGTCACCACCTTTTCTCCTTCCTGGGGAGACGAATTTTTAGGCGCGCTGCTTGATGTTGTGGACGGCCCGTTGATCGTCAGGCAGGCGACAAATCCATCGGTCCAAGCGACCCTGGAACTGCTGGAAAAAATCTATGGACCGCGGTTTAGGCGGGAGCCATAATGGATGCTGCCGGCGCGCTAGATCTCAAAGTGAAAGTAGCTGCTTAAACCCTCAATAACTACTATTGGTTGTTGAGGGGCATGCTGATGGGACGCTTGCAGCACCAGACTAGGAAGGGCTTGGCGCTGGGGATCCCACGACGAGCTGGTTGGCGGAAGTATCCGACGCTAAAATTGACCGAGACACGGTTGTCTATGTTTAGGGCGGCGAGTTGTAATTTAAAAATCGAGAGGTATAGACTGGAAACACCAGCCCACGACACATTTTCACAGAAACTAATGCCCAAGTCTTCCATTTCTTCCAGGTTAAATAATGCCGATCTTCGGCGTCGTAAAACACATCGTCGTACGGACGAGCAGGCATTTTTTGACGACTGTCCGATATGTCGGGCCAGGCGCGACGGCCGAGCCGATACTTACGAAGACCTGATCGCGGCGTTCAGGGAAGCGAAGCGTCTTTATCCGGACAGGACGTTTACTGGCGAAGATGAAACGTCGTAGTTTGCGCATTCACTATCTATGACGATCGCGGACAACCTCTATTACGATGCCATGGAATGCCTTGCGAACGGCCGCCGGGCAAAGGCCAGACAACTACTGCTTAGGGCTGTCGGGCAGGAACCAGATTACATGCAAACATACGTCGGCCTGACCGCTGTCTATGAGGAAGAGGGGAAGAAGAAAAAGGCGAGGGAATGCATTAATCTGGCCTTCCAGCTGACGCGGAAGAAGTTTCAGCGGTGGCCGAAGGAAATGCACTGGGGGTACATCGAAAACCGCCAGTTTTTACGAGCTATCGCCAATAAAGCCACGGCCCACCATGAAGACGGCGAGCATGAAGCGGCCGAGAAACTCTACCGACTTATCCTTAAACTCAACCCTAACGACAATCAGGGCATCCGCTACTTGTTGGCCGGCCTGTACGCCGGAATAGGCCCGAATGATGTTAATGAGTATATGGAAGAAGGGAATCGAACTCAAAACTGGAGCAAAATTGAAAAGCTGCTGACGACGCAAAACGCCAAACGACATTTTTGGAAAGAACCGTCCGGATAAGTGAAGCTCCGCCGATCGCCGCCAATGGTCACCGCCTTTGGCGGGATCCCGCCCGAGGCGGTGACGGGACCCCGCATCCGCCCCGACCTTCCCCCTATACGCGGGGACCGGACGCTCGATACTGAGCTTAACCAGCGACGTCTGGTAGCTGCAGGTCGGACACTCGAAGTACAGCCACTGCTTGTCCGTGAAGCCGTCGACTTTCCATCCGTCGTTGTGCGGCCCCCAGGTCAGGGAGCTTGTTCGAGACCGCTGACGGCTTGCCGTACATTGCCGAGCATCCGCGCTATCCTCAAAAGCTGTACGTGGCCACCGGCTTCAACGGCAACGGTATGGTCATGAGAGCGCTGGCGGGGATGATCCTGGCTGACCTGGCCACTGGCCGGGTTATTGTTCACGCCAAGCTTTTCGATTTTTCCCGAACTAGTGCTACGATGGGGACGATGGAAACCTCCGCACTGGTCAGCGCACCAGCTCAACCAACACCGGCAGCACGCCGTAGTGGGTGGCGGTGGATTGCCACGCTCGTCTACGTGTTCGTGCTGGTCCTGCCCGGCTACGTCTTTTTCAATCAGCGCGGCGGTTTTTCCTTCCTGGCCGGGCTTGATTTTAAAACATTTAACCTCGTCATCTTTCCGCTGGTCGGACTGTACGCCTTTACGCTGCTGTGGTCGCAGTTCGTCATCGGGGCGGCGCGTTCAGTGCTGCGCAGCGTTGTGCATCCGGCGATCATCACCTTCCATCGCCGGCAGGGCGTCCTGATTTTTCTGCTGGCCTGGCTGCATCCGACGCTGCGGTTTTTTGGCATCGGTCTGGATCAGTACTTCAAGAGTTGGAACGTCGCGCCGAGTCTCGTTCCCTATCTGTGGCTTGGCTATCTGCAATTGTTTTTACTAACGCTCACGGCGGGCACGGCGTTGCTGCGCAAGCTGCCGTGGCTGAAAACCCGCTGGCACACCATTCATTACGTGAACTACGGGGTCTTCGTTATGGTGTGGATCCACTCGTGGTTTTTAGGATCCGACGTGCGCTCGACCAACCTCCGCTACCTGTGGTGGTTTTTTGCAGTCACGGCGCTGGCAGCCACGGCCGTCAGGATTCGCCAGATCATACTGAAACGGAAATCCCAGGGCACCGCTGGGGAACGCGCGAGTTCAAGTCCTGAACCGGGAGGAGGGTTCGTGCCGATCGCCACCGTTGATCAATTCAACGACCGGACAATGATCTGCGCGACCGTGAACGGAAAGCCGCTGGCGCTATTCAAGGTGGGGGAGCAGTACTTCTGCTTGGACAACACCTGCTCGCACGCTGGCGGACCGTTGTGCGAAGGCCTGCTCGAGGGCACGGTCATCGAGTGTCCACTGCACGCGTCACGCTTTGACGTTACCACCGGTGCGGTCGTGGCCGGGCCGGCCCACGAACCGCAGCGGACGTACCCAATTCGGCTGAACGGCTCGCGCATCGAGGTGGCGATGTGACTGCCCGACTACGCCTGACCTCTATCGGCGTCTTCGTCCTCGGCGTGGCGGTGGCGGTGCTGTTGGTCCGCTTACCGGTCGGTCATAGTCTGGTCAATCGCCTGGACAACTGGGGCTACCTGACCGCCCTGGTCGGCGGCTTGCTCTATACGACCAGTTTCACCTCGGCCACCGGCACCGTTGTTTTGGCGCACGTCGGGGAGAGCCTCAACCCGGTTTTAGCGGCGGTTATTGGCGGACTCGGTTCGTTGCTCTATGATCTGACCATTTTCACCGTGTTCGCACGCCAGTTTGAACGCCGGCCGGCGCTACACCGGCTGGTCGATTTTTTCCAGCGTCATCGCCGGCTGCGCTGGACCGCTGGCTTAAGCGGCGCACTGATCATTGCCTCGCCGCTGCCGGACGAATTGGGAATTGCTTTGCTCGACGGCGCCGGCACGAAAGAACGCTACTTTATTCCCTTGTCATTCGGGTTCAACGTTCTGGGTATTTTAGCGATCGTCGGTCTGTTCTAGTCTAGACGTTGACCACGTTGATCGGCTGGCCGGCTTGGAAGGCCTTGATGTTGGCAATGGTGGTGGTGAGAATGCGTTCCAGCGCTTCCTGCGAGTTGAAGGCATTGTGCGGCGTGATGATGACGTTCGGCTGTTCCAGCAAAATGTGATTGGCCAGCACGGTTTCCAGGTCGCACTGTTGCTTAAAAGCGTCAGTCAGCAGTTCGCGTTCTTCCGTGATCTCGCACTCTTCTTCGAGCACGTCTAGTCCGGCCGCGGCGACCGTCCCGTTTTTCAACGCTCGAACCAGTGCTTTGGTGTCAATTAAACCGCCACGCGCCGTGTTGATGATGACTACCCCACGCTTCATCTTCTTGAACGCCGCGTCGTTCAGCAGGTGCTTGGTTGATGGTAAAAATGGAACGTGCAAAGAGATAATGTCTGACTGCGGCAAAAGGTCATTGAACGAAACGTAGCTAAAGCCGAGTTTCTTGGCGAGTTCAAGGTTCGGCTTCGGATCAAAGGCCAGCACGTGCATGCCAAAAGCGACGGCGTATTGTGCGACGTGCGAGCCAATATGGCCGCTGCCGATGAGGCCGATAGTTTTGCCTTTGAGGTCGAAGCCGCGCAAATCATCGAGTCGGAAGTCGCCTCGCCTGGTACGCTCAATTGAGGGGATGAGTTTGCGTGACAGCGCCAGCACCAAGGCCACGGTGTGCTCGGCCACGGTGTTCTCGCCGTAGGTCGGCACGTTCGATACGAGGACGCCGCGTTTCGCACAGGCCTGGAGATCAATGTGGTCGTAGCCGGTCGAACGGGTGGTAACGAACTTCAGATTCGGTATTCGCTCCAACACCGCTTCGGTTATAGCCGAATGGATGAAAGCGACCAAGATGGAGACGTTCTTCAGCCGGTCCGCCGGAATTTTATCAATCGTGGCAGCCGAGAACCCGATTGAACCGTCAAACCGTCCTTTCAGGAACTCCTGTTCCCAGGGTTCGCGCTCTAAGAATAGAATTGGCTGGTTCATGGTTTCAGTATACCGAAAAAAAGTCAATATTGAAATACGAACTGACAAAACTTGATTTATCGGCAGCACAGTGCTACAATGAATGCGCCGTCGCAATTTATTAAAGACGGCTCGATTTTCAAAGGAAGTGGCTAAACTACCAAGAAAACGCGTGGCCTTGCTGTTCAGCGGCGGGACAATGTTGTCCGAAAAGCCGCGGCCCTGGGAAATCGTCAAGAAGCCCGAGCACATGCGTCGCTGGCTCGACAACATGAGCGAAATCAACGTCATCGCCGATGTCGAGCCGGTTTTTATCACCGGCAAGGGAACCTTGGAGATCGGGCCGGACGAGTGGCTGGCCATGGCTGAAGCAGTGCGCCGGCTGCACCAGTCAGTGGATGGATTCGTGGTGTTGCACGGCGTGGAAACTCTGCACTACACGGCCAATGCCTTGAGTTTGATGCTGCGCAATCTGCCGTTCCCGGCGGTGGTGTCCGGTTCGCCCTTGCGGATGCCTGGTTTGGGCGTGCGGCAGGTGGAGTTTGCCGCCCGCGCCAACATTATCAACGCGGTTCAGGTAGCGGCCGCTGACGTGGCCGGGGTATGCGTGGTTTTCGGCAATCGGATCATGCCCGCTGCCCAAGTCCAACCGGTCATGGCTGAAGGCGCATTTCAGCTAGTAACCGCCGAGACGGCGCTCCTCGGCCGGGTGGATTTCGGCACCAAGCTGTTCGAGAACCGAACCAAGCGATCAAACCGCAAGCCGCGCTGGTCCATCCACCTTGACCAGCATGTGTTCGTGACCACCATCACGCCGGCGGTGTCGGCCAGCTCTTTCCGCCTGGCTATCCGCGGTGATTTCCACGCCATCCTGGCCCGTCTCCATGAATTGGTGTCCTTGCCGGATTATGTCGAACGCGAATTCCGGCGGGCCTTAAAGCACGGCATTCCGGTGGTTCTCTCATCTCGCCATCCGCTGCCGGGCATGGTGGAGTTCATTTCGCTCCTTGGCGTCAGCCCGAGTATGGCTGTCGTCAAGACCATGTGGGCGCTCGGCGCCACGCGTGAGGCGGGGAAGCTTCGCAAACTGCTTGAGCAGAACGTTGCCGGCGAATTCATCCAGGGAGGTGCCGCATGATACGGGCATACTTCTACGGTCCGCCGACGACCAAGCGTGATCTGAATGACGTCTACGAAGTAATCAAGGACGTCTGTCAGCGCGCCGATGTCGCGCTCTCGACCAATACCGAAGCGGAAGAAATTAACTTACCGTCCGAAACCATTGCCGAGCATCGGGCCACCGGCGTGCCGCTGCTCGACGCGATGCAGGCCATTTTGGTGGAAGGTTCAACGCCTGATCCGCAGGCCGGCTATTTACTGGCCTATGCCTTGGCCGAGAAACGACCGCTGCTGTATCTCTACAGCCGCGGCGAGGTGGCGCCGGACGTGCTGCGCTACCTGAATCTGAAGGATATTCCCAAGCACATCGTCATTGCCACCTATACCAAAGACCGGGTAGAGAAGCTGGTCGAGGATTTCCTGCGTCGGCTCGGCGACATCAAGGTCCGCGAAGTGGCGCGGATAAAGTTTACGCTTCGGTTGACGAAAAGCCTGGACGACTTCCTTGATTTCAAAACGCGGAACACCAAGCTGTCGAAAGCTGACTTCCTCCGCGAGGACATGGACAAGCGGATGAAGGCGGATGAGGAGTTTCAGCAGCACTTGCGGAAAAGGAAGGGATAGGGGGAGGGCAGGTTTTAGGTGTTAGGTTGTTAGGAGGTTAGGGGGTTAGCTTCATTAGCTAGGTAGCGCGAACCATAGCGCGCACTCCAGCTGCGTGAGCTCCCCTCCCCTTGGAAAAGGGGAGGAGTATGACCCCTTGCCGTCGTTCGGCTTCGCCTCACTTCCTCCCCTCCCCTTGGAAAAGGGGAGGAGTATAAAAAGAGCGCCCCGCACCAATGTCATCCTGAGCCTTGTCCCGTCGAATGACGGGATGGTTTCAGGAACTGGTGCGGGGCGCGAGATTTGCTTTTGAACGTGCTATGGCATGTGGGAGTAGCGGAATCGTTCTAGACCACGCCGCTTCGATAAAATCTCCCAACGGAAAACAAGCTCTGGGCTTCTTTCGTCAATTACTTCGAAGGAACCGTCATGGCGAACGATATAACCCTGGAACGTTCCAGAGATTCCTTTGATGAAGACTTGGTAGTTTTCTGAAAACTTTCGGGGAGACACCAGTCGATTAAATCTGAGATCAATGGGAATTCTAACCCGTCCGTCCTGGAGCTGCGCCGTACCCTCATGAGTTACCCAGAGCAATGCATGGGGCAGAATCGTAAGCTCGTCTCGTTTCGATTTAAATTGTGAGCGGAGACGGGCGGCTCGTTTGGACGGTCCATCCTTTGGGGGACGACGGGCAATAGAGTCGAACATCGATTCAGTCGCTAGTTCACCGTTAAATCCAAGCAAGGTCATGATGTATTGACGCATGGGCACTTCACCGAGGAGAGCGAATACTCGGCTCGCCGTCTGTTCTTGAGCGCACCCAAGCTCAAGAGATAACGCGCTCTGTTCTAGATAGGCGTGAACCTCTTCTTCGAAGCGATCGATCATGACATCATATGAGGTGTCAGGTAGGTCCGAGAACCGATTGAAGAGATATTGCCGGGAAGTTAACCCAAGTGCCGATCGAACGTGTTGATACTCATGCCAGAGGATGCAGTATTTAGTTTTAGTTGAGACATTTGGATTGTCAAAGGTATCCGGATTCAGCCTCAGGACTATGAGCGTATCACTGTTTGGTTGCACACTTAAATGAACGGACGCCTGGTGGATCATTGATTCGGTTGCACTTAACTCGAAGCCAATTGCTACCCGCTCTGCATCGTAGAGTGAAACTAGGTTATGTCGGATCTCCACTCGTGGATGAGTTGCCATAAGTTGTTTCATCCGTTCGACGAACCCGAGCAAGTACTCAGGATCAGATTGAGTCACTGAGATTCCTGATGTTGCGAATACCAGAAACATCCAAATTGCAAAGCCCATCACTCATCGCTCCTTCCAGGTTCAGGTATTTAGTTGTCAAACGTCATTTCGTTACAACCACGGCTCTACTCTATCGCTTTTCGTCTGAGTGTCAAGAGCATTTTCTCGATATTTTTCTTGACAACGAGAAAAGCTCGAGCTAGGATGAAGTCAGAAATGAGCCGTCGCTAAAAGTCAGCGCCGTCGCAAAAATGATAGAATACAAAATTTGGTCTTCACAATCTCTCGAATTTTGGAGGAAAGAAGACGATTTTCCCATTGCGCCGTCGCCAAAAAGCGCCGTCGCAAGAAAAGTGGATAAAGTGCTAACAATTTCCATTATGACCAGATTCATCAGCGCCAAGCATCATAAAAAACCCGATCCAGCCTGGCCGGTCAGTCATTTCCAGCGCATCATCGCCACGATTCCGTGGTTGTCAACCTCGCCACGCCGCTCCACCGACCCCGCGCATGATGTTTCCGGCGGAGCCGGACCCCGCCGAATGGCTGGGCGGGGTCGAGTTGTTTCTACCCACGCACCAGCCCCGCCATTTGGCGGGACGGTGCGGGGTTCCGCTCCACGGAACCACGTATCGAGAGAAGCCACGGCCGTGAGGCCGTGGAGCTTCACCAGACGCGTTTCCCGGCAGCGCCGAACGTTGTGGGAGGTGTTGATTCCATGATCCCGTTAGAGAGTCCTCTAAAAACCATAAAATGTTTTCGATGTGGGCTGAAAAGTTTATCGGCTAACTCTCTAACGGGATGACCATAATATTGGTCCGGCTGAATTACTTCGGGCTCTTGCTGATTTTGCTCTTGATATGGCGCGTGATTTCTATGACTTAAGTAACGACCAGCAGCTCCGCTCCGCCCTGGTTGCGGTGGCACCAGGGGAGAGCGGAAAACCTGCCCCGTAGTCAACCGGAGGTTGTACTACTGGGGACCGATATCTCCACTTGTACATTACAAGCAGCCATGCACCGCGCGCCGCTTGGATGCATGGTGTAAAGGAGGTGATGACAGCTAATCGCGTGATTTCGTCTTGGTGATCGCAGTCTGGCAGTGAACCATGCAACGAAGGAGGAACCACGTGAAACGCTTCAGGCTCGTAGCAGCGGGATTGGTCCTGCTCGTCACGGGCGTCATGAACCCGGTCGCCGCGCACGCAGTCGCGGTGTCGGGAAACGTCATGCTCGGAACGAAGTCGACACAGGCAGTGGTTGCCGCGGTGCCGCTCGACGCTTCCACCGGCATCATCGATGCCGACCGCGCCGTAACGGTCTTTACCGGACTCAACGGTCGGTTCACCATCACTCCGCCGAGCGAGCAGTTCATGCTCGTGGCGTGGAATGGCAGCGACGCCGGGATCGTATTCGAACCAGTGAACGGCGTCACCATCCATCTCCTTCGGCAGGATCCGCCGATTGTGACCGCCGCGAATACGTGGTGTACCTGCACCCGGCTCTTCTGGGGCTTGTACTACACGTGCTGGTGGGCGGACTGGGGAAAGATCGGCTGCGTCCTCTGGAAGGGTTGCCAGTGCTAGCGGACGGGGCGTTTGAGCAATCAAGCGCCCCGCTCAATCCCTCAACATTATTTATCAACGTAAGATTCTAACGTATATGATCAACAAGAAAGAACTCATCCTTGCCATCATGCTCTTTGTCGCTCTCTACGTTATTGAAGCGACGCTGATCAGCACCTTACGGCTGCGGGGGAACGCTGCCATTACGACTGTCTGGGCGACTATCGGTGCGCAAGTGCTTCTGACAATGCTTTTCTACCAACGCAAACGGGTGACCGCGGGATTCGTTGGCACAATTGCCGTTGGACTTCAGATGATCATGCAGATTACCGGATTATTGATGATTGCGACGACATAGTTCCGCCCTGACGACTCTCGGTGGCAGTCGTGATGACAGAATCGGTGGTGCGTAAAGAAAGGGAAAAGCATATGGATCTTAACCGCGTTACCCTGATCGGGAACCTGACCCGGGACCCGCTCAAGAAGTCCGCCCCCAGCGGGCAGACGATCAGCCAGTTCTCGCTGGCGACCAACTACAGCTGGCAGGACGCCGCTACGAAGTCACGGAAGGAGAACGTCGAGTTCCACAATATCGTGGCCTGGGGCAAGCTGGCTGACATTGTCAACCAGTACGTCAAAAAGGGGAGCAAGGTCTACGTTGAAGGCCGGCTGCGGAATAGCTCCTGGAAAGACAAAGACGGCAAGCCGCAGCGCAAGACCGAAGTGGTGGCGGACAACCTGATCATGCTCGGTCACCGCGGCCAGCGTGAAGTGAAGTTGGCCGAACAATCGCAGTAAGGTTTTTTCACAACACGCCCTGAACCCGAGCGAAGCCTGGTGGTTCAGGGCTGCCATCCGCACATCGCCGTTTGCCAGTGTCCGTCGTTTAAACAAATTCTCGCGCCACCGAGTTTGTCTCAGGGCGGATACAACCGACGGACGGTGTGCGGGTGGGAGTGGACAGAGCGGAGAGAGAAGTGCAGGAACTCATCGTTCTAGTTCGTTTTGCGAATCGAACCCTGATGCTCGAAGAGGTGGGACTCGTATATTTGCTATACTGAAATTATGGATCCTCGGATACACATTCTCGAAGCCAATCCGCCCCTCAGACGATTTGCTGCTATCCTCAGGAAGGAATGCGAGCACTCCCTGCAGCGTATCAAGTTATTGCTCAAGTTTAAGGATGTTGATATTGTATTGGCAGATGATCCGAGAAAGGTAGTGAAGCCCCTAGTCATTGGAGGGTGGACGCAGAATTCTCACCTCGTTTTTGTTTGGCTCAATTCTTCACATCGCTACTTTGCAAATCGGATTCGAACTGAGATTGGCCGAACTCTCGCTCATGAGTTGCATCACGTAGCACGTTGGCAGTTAACAGGAAAGTATGGTCGCAACTTGTTTGAGGCGCTGGTGACCGAAGGACTTGCCGACCATTTTGTGCTTCAAGTGTTCGACGGCAAACCAGAGCCATGGGATATTGTTCTCAGTCATGGTGCGCTGAAGAGATTTATCATTCGCGCGCGTCGAGAGTTTGCGAACAGAAGCTACGACCACCGTGCTTGGTTCTATGGTTCTCAGGGCCGAAGAATACCGAAGTGGACTGGTTATTCATTGGGATTTTACGTTGTCGCCAGGTACCTCGAGCAACATCCTCGCGAAACACCGGCACGGTTGGTAGGTGCATCGGCGAACAAATTTTTTAGTGCCGTTAAATAATTACTCGCGCCACCGAGTTTGTCTCAGGGCGGATACCAGCTGCGGACGGTGTGCGGGTGGGAGCTAGCGCGTCGTCCCGGGATACTGCTCGAGGGCGGCGGCCAGGATTTTGGCTGAGCGGTCGAGGGCCGGTTCGCCGAGGACATAGGCAATTCGCGCTTCGTGGTGGCCGAGGTTGGATGTGACGTAAAACCCCGGGCCCGGGGCCAGGGCCACGGTCTCGCCGTCCAGGTGGAACGACTCGACCAGCCATTGGCAGAAGCGCTCGCTCGAGTCAACGGGTAGGCTGAGCATGACGTAGAGGGCACCAGCGGGTTCGGCAAACCGAATCGAGGGGATGAGCTTCAAGGCCGCTGTTAAGGAACCGTTTCGACGAGCGTAGGTTTCAACCAAAGAATCGGTGAAGCGCACTGAATCGGCCAGCAACGGGACGACGGCCATTTGTTCGATGGTCGGCGAGGACAACCGACCTTGAGCAAACTTAAGGGCGGCGTCTATGACGGCTTGGTTGGTTGACGCGATGCAGCCGATCCGGGCACCGCAGCAGTTGAAGCGCTTGGACACGCTGTCGACGAGAATGACCCGGTCCTGAATTTCCGCGATTGAAGCGAAGCTGCGCGGCGGTTGGCCACGGAAGACGATCTCCCGGTACGTTTCGTCGGCAATAATGAAGAGGCCATGTACTCGGGCGATCTCGGCCAGGGCGCGCTGTTCGTCGTCGCTTAAGACTGCGCCAGTCGGATTGGCCGGGTTGCAGACGATGATGGCGCGCGTTCGCCGGCTGATCTGTTGAGCAATGACCTTGGCTGGCGGCAGGCGGAAGCCGGTCTCGAGGGTGAGCCTGATCGGACGCAGGGTAATACCGGCCATCTGGGCAAAGGTGACGTAGTTGGGGTAGAGTGGCTCGAACACCAGGACTTCATCGCCCGGATCGGTTACGGCCAGCAGGGCAAAGATGATCGCCTCGCTGCCGCCGGTGGTGACAATGATTTGATCGGTAGAAAAGTCGGTGCCGACCCGTCGAAAGTACCGTTGCCAGGCGGAAATGGTCTCGGGCAGGCCGGCCGAGGGAGCATAGGCGACCACCGGCTCGGCAAACTGTCGGACGATTGCAAGGAATTCGGGCGGGGTCGGTAGGTCGGGTTGACCGATGTTGAGCTGGTTGACCCGAACGCCGCGACCTCGGGCGGCGTCAGCCGCGGCCTGCAGCTTGCGGATGGGTGAGGCCGGCGTCTGCCGGGCGCGGTGTGAGCTGGTCGGAGTGTTCATCTAAGTTTGTGGGTTTGCTCGAGCAGCCACGGCGGCGTGTTCATGTGCGTGCCCACTCCTGGACGTAGTGTTCCTAAAGTTGTAATCCCGTACAGAGCTCCGGGGCATGGATTCGAACCATGATTCGCGGCTCTCCCGCACTTAGCTCGAGGGCAGGATTCTCCGCCAAAGGCGGATCCGCCTTCTCTTTAAATCTTTTAAGTCAAAGTGGCGGAGAACCATCATAAGCACCTCTTCACCCCGCCTTTGGCGGAAAAGGCCGCTGTCCGGCCCTGCGCTCGGGGACAGGGATTCGAACCCCGATTAACGGCTCTTCCGCACCTAAGCTCGGGGGGCAGGATTCGAACCTGCGTACTGGGCTCCAAAGGCCCATGTCCTACCGTTAGACGACCCCCGAACTTAGGTGCGGAATAAACTCCGGCCGCTGCCTGTCCCGCACCCTACGTGGTGCGGGGTCCTACCATTTAGACGATCCCCGAGCTGAGGGCGGGATAAACTCCGGGCGGTGCCGTGCGTAAACTTCTTGACGTTTAATAATGTCCTACGTGCCCGTACCTCCCGCCTTGGCGGGATGGTGCGGGGCCGTTAGATCACCCCCCATCGCGGTTTGCAGTGTACGTGAAATCGATGTCCGGAACAAGGGTATCGAGCAGTCCCGAGTCCAGTCTATGGTACAATACACTCCATGGTATCTCGCAGGCATGACCGCCGCGCGTCAGCCGCTAACGAACGGCACTACCAGCCGTTTGCCTTTCGGCACGACATCACCAGGCGGTTGGTCCGGGTTATGGGTGAGTTTACCGAGGGTTTTGAGCTGCTGGCTTCGCTCCGACGACCAGTGACTTTTTTCGGCTCGGCGCGGATTGGTAAGGACAGCGGGTACTACCAGGCTGCCCGACAGCTAGCGCGGAAGTTAGGCCGGGCTGGTTTTACCATCGTCACCGGCGGCGGGCCGGGATTGATGGAGGCGGCTAATCGCGGGGCGGTTGAAGCTAAAGCCCCGTCGATCGGCCTCAACATCCAGCTGCCCCGGGAGCAACGGGTTAACGCCTACGTCCGTCGAGGCATGGGGTTCTTCTACTTCTTTTCCCGTAAGACGATGTTGACGACCTCGGCCCAGGCCTACGTTTTTTTCCCGGGCGGCTTCGGTACGCTTGATGAATTCTTTTCCATCGTGACGCTGATTCAAACGAAAAAGATTGAACCACGGCCGATCGTCTTGTTCGGCCGAGACTACTGGCGGAAGCTTAACTACTTCATTAAAGAGAACATGGTTCGACGGCACCGGACGATTGCGCCCCGAGACCTGCAGGAGTACCGCATTACTGACGACGTTGACGAAGCCTATCATTGGGTGCGACAATCAAAAGAGCGACGGTACACTTCAATGTGACCCTAATGGCTCAAGCACCAAAACGTCTCTATCGATCCCGAACGGAACACGTGATTGCCGGCGTGGCCGGCGGGCTGGCCCAGTACTTCAACATCGACCCGACCTTAGTTCGGGTGGCCTTGGTGGTGCTGGCGCTGTTCTGGGGCGGGGGAATCGTCCTCTACCTCGCCCTGTGGGTCATTGTGCCGCTGGAAGGCAAGGCTGAAACTGATCCGTCGTTGGGCCGGCGCGTGCGGCAAGCCGCCGCCGAAGCTAAGGCCACAGCCAAGAAGTTTAAGGAGGATGTGATAAAAAAGTAGTCGGTGCTTGGTTGGCGTCGGGCGGCCTGCCGACCGGCCAACGTTGTCGTGCTACGATGCACCTATGGCATTCATTGATGAACTGACCCTTGAGCTCAAAGCTGGCGACGGCGGCGACGGCGTGGTGCGCTGGCGGCGGGAAAAGTTTGTGCCGAAAGGCGGGCCGGCCGGCGGTAATGGCGGGCAGGGTGGCGATGTCTACCTTGAAGCCGTCAGTGACATTACCATGTTGGCTCGGTACAAAGGTAAGAAGCGTTTGGTGGCCGCGGACGGCGGCGACGGCGGCAGCGCCCAGAAGCACGGTCAAAACGGCGCCGATCTGGTGGTTCAAGTTCCCGTCGGTTCGTTCGTCCGTAATCAGAACACGACGCAGGAATTCGATTTGACGAATAAAGAACAGCGCCTGCTGGTGCTACGCGGCGGCCGCGGCGGCCGCGGCAACGTGGCGTTCAAAAGTCCGACCCGGACCGCGCCGGATTTTTCGACCGACGGCCAGCCCGGACAAGCCGGAACGTTCGTGATCGAGTTGCGACTGGTCGTCGATGTCGGTTTGATCGGACTGCCGAACGCCGGCAAGTCCAGCTTACTCAATGAGCTTACGGCGGCGCGGGCAAAAATTGGCGCCTATCCGTTTACCACGCTGGAACCGAACCTCGGCATGCTCGACGGTCTGATCCTGGCCGACATCCCTGGTTTGATCGAGGGGGCGGCCCGAGGCAAAGGTCTGGGCACGAAGTTTCTTCGGCACATTGAGCGGACGCGCCTTTTGGCCCATTGTGTCTCGATCGAGCACCAGAATGTTCGGCAAGCCTACCACACGGTGCGGCGCGAGCTGCGGGCCTACGGTCGAGGCCTGGATCAGAAATCAGAGATCATCATCCTCACCAAGACCGACCTGGCTACGACTGAACAGGTAGTCACCGCTGGCCGGGCCTTGGCGGCCGTCAATCCCCGCATTCTGACCTGCTCGATTCATGACCACGAGAGCCTGCTGGCGTTAACGACGGAGCTGCAGCGTGGCGCTCGGTCCAGCGTTCGATTGTGATGCCGCGGACGCTGTGCTAGAGTACTCTCACCGTTTCCTCGGTCTGGTCATGGAGAAACACCGGAAGATCATTATCGTCGGTTCTGGACCGGCTGGCCTAACCGCCGCCATTTACACGGCCCGGGCACAGCTCGATCCGTTCGTGATCGCCGGCTTGCAGGCCGGCGGTCAGCTGATGCTGACCACCGATGTCGGCAACTACCCTGGTTTCCCCAAAGACATCCTTGGTCCGGACCTGATGCAGCTGATGCGCGAGCAGGCGATTCGCTTTGGCACGATGATGATCGATGCCGATGTGACGGCAGTTGACTTTTCGAAACGACCGTTGGCCGTGACGGTCAACGGCGGCGACCGCTACACGGCAGACTGCGTCATTATTGCCACGGGCGCCACGGCCAAATGGCTCGAACTGCCTTCCGAGCAACGGTTGCGCGGCAAGGGCGTCTCGTCCTGCGCCACCTGCGACGCTTTCTTTTTTAAAGGCAAGGACGTGGCCGTGGTCGGCGGCGGGGACACGGCCATGGAGGACGGGACGTTCTTGACCAAGTTTGCCAGCCACGTCACCATCATCGTGCGCGGGTCGCAACTGCGGGCCAGCCAGATCATGGCCGACCGCGCGCAGGCAAATAAAAAAATAAGCTTTCGTTTCAATACGAGCGTGACCGAGGTACTTGGAGAAACGAGCGTGATCGGTCTACGCATAAAAGATGCAACGCCGGGCGCGGAAAAAAAAGAAGAGCTCAAGGTCCAAGGTCTATTCGTCGCGATCGGACATGTACCCAACACCGACGTCTTCCGCGGGCACGTCGAGCTCGATGCCAAGGGGTACTTGGTGGTCAAAAATCAGACCAGGACGAGCGTGCCGGGCGTCTTTGCCTGCGGCGACGTCCAGGATTACCGTTACCGACAGGCGGTGACCGCGGCTGGTTCGGGGTGCATGGCTGCGCTTGACGCCGAAGCCTTTTTGCACCAGCCGCGAATTGACGAGCACGTTTGACCGCCAGACATTGCCCTTGACGGGGGAATTTTTTTATTGTTGAACTGGCGCTAGCCTTAGCCGACGAAAACCTTGGCTGAACAGAAATTCAAACGACAATCCACAGCCCGACCCTTGACCGCCCGTTCGGCGATGCTACGCTTCGTGGTGGAGGTTCGTGTCCGTCTGTCGCTGGCACCACACCAAGCAACGTGCCTACCTGACCGGCGGCATCAAGGAAATTCCCGCCGGCGGGAATCGGTCTGGCCAGAACGGCGACGAACTCCGACTTCCGCTCGGTCCATCACGGAAAGGAGGCCGTATGAAGACCAAGGACGACCTCCTCCGCGAACTCGATCTCGAGGAGATGCAGCAGTTCCTCCTCGTGGCAATCCCGCAGAAGCGAACCTGCGTCATCTGCGGGAGGGAAACCTGGCGGCCGCGCTACTGTAGCCGGCACGATATACGCCAGCGTTTCCGGGCACAGCGGAGTGACCGGTAACGGTCGAACCTGCTGCACATACGCAATGAGAGTCCGCATGAGGTTGTGAGCGGGCTCTTGTTGCGCTTGCGAATAGCTACGAATAAAAGCGAATGATGCAATTTTTTTGTTGACCTCGCAGCTTTATTAGAAAGTCCCCCCTCCTACCTCCCCGCCGCCAGGCGGCACCCCTCCAAAACTTTGGAGGGGGGCGGTAGGAGGGGAACGAGGGGTGGTACTGAAAGTAAAACCGCCACCCTGATCGTCGGCGCTGCGGACGCGACGGATTTTTAAATGCAGCACGGCTGAAAGCCGCGCTGCATTGAGGGTGAATGCGCTAACTTTTTTAACTCCCAGGGCTTGGTGACAAAATGCCCCTCCTCGATTGAGGAGGGGCGGAGCGAAGCGAGGGGTGGTGGTGAATCGTAAAACGTTGCGACCTTCGAACCCGTACAGCTGGAAAAATCCTTGAGTTTAGGCAAAACGACTGAGTAACACCAGCGAAACAACTGCTGCGATGATGCCGACAATCTCGTATCCATTTAACTTCTCATGGAAGTAGAAAACACTAATCGCGACGAGAAATAAAACTGTAGTGAGCGCATAAATGACCCCAAGTGAAGAAAGTTTAATATGTTTCATTACATAGAACCATCCAAACGCTGTCGACGCGTAGATGATAAATCCGATCGTAAACCATTTGATTTCGATGAACCTTGGTCCATGACCGGCGATCTTAATAAAGAAGTCGCCAATGACACCGACTACGGCCAATAATGCAACAATCATGATCGGATTCATTTTTTTGCCTTCAGAATAAAGCATATCATTAATTTCGCATTTTGACTTTCCAAAAAGACGTTTCGAGCCAACTGACTGTCGCTATTTTCCATTAACTCTCCGAGATCCTCGCCTCATTTAGAGTAAGCAAAACCGCCGCAACATGAGGTCGAGGCGGGTGATGGACAGCGCTTTACGATTCAGTGGCTGTCCGGGGACCATTTGTACAGAACCATTCTTACGACGGGATCGGCAAGTTCTCGGTGTAGCATCCGTACTCGCCGCGTCGGTTCTTCTTCCAAACTACGACGCCCTCGGTATTTCCAGGAAGTCTAGTGCGGACGTTGCCAATGCTGCGGCAACAATTAAGGCGTAAGCTGCTTAGACTCTAATTGCTGCCGCAGAAAAACTGTAACGAACAAAACAAGTCAGGCTATCACAAGGGCAAGCAATTGTCAAGACCTTATGCTACACTGGTACTATGCCAAAGGTTTTCACGGTGTCGCAGTTCGTCGAGGCGGTGCGGGGGTTATTGCGAGAAACGTTGCCCCTGGTTACAGTCCAGGGCGAAGTCACCGGCTATCAACGTTCGAGCAGCCAGTACGTTTTCTTTGAATTGAAAGACGAACGGTCGCGGGTGAAGTGTTTTCACCTGCAACACGAGGTGCGGACCAGCCTGGAAGACGGAATGGAGGTGAAGATCACCGGTTGGCCGTCGCTGTTTGTCAAATCCGGCGGTTTTCACCTGCGAGTTACGGACGTAGAACTGGTGGGCGAAGGGGCGCTGCGCAAAGCTTTTGAAGAGACCAAAAAACGTCTTGAACGGGAAGGTCTGTTTCGTCCGGAACGAAAACGATCGCTCCCACGTTTTCCGGAAAGCATCGGGCTGGTTACCTCACGGGAGGCGGCCGCCTACACCGATGTGCTGCGTATTCTCCGCAACCGCTGGCCGTTGGTCAAGGTCAAATTTGTTCACGTTAAGGTCCAGGGAGCCGGGGCAGTCCGCGAGATCGTCAAAGCCATCGAACTCTTTTCCGCACAGGCCAGGGTTGAACTGCTGATCGTCACGCGCGGCGGCGGGTCGCTCGAAGACTTACAAGCCTTCAATGACGAAGGCGTCGCCCGCGCCATTTTTGCCTCGCCGCTGCCAGTGGTGGTGGGCGTTGGCCATGAACGCGACGTGACGATTGCGGACTACGTGGCTGACGTCCGCGCCTCGACACCCTCCAACGCCGCCGAACGGGTAGTGCCGGACCGAACCGAGGTGCTGCACCGTCTCGAGGTGATGGCCGGCCGGACGGCCCGGGCAGTGGCCGGAACGATCGAAGTCGAGACCGGCCTCGTCCGCGAGCTGACCGAGCGAATGAGTCGGACGGTCGAAGAGCGAACTGCTCGCGTCCGGTTGCGGCTGACGAGGTTCAGCGGGCTGGCCGGGACCATGGTTGAACGGACGGGTCGGTTGATGGCCGAACTCGACCATCTCGTTAGCCGCCTCGGCCACCGCTTCAGCCAACGTCTGGCCGACGCCCGCGCCGGGGTAACTACGCTGTCCACGCTCTTGCAGTCGCTGTCGCCACTGGCTATCCTGAAGCGTGGATACACCATCACCTTTCAGGCTGACGGTCGGGTCGTCAAGCGAAGCCGCCAGCTGGACACCGGCCAATCAATCCGGACCCGATTCGGCCAGGGTGAGGCTCGGTCAACCGTAACCTCGACGTCATGAATCCCGCGAAGCCCTCCAAAAAGCAACGCTCGTTCGGCGAAGCCTTTGCCGAACTGGAAAAAATCACCGATGAGCTCGAAGGTAATGCCCTCGACCTTGATCAGGCCATTGCCAAGTTTGAGCGCGGGCTGGAGCTATCGCAGCAGCTGAAGTTGAAACTGCGCAACGTCGAGCAGCGGGTGAAAAAAATTCGACAGAAGTTTGACGGCGCTGAGATGCCGACCGGTTTGGACGAAGATACTCCTGAATCGTGAGGTCCCGGATGGACCGGTTTTGGGCTGGACGTATTGGTCAGCTACTTCGTCGGCCGTCGCGTTTGAGTGTCGGCACGGTTGTGGTAAACTGTACGTCTAAGCTGCGGTAACCAACACATTTTTTATGGCTCTGACCGTTGAACAGATTCACCGCTTGGCCGTTGATCGTGGCATGAAAAGCGACCTACGCGGCGTGGCCGCAGTCAAGCGGCACCTGCACCGAATCAAGCAGCGCTACGATAAACTCTCGCCAGAGGAAAAAGCTGAGTTTGATCGTGAGGACCTGTGGAATCCGTACGCGGATACCCGCGTCTATACCGGGGACTTGAAAAAGCCGGTCAAGCGCGTGGCCGTGGGAATTGACGTGGAGACGGCGGAAATTCTGCTGGCTCACGAGTTGTCCGAGAAAAAACCAATTGATCTGGTCATTACCCACCATCCGGTCGGCATCGCGCTCTCCGGGTTACACGAAGTGATGCACCTGCAAGCCGAGGTGTTGGCCAAGTACGGCGTGCCGATTAACGTTGCTCAAGGGTTGCTCCACGTGCGGATTGACGAAGTCAGCCGTCGCGTCTCTCCGATCAACCACCAGCGTGACGTGGACGCCGCGCGGCTGCTGGGGCTGGCCTACATGTCCGCCCACACCACGTCGGACAACATGGTGGCCTCGTTTTTAGACCGCTTGGTCAAGCGGAACCAGAAGAAGCTGGAGTTGGTAAGCGACGTGTTGAAGTTGCTGAAAACTATCCCCGAGTATCGCCAAGCCACTACCTGGAAGGCCGGGCCAACGCTATTCGCCGGTCGTCCTGATCGGTTTGCCGGCAAGATTGCGCTGACTGAGCTGACCGGCGGCACCGAAGGTTCGCCCGAGATCTACCATCGGCTGGCGCAAGCTGGTATTGGCACCGTCATTGGCATGCACATGTCGGAGAAACACAAGGAACAAGCGGAGAAAGCGCATATTAACGCAATCATTGCCGGTCACATGTCGTCTGACTCGATTGGCATGAACCTGTTTGCTGATCAGCTCGAGCGGCGAGGAATCGAGGTCGTTCCGTTTGCTGGTTTTATCCGCGTCAAGCGCCGGCGGTCGTAACTATGCGCCTCAACTCCACGCTGCTCGTCCTGACCGGCGTCTTTGTCGTCGTTGGGTTGATCTTAGTGGTAGTGGTCGCCCGGCCGCGATCGTCGAACAACCGTCCGATCAATCAGTCGGCCGCGCCGGGCGAACCAGCCACGATAGCCGAGGCCATCAGCTCGCTGACGCGTGTTACCCCGGTCACGCCCCCGGCTGACCGCGTCACCTTGATTGGCGGGACGTTGCTGACGGTTGAAAACGCGGCGGTGCCTAAGCGTATTGAGCAGGAAGTGGGACTGCCGGTGGAGTCGCGGACAAAGGAAAATATGACGACCGTTGAAGGTCTGGCTGCGGCCACTCGCGTATTGACCAACCCGCCGAAGCTGATGGTGGTCGACTTGGGCCGGACTGATAGCGGCGCCGGACTGTCGGTCAGCGAAACGACGGCTGGTCTGGCGGCCCTGGCCGCCAAAGCGGCGCAGGCAGGCACCGTGCTGGTCGTCGTCAGTGGCGTGGGCGTGGATGGCAACGACCAGCTCGCGGCGATTATTAAAATTGCCGTTGGTTCACGGGCTCGGTTAGTCGACGCTTCGCCCTTGTTGCTCGATGCCAACTTCCGGGTCAATCCGAGTACGCTCAATGTCCGCGGCGTCGACGTTCTGGCCGCCCAGCTGGTGACCGTGCTCAAGGAACTCCGCGGCGCATGAGTCTGTCCGTCGCTCAGGTACTTGACGCCCTCCGGAAGATCAAGGATCCTGAACTCGGCCTCGACCTGGTCAGCTTGGGACTGATCTACGAGACGCGCTTGACTGACGGCCACGTGTACGTGCGGTGTACCTTGACGACCCCGGGTTGTCCGTTGATCAGTACCATCATTGAGGACGTTCGAGCGGCGATCGGCCGATTGCCGGGCGTAACAAACGTTAAGGTTGAGCTGACCTTTGACCCGCCGTGGACACCGGATAAAATGAACGCCGAGGCCGCTGAACTGCTTGGGTTTGCCCGGGCGACGACCGCCACCGTGCCCGGTCGAAACGCGACATAAGCTATGATCGTAATTAAAGGGAAAAAAGTATGACGTTTCGTTCGATCGCGCTGTTCTTGATTGCGGGGATACTCGTGGTCGGAGCAGCCTGTACTAAAAAGCCCGCGTCCAACACCACGGCCGAGAACGGACAAACCGTGATGGTCAACACGTCGGTCGACCAGGACCAAAACCAGCCGGTCGTTGACGCCACCAACAGTTCATCTTCGAGTGACGTAACCGCCGCCCCGACGAGCGTCGCCGTCAGCGTTACCAGCACCGGTTTTTCACCGGCCACGGTGACGGTGGCCATCGGCGGAACGGTCACCTGGAAGAATGACGACTCGACGCGGCACCAACCGGCCAGTGATCCGCACCCCATCCACACTGGCCTGCCGGGCTTTGACGCCATCGGTGGGATTGGCCCGGGCGCCACCTACCAGTTTACCTTTACTCGGGCCGGCACGTTCTCGTACCACGATCACTCCTTTCCGCTCCGCCAGGGACTCGTCATTGTCCAGTAGCGGCCGAGGGTAACGTTTATGGATCGCGGCTCGGCCAGGGGACAGCAGCATACGGACCGTCAACTGCTCGACGATGTAGTCAATCAAGCCCTGTTCGGGTCAGCCACCGAACGAGCGGCGGCCCGTCGATCGATTCGAACGCAGGCCGCTGACGCCGGCGTTTGGCCAGCCTCGATCTGGTCGCTCTACCGCGCCCGCGCCGCCGGGGTAATCGACGGTTTTACCGTGCCGGCGATGAACGTTCGAGGCTTAAGCTACGACTTGATCCGCGCCGTCATCCGGGCAAGCCAGCACCACCAGGTCGGCGCGTTTATCATTGAAATCGCTCGGTCGGAGATAAGCTACACGGGCCAACGGCCGGATGATGTGGTGGTCGCGGGGCTGGCCGCGGCGCTGCGCGAAAGGTACCGCGGACCGCTATTCTTCCAGGGCGACCACTACCAAGTGAACGTCGCGGCGGGCATTGATGAAGAGATCCGGAGGATCGAATCGTTAATTGACGAATCATTCCTGGCCGGTTTTTACAACCTTGACATTGACGCCTCAACCACGGTTGACCTTACCATGGCGGATCCGGCAGAGCAGCAGGCCCGTAACGTCGAGCTTACCGTCCACCTGACCAAGTACATCCGTCGTTATCAGCCGGTCAAGTGCACCATCGGCGGCGAAATCGGTAAAATCGGCGGCCGAGTCAGCAGGCGCGACGACCTCCGTGCCTTCATGACTGGCTATCGGCGAACGGTAGCGTTAGAAGAAGGGATCAGCAAGGTGGCAGTCCAAACGGGCACCCGCCACGGCGGCGTGCCTGATCGCAGCGGACGACCGACGGCCATGACGGTTGACTTTACGGCTCTGGCCGATTTGTCGCGGGTGGCTCGGTCTGAGTTCGGCCTGGCTGGGGTGGTCCAGCACGGTGCTTCAACCCTGCCGCTTGAGCTGTTCGGTCGATTTTCGGATGCCGGCACGGCTGAGATTCACCTGTCGACCGAGTTTCAGAACATCATTTTTGACCACCCCGCCTTTCCGGCCGAGCTGCGGTCAGCCATTGACAGCTACTGCTTCGAGCAGTTTGGTCAGGAGCGAGTGGTCGGTCAGACCGACGCCCAGTTTCTGTATACCCAGCGGAAACGAGCTTGGGGGCCGTTTCGACAGCAGCTGGCGAAGCTGCCCGGACCGATTAAACAGGCCCTGGGTCAGGCGCTCGAGGCCTGGGTGACATCACTGTTTGAGCGGTTGCGCGTGCTCGATACGCGGGCAGTGGTCGACCGCTACGTAACGCGCTAAACTGCTGGTATGTACGACGTCATTACCATCGGCTCGGCTACCCGCGACGTGTTCATGCGCAGTCGGCACATCCGGATCATGAAAGATCCGACGTTTTCCACTGGTGAAGCCGAGTGTTTCGCCCTCGGTTCGAAAATCGATGTCGACTTCATTCTGTTCGATACCGGCGGCGGAGCGACCAATACCGCCGTTGGCTTCGCCCGGCAAGGGCTGCGCACCGCTTTTGTCGGTCGGATCGGACAGGCTGATGTTCGAGGCAAAGAAGTACTGCGGGCGATCGGACAGGAGGGTGTTGACACCTCGCTGGTGGTTCACGATCGTCAGGCGATGACCGCGTACTCGGTTATTCTCCTGACTGAACGAGGCGAGCGGACCGTGCTCGTGTACCGCGGCGCCTCGGCTAAATTTAGGCCTGACGAGCTGCCGCGTTCAAAGCTGCGCGCCCGTTGGTTGTACGTCACGGCCCTCGGCGGCAGCGAACCCGTGATCCGCGCAGTATTTCGACAGGCGGCCAAGGTTAAGGCTAAGGTGGCTTGGAACCCCGGCGCGGCGGAACTGGCCTGGGGTTTCCGCCGACTGCAGCCGTACTTTCGGAAGTGTGCAGTGCTGTCGTTAAACCGGGAGGAGGCTTCAAGCCTGCTCAAGGTCGACTACGCGCACGACCGGATGGTGTTTGCCAAACTCTGTTTTGCCCTGCCCGGGCTGGTGTTGGTGACCGAAGGAACCAAGGGCGCGATTGTCTGCGATAACGAACGAAAATACGTCTCCGGCACGCACCAGATCAAGGTGGTGGACACGACTGGTGCCGGCGATGCCTTTGGTTGCGGGTTTGTCGGCGCCTACATCACGATGAACGGAGATATTCGGCGAGCGCTGCAGTTTGCCACGGCCAATTCCGAATCAGTACTCCGGCACGTCGGGGCCAAAGACGGCTTGCTGCGCCGGATGCCGCGGCGCGGGTTGGTTCGCGTTCAGGCTACCCGTTTCATGAACTAAGGATTAATGTTGACGGCGAGGTTGACAGTCCGGCCTGCTGCGCGGTAGGCTAGACCCGTGCGGATCACTGAGTACAGCACGCTGCCCATTATCCGCCCGTTCCTCTTGACGGAGGTGCGGAAGCAGTAGGTGTGCGAAAACAGGGATCCCCCTGTTTTTTCGGTTGCGGAGGGGTGTTCAATAAAATCCGCTCTACCGTTGTTGACAGTGCATTACGGCCAAGGCAGAACGCCTGGAGGTGAGGACATGAACGTTGCGTTGCAGCATCTCCCGACGAGGGAGCAGATCGTTCGGATGCTTGCTGCCGACCGTGAGCATGCATTCCGGCGAGGCGTCTGGACAGTGATTGAAGCAGCCAACCTCTACATTAAGGAAGCCGTGGTTCACTACGGCGCCGGTCTGTTTGAAGGCATCCGGTACTTTCAGTCTGCTAGAGGGATCTTCCTCCTCGATGAACACCTCGAGCGGGCTCTCGTCGGTGTCGAGACGCTCAACTTCGAGGTGCCAGACGGGTACGAGGATGTCGGATGGCGAGGGTTCATCTTCGGGGATTTCCGTGAGGCCACCCTGCTCACGGTTGCCCTCAACCCAGGGATGAACTCCTACGTCCGACCGTGGTTTGGTCGGGGGCTTCGACGAACTCCGCCTCCTCCCCATACGTTGGGGAGCGGACTCCACGTCCGTGCCTGGCATCCTGACACAAGTCACCGGATGTGGACCGACTACGCGGTGGTCACCGAGCACTGGCCGGAGTACATTTCTGGCGACAACCTCGTGGCGATCATCTATCGTCAGTTCGAACGGCCGACTAATCGGGTCCTGCCAACGTGGATGAAGGGAGTCGCTGGTTATGTCACTGGCCAAATGGCATCGGATGCTGCAGCAAAGGCTGGTGCCAACGAAGCGATGATGGGTCGAACCGAACCTGACGGCGTGTGGTACAACCTCGATGGGCCTGGTCAGGCGATTGCGATCGTCGAGAACGGCGTTTTTGTCACGCCCGATCCGAGGGTCGCCGAAATCCTCCCCAGCACCCAGAGTGCCTGGTTCACCAACGTCGTCGCGCCAAGACTCGGGCTCGAAGTTCGATACGGGGATCTCACCACGGAGAGGATTGCGGGAGCTTCAGAGCTCCTCTACATCGGCAGCGCTACCGGCATCAAGGCTTTCGGAGAGCTCTGGGACGGCGATCCCAAGCTCGGAGGTAGGCGGCACGTCATCGGCGACGGGAGACCTGGTCCGATCTTCCAGGAGCTTTACGCCCAGTATCAACTCGCGGCCCGTGGCGGGCAGTACCAGAAAGACATCACTGCCGTTCCTGACCGATCGTACGCGGTCGAACGCGCGGCCTCGCTGACGCTGAGGTCGCTGGGGCAGAACACTGACCTGCTGTGTTACCTACCAACAAGTCTGAGGTAGAGAACACCGCGATCGTGAGAGCGAAGCGGAGCGGAGCGGGGGAGGGGAGGTGCCTTGAAGCATGTCCCCTCCTTTCAATTTTCCCTCCCTTGTGCTATACTACTTTCTGTCACGTTGCATGGTAAAACAAATAACAGCTGCGATCCTGCTCGCCGCACTCATCAGCGGCGCTTTTGTCTATCCGGTTGAAGCAGCCGCCAAGAAAGCCCCCCGTCGGCTCGATGGGGTCTTAGTGCCGCCCGGGCAGACTAACCAGTGGCCAGTGGCGGTCATGATCGATAACCATGCGGCTTCTCGACCACCAGCCGGCTTGGACAAGGCCTCGGTCGTGTACGAAGCCCTGGCCGAAGGCGGCATTCCTCGGTTCATGGCTGTCTTTGCCCAGCCAAAAATTTCGCTGATTGGTCCGGTTCGTTCCGCCCGGCCGTATTTTGTCCGTTACGCCGCCGAGTACCGGGCTGGGTTGGCTCACGCCGGCGGCAGCTTCGATGCGCTGAACCTGCTTCGGAGCTTGCGGATGCCGAACTTCGAAGGGATTAAAGGCAAAACTGCGCAGTACTTCTATCGTCGCGGCGGCAACTGCGTCTACTGCCTATTTACCGACAGCAAACAGATGACCCGGGCGCTCAAGGCAGCCAAAGTCTACCGTAAAAAGCCGACCTACCAGCCGTGGAAGTTCAAAGCTGATCCACCGCTCGCCGAGCGGCGGACCGGGAAGCACGGCGCGACCGTTGATTTTGGCGCCGGGGCGGCCTACGCCATTCGTTACCAGTACGATCGAAAAAAGAATGTCTACCAGCGTTTTACCGGCGGTCGTCCACACCTCGATCGACTCACTCGCCAGCAGCTGACCGCTAAAAACGTGGTCCTCCTGTTGGTGCCGAAAGAGCGAGTGCTGGATCGCAAAGGCCGAATTTCGCTGAACACCATCGGTAAGGGCAAAGCCGTTTTACTCAAAGACGGTTACTCGCGTACGATTCGCTGGCAGAAACGCACGACCTACGGTCGGACCATGTTTACCAGTCTTGACGGGGATGAAATTGAGTTCAACCGCGGCTCGGTCTGGATTACGGTCGTGCCGCGCGGGCATCACTACCGACTGTTTTAGCGACGGCGTTGACTTTTTAGTCAAGCTGGGGTAGCGTGTCAGCACCCATGGGTTTTTTGGCGAGACCGTCGTTCAAAGCTTTTCGGCTGTCGGAACATACGCAGTATCGAATCCTGGAAATTATTCCAGGGTTTTTAGTCTGGGGCGCTTTTGGCGTCGCGGTTATCATGTCGCTGCTGCGGCCGCTGTGGGTAATCGGCTTCATCATTCTCTTCGACCTGTACTGGTTCGTCCGCGCAATCTATACCTTGGTCTACCTCCTGGTCGCGTACCAACGCTACCGTCAGGCGGCGGTGATCAACTGGCGCCAACGGTTGGCCGCGCGGCCGGGTTGGCAATCAATCTACCACGTAGTAGTTCTGCCAACGTACCGCGAACCAGTGGCCGTGGTCGAGCAAGCCTTTGCCGGTTTGGCTTGCTCGGACTACCCGCTCGAGCGGTTGCTGGTTATTTTGGCGTTGGAAGAGCGGGATGGTCAAGTTGCGCAAGCGGTGGCCACGCGCATCCAGCAGCGTTACGGCCAGACATTTGGTGAGCTGCTGGTCACCTTCCACCCTGCTAACCGACCCGGTGAAGTGGCGGGTAAAGGAGCCAACATTACCTGGGCCGGGCGCGCGGCCAAGGAACGAATTGACGCGCGCGGCATTCCCGAAGAGCAGGTCCTGGTTACCACGCTCGATGTCGACTCGGTGGTCCACCCGCAGTACTTTGCCTACCTGACTGACGTCTTCCTGGCCCACCCCCACCGGCTGCGGACCAGCTACCAGCCGTTGCCGTTCTACCACAACAACATCTGGCAGTCGCCGGCCCTGACCCGGATCGTGGCCACCTCGACCACTTTTTGGCTGATGACCGAAACCATTAGACCGGACCGGCTATTTACTTTTTCCTCGCACAGCATGCCGTTGCGGGCGCTCGTTGATGTTGGTTTTTGGCAAACTGACATCGTCACCGAAGACTCTCGAATTTTTCTCCAGTGTTTCGTCCAATACGATGGTGATTACACGGTCACCCCATTGTACCTACCGATTTCAATGGATACGGTGGCCGTGCCGTCGCTGTGGCGAACGGTACTTAACCAGTACCAGCAGCAGCGGCGGTGGGCCTACGGCGTGGAAAATTTTCCGTACATGGTGTGGAATTTTTCGGTCAACCGGCACATCCCAGGGGCGAAAAAAATCAAGTATATCTGGAACCAGCTTGAGGGAGTGTTCAGCTGGGCGACCGCACCGATTCTCATTTTTGTCCTCGGTTGGTTGCCCATCAAAGTTGCGGAAGCGCAGCAGCGTACCGAGCTGATCGTGCAAAGCGCGCCCGATCTGCTTCAGACTTTGATGGTGTTGGCGATGATCGGCTTGGTGACCGCCGCCGTCATGTCCGTGTTAATGTTACCGCCCCCGCCGCCCGGTAAAAGCAAGTGGCAGCTGGTGCCGATGGTCTTGCAATGGCTGCTGCTACCGGTGACCATGATCATTTTCGGCTCGATTCCGGCCACTGATGCGCAGACGCGACTGATGCTCGGCAAGTATCTGGGTTTTTGGGTGACGGAGAAGAGTCGAACCTACGAACCGAGGATGGCACCGACGAAATCACGGTGACCATGGGCGAAGGCGACTGCAGCAGTCGGTTTCTGACCGGCCAACTGCAGCGATTTCAGCCGCAGTTGACCAGCGCCACAGACAACGGTCGGTGTTTCGTCGTCGATGATGACCGTGCCGGGCGGGTTGGCCGCCGACTCAGCGCGAGCTTCAGCGTCAAGGATTTTTAACCGCCGACCGTTGAAGCTGGTGTGGGTACCGGGCCAAGGGTCGAAGGCCCGAATTTTGCGTTCCAGCATGTCCGCCGGTTCTTTCCAGGTAAGCGGCGCTTCAGTCTTTTTGAGGAGCTTACAGAACGTCGCCAGGGCATGGTTTTGCGGTTGCGGTTGGAGCCAGCCGTGGCAGTAGGGGAGCAGTGCTTGACGGAGCACATTCGCCCCTAGATTCGCTAGTCGGCGCTCGAGGGCTGGTCGATGTTCGTGTGGCCCGATGTTGATCGTTTGCTGGGCGATGATTGGTCCATGGTCCATTTCCTCGTCGAGCACGATCAGCGTTACGCCTGTCACCGGGTCGCCGGCCAAGAGTGTTGCGGCCACCGGCGATGGTCCGCGGTGCCGCGGTAGGAGGGAAGGATGGACGTTGACAAAACCTTTTGGCGGAACGGCCAAGACGGCGAGCGGTAAAATTTTACCGTAGGCGGCTAAAACGGCCAGATCGGGTTTGCCAGCATTGAACTGATAAATAAATTCGTGATCGAGTTTGGCTGGGACGAGGACTGGTACGCCGAGCTCCCGAGCACGTCGGTTAACCGGAGACGGCTGCCGGTTTTGTCCGCGACCAGCCGGCTGGTCAGGTTGTGTGACCACGGCCGCTATCTCGGCGACGCCTCCGAGCGCCTCGAGGATGGGTACGGCAAACGACGGAGTGCCGAAAAAAACCGCGCGCGGGCGTCGGTTCATGGAAGCTGTCCCTGCGTGATCTGCTGAACCTTGTCGATGAAGAGTACGCCGTTGAGGTGGTCAATTTCGTGCTGCATGACGCGGGCCAGCAGTCCGGTCGCCGCGGTCGACTGCGGACGTCCTTGTTCATCGTCGTAGGTTACGGTGACGCGGGCGGGGCGGCGGACCGTGCCGAAGACGTCGGGGATTGATAGGCAGCCCTCCTCGGCCAGCTCAGTTTGCCGCGAACTTTTTTGGAGCCGGGGGTTGATGATGGCGTAGGGGCCGGCCTGGCCGTTGATAATCGCGACTTGGAGACTGACGTTGATTTGCGGTGCGGCTAGACCGATGCCCTGCGCCGCGATCATCGTCTCGACCATATCGTGGAGCAAGTTCTGGAACGTTGGGGAGGCGACGGTGGTGAGGTCGACTGGCTGGGCGACCTGTCGCAAGATCGGGGCGCCGAGGGTGGTAATGGTTCGTACTGCCATCGGGCCGAGTGTAGCAGAGCGAGCGACGGTCAGCAAGCTTACCGCAGTTCAACGGGGTCGGCGGTAATCGTCCACGAATCATCGAGGTTAGCGAGGAGGGTATGGAGTAATGTCGGAATCGTGCGTCGGGTGCGAACGATGACGGTGGTGCCTGCGCGGTCGACTCGCGAGCGACCGGGCGAAGGTTGGGGATCAGAACACCAGACGTCGGGACGAATTCGTCGCACGTGTTGAACGACGGCCGCCGGTGAGCGTCCGCCCGGCCGATGTACGGCGCGTTGTCGGAGGACGATAAGCTTCCAGGCCGGAGGGTAGCCGAATCGTTCACGCGTGGCCAGCGCCGTCTGGTGCCACCGCGGGTCGAGCGGCTGTTCGACCATACGCCGGTAGGTCGGTGAGGCCTGAACCGTTAGATCAGTTGGTCGCTGACAGCGACTGCTCAAGGTCATGAGCAGGCGTCGAGCCTGTTCATCAGCGTCAATGCGCGGTATAGCCAGTAGGCTGTCGAACCTGGTAATCACCACCCCCGTGTAGTTAAGTTCGAGTTGGCGGGCATGCGCCGGAGTGGTCACGCCGATCGTGCCGGCAGGGAACGTTACGACGCCTGGTTTGAGTTCGCGAGCGGGGAGTCGGGCTTGACGCAACTCACGTAGCACCTGGCCAAGGCCGCGACCTCGACCGCGGAACTCAACGCTCCCGCACCGCGGGCAGCGGGCCGGAATCGGTTGGTAAATACTGCAGTGGGTACAGGCCAGCCGGGTTAGGACCTGGCGGAAGGGGACGTGACAGGTTGGACAGGTTGGCACTAAGCCGCACTCGCGGCATTCAAGCGAGCCGAACGCTACCCGCCGGTGGTGGACCACCAACGCTCGTCCCAGCCGCTGGCGGATGGCGGATTTTAGCTGCGTCATGGCCGGCTCGGTCAGCACGGCGAAGTCACCGGCGGCCCGCTGTTGTTCCAGGTTGACGAAGACGGCGTGGTCGCCGGCCGCGGCGTCGAGGGTTCGACCTCGACTGACGTAATTTTGGCTGACCAGTGAGGGCAAACGGCTGGTTAAAATCACTTTGGCTCGGCAGCCCCGGGCGAGCATCACGGCCACCCGCCGACTATCGTAGTGGGGGCTAGGTTCTGACTGAACGTGTTCGTCTGCATCTTCGTCGTCGATGACGATGAGTCCGAGGTTGAGGGCCGGGGCGAGCACGGCTGACCGCGTACCGACCACGACCGCGGGAACGTGTTGTCGGGTCGCCAAAAAGTTTTGGCGGTACTGTCGGGCGGTCAGTTGATGGTGGATAGTGATGGCGCGCGGGAAAAGGCCTGCCAGTCGTCCCACCCGCTGCACCGTCGGGGCAATAATCAGGCTTGATTGCCCGGCCGCAGTCACGCGGCTGATCAGCTCCTGATACAAGTTGTACTTTGTTTGGTCGCGACGATAGGTGACGATGACGGCCTCGTCGTCGCTCCCGCTGGCCTGGTTGAGGAACGGCCGAATAGCTTGATCGGTGACGGCGACCGGCGGCGCTGGGGGTATTTCCGGCATGGTTCGGGTAAAGGTAGGGAGTATACTCCGGAGTGTGGTGGCGATGGACGTAAAATTTTCCCGAGCCAGTTGTTCGGTGATCTGCAGGAACGGATCAGGCAGGTAGGGGGTGGTACTGATGACCCGCTCAATCGATCGGAGTCGATCGGTCGGAATGTTCGTTTGGTCAGACGTGCCCAAGACCACGCCCGGTGTGAGACGGGCGCGGAAGCGAACGGCGACCAAGCTGCCGCGGGTCACCCGTTGGTCTGGTTGGAGACGGTAGTCGAACCAGCCGAGGCTCCGTGGCAAGCGGATCAGCGGGGCGACGCGAGCAATCATCGTGGTTTAGGCGAGGTGAAGGGTAACCACCAGCAGACCAATACCAAACGGGCTGTCATAAGATAATCGTCGGGCCAACGTCCGTTGATACTTGAGCATGCCGGCCAGCATGAGCAGCGGACGGTAGCCGCACGACTCAGCTAGCTCGACGTGGTCGAGATCGAGGGCTAACAGTTGTGCAGCGAGGGTTCGCTTGACGATCGCCTTGTTAACGGCTTGGTCGAAGGTGATGCCTTCTGGTCGCTGTCCTCCCGAGGCCGCCCGTGAAGCGTGGTGCGACAGCTCGGCACTGGCCAAGACAAAAATTCGTTCTCGCGTTTGGTGAAATTCTTCGGCGAGGAGCGTTCCGCAATGGACATGCGTCTGACGGTCGAGGGTCGCTGGGCCGATCGGTAGGATGGCGGCGGTGGTAATGTTCGGCGGCAGGAAGAGGAGCGGTACGGCGACGTCGTAGCTGATGGTCGCTTCCGACACCAGCTTGAGGGGAAAACCCTGGTCTTCAGCCCGCTCCTGCAGGCGGTGACCGAGCATCGGCCCGCCGCGCCAGGTAGCGGCGGTAACCAGATCACCAAATTCAGATAAGTTGGCCACCAACTGGTCAGCGACGTTTACCACAAACGATCCCGGGTGGGTCGGTCCGTGCGGGTGGAGAACCACGATGACCTGAGGCCGGAGGGCGTAGATTTCTTGAGCCAGGGCGGTTAGGGCCCGAACCGTCTTTTTTGTTTGTGACTGAAAGCCCTTGCCGATGCTCGGCAGCAGTAACGGCGAGTGTGGTGCAATGGCGGCTCCGATCAACGGCATGGCTAACCGGCGAAGGCGTTAACGTCGCTGAGCCGATCACCGAGGGGGTGAATGCTGAGCGATCGTTCATTAGTCCAGACGATATTTTTCGATTTAAAGCCGAGCTCGCGAAAGGTTTCCAGATCTGGAAGCAGCCGTCGTTGGCCATCAGAGATGAAGTAGACCTTACCCTCAGTTCGCGTGGCCACCAGCTCGCCGTCGCGGAATTTGATCGGCTCACCGACCGGTGAGGCGTTGATCAGATCGTCGCTCGCGGGCTGGGGAACTTGCCCCCGGAATTGAGAGCGAAAAATTTGTGGTGAGTAAATGGCGTGCCGGTAGCCTTGGCTGTCGATAAAGCTGACGCCGCCGGAGGCTCGGGACTTGAGCAGTCGGCCGGTCGGGTAGATATCAGTTTCGGTCACCGCCTGACCCTTGGGGTAGGCCAGCAGCTCTTGTGCATCGACGCCGCGGATAATTTCCTCTGGATTGTAGCCGAGCGTCCGGAGCACCTCGCGGGAGGCGATCGGCCGCCGTTCGCCGTTAACCAAGAGGTAAACGCCGCCGCCCTGCTTGACCTGGAGCAGGCTCGGTTCCGGATACTTGATCGCCGGACCGATTTCGTAGGCGTCAATTTCATCACGCTCGACGGTCACCACTTTAGCCGAGTCGTAGTTGGCTAAAAAGGCGGCGCGAGAGGTGAAGGGCAGTCGTTGGCCGTCGCGGATTAGCCAGACGCCTTTGTCGCCGCGTACCCGCAGCAGCGCGCCATCGGGGTATTTACGAGTAAACCAGCGGATCCACAGCAACTGGAACAATGAGTTAGCGCCCCAGCGCGGATCGCCGCCGCCGTACTTCCCGACGTAGGGATTGTAGATGTACAGGACGGCGGTAGCCATGTTTGCCGGGGTGACGGCCAGGCCGTCAATGGTGGTTTTGGTGATGCCCGGTCCCCAGCCGTTGAACTGTCCGCGGGTGCGCAGGGCTGGCAAGTAGTCCTCGACAATTCGTTTAGCCGCCGCGTCTAGTTGGATACCGAAACCCTGATACGCGCTGCTGCAGGTTGAGGGGCATCCGTAGCCCAGGGCGTAGTCGAGCTGGTGTAGAGACGGCGACGGGTCAGTGATCAGGCTTTGTTCTTTCTCGAGCATGGTCAAAAAGAATTTAGGATTGAGTTGGTGGCGGCGAGCCACCGCCACGATCACGTCAGCCGCCCGTTGGCTATCGCCATCAAACGTTACCTCGTAGGCAGCCAGGTAGCTTCCGCGGTCGGCTAAGAACTGTTGGACCCGTTCCGCGCTCATCGAGTTATCGTCGAGCAGATCGTGGTCAGAGATGATCAGGTCGTTGCTGAACGCTTGGGCCGGCCGGGTCGGTCCACTGATTAGGCCGACGGAGACGGCGAATAGTAAAATCAGCGCCGTGAAGCGCGTGCCCAATGCGTGCCTTCGCGTACGCGGACGTCGCATGTCAATTCAGTATACCTGATTTCGTGGTATACTACAAGCTCCTCGCGAGGTTTGCGGTATGCTGACTCGACCGACTATCTTCGATGTCCCGCTAGATCCGGTTACCCTATCGTCGGCGCTTGACCGTGCCGAAGCGGCGCTCGCTGGCCAGCGATTGTTTCACGTGGTTACGCCCGGCCCCGAATTTCTGATGGCCGCGCACGCCAACCGGAAATTTCGAGCGGTCCTGCAACGGGCTGATCTCTCGTTGCCCGACGGTTTTGGCGTTATCATGGCTGCGTGGTGGCTCGGCCTCGAGCGGCTGTCGCGCGTGACCGGTATGGATTTTGTCCGCGGTTTGGCCGCCCGAGCCGCGGTTAAGGGGTACCGCTTGTTTTTGTTCGGCGGGGCGTCGGGGGTGGTCGCTCGGGCCGCCGCCGCGTTGGTCCGCGAGTTTCCGGGTATCCGGATTGCCGGTGTTGAGAGCGGGGTACGCGGCTGGGTTCGGTTACCCGACGCACTCGTCAGTTGGCGGATCCGGCGGGCGCAGCCCGATATATTGTTAGTTGCCCTGGGCGCTCCCAAACAGGAATTATGGATTGATCGCCACCGCGCACAGCTCGGTCGCGTCCGCCTAGTCGTCGGCGTTGGTGGCGTGTTTGATTACCTGGCCGGTGCGGTTCGCTGGCCGCCGCGGCTGGTTCGCCTGCTCGGTCTCGAATGGCTGTGGCGACTGGTGTTGCAACCGCGACAACGATGGCAGCGGATCGTTACCGCCACCTGGCGGTTCGCTCGCGAGGTGCTACGGGAAAAACGGAGGCCGCATGCGGTCGGGTAGGGGAGTGCGGGTTCGGTTTGCTCCGTCACCGACGGGTGAGCCGCATGTCGGCAGCATCTGGACCGCGTTGTTCAACTTCCTGTTTGCTCGCCAGACCGGCGGGGCCTTCGTTCTTCGTTTGGAAGACACTGATCAGAAGCGATTGGTACCAGGTGCGGCCGAAAAGATCTATCAAGCCCTTGATTGGTACGGATTGACGCCCGACGAGGGGCCGCAGCGGGGCGGACCATTTCGACCGTACGTGCAAAGTCAGCGCCGCGAGCTACACCAGCAGCACGCTCGCCAGTTGGTGGAACAGGGGAACGCCTACTACTGTTTTTGCACGACTGAACGCTTAGAACAGCTTCGCCAGGCGCAGGTGGCGGCCAAGCGAGCGCCACGCTACGACAAGCACTGCGCCGCTATCCCACTGGCCGAGGTCAGTCGGCGTGTGGCCAGCGGTGAAAACGCCGTGATCCGGATAAACCTGCCGCTGACCGGAACAGTCGTGCACCATGACATCATCCGGCGCCAGGTCACGTTTCGATACGATCAGCTCGACGACAGCGTGCTTCTAAAGTCCGACGGATTTCCGACCTACCATTTAGCTAACGTCGTCGACGACCACGTGATGGAAATTTCACACGTTATCCGGGCAGAAGAATGGTTACCGTCGGTGCCCAAGCATCTCTTCCTGCATCGCGCCTTCGGTTGGGAACCGCCGCAGTTTGCCCACCTGCCGCTCCTACTCGGTTCGGATCGGTCAAAGTTATCGAAGCGTCACGGCGCGACCTCGGCCCTGTCGTTCCGCGACGAGGGCTACCTGCCCGAGGCGATGCGCAACTTTTTGGCCTTAATGGGCTGGCACCCAAAGGACGATCGTGAGGTGCGGTCGCTCGAGGAGCTGATTCGCGACTTCCGTCTGGCTGACGTCAATCCGTCCGGAGCAATCTTTGATCGCACGAAACTCGATTGGCTCAATGGGGTGTATATTCGGTCGATGGATATTGATGAATTTGTCCGACGGGTTGAACCGTTTTGGCATCAGGCGCGCCTGGCGCAGGTATCGAATGAGTGGCGACGAGCGGCACTGATGATTGTTCGTGATCGGATGAGGCGACTGAGCGAAGTTGACGACTTAACCGCGTTTGGTTTTTCTTCGGTTTGGGATGAACAAAGACGGCTCTTTGATTTTGGCACGATGGCAACGCGTCATCGGACGGCGGCTCAAGCAAAAGGGGAGATTGATTGGTTTATGGATTGGCTAGATACGTTTTCCGAGCCGTGGAATGCAACAAGTCTTAAGATAAATGCCCTTGCCGCCATCGCCGCGGCCGGTAAAAAGAACGGTGATGTCCTGTGGCCGGTGCGCGTCGGGCTAACGTTGCGTCCGGCCAGCCCCGATGTTTTCGACGTCATGCAGCTACTTGGAAAAGGGGAGACACGGCGGCGTCTGCGGACGTTCCTAACCTAAGTTGGCTTGATTTTTTGCGCCGCCGGTGCTATACTGCTGGCGCACGATGCAGACAAATACCAAGCGACAACACGAGCGTACCGGGGGGTGGGGGCAACGAGTGCTCGCCAGCGGCTTGGGCTTTTTGATGGTATCAGCGGGGCTGATCGCGGTGGCGCAGACTAACTATGTCAACGCGAATGAGCATACGAATAGTATCACCACCGCGTCGGAACCCGATCCGGCCGCGCAGCAAAAAATTGATGAGCTCAACCGGCAGATTGAAGAAAAACGCGGCCGCATTGATGAGCTGAAGCGGCAAACTGCCCTCTACGAACGTCGCCTCGAGCAGCAGCAGGATCAGCGAGCCTCCCTCCAACTTGAACTGGAGCAGCTCGGTGAGTCGATTGATAACACCAAGACCGAGCTCGAACTTAACACGATTCAGCTCGAGGCGCTCCAGCTGGAAATCCAAAAAGTTGAGCGCGAAATCGCTAGCCGCGAACAGCAGATTGCTGACCACCGAAGCGAGTTGGGCGAGTTACTACGGCAGCTCTACCAGTCCGATCAGGTCAGTCACCTTGAGCTGATCGTTCAGGAGCAGTCGTTTTCCGATTTTTTCTCTCGAGTCCAGCAATTGTATGCATTGTCAACCTCGATCGAAGAACGGTTGACTGATGTGCTCGAGGTCAAGCGGCAGCTTGATAGTGCGGAGGCTGATTTAGCCGGCAAACGATCTGACCTCGACGCCACGCGCCAAGACCTGGAAGCGGCGCACGGGCGACTCTTGGATCAGGAGCGATACAAAGTTAATTTATTGGACGCGACGAAAGATTCCGAACAGAAATACGAGGCGCTGCTCGGCGAGTTGCGCGGACAGGCTTCGGCGGTCGATACCGAAATCACCTCTCTGATTGATCAGGTCAACCAGCGGCTGGCCGACCGTGGCGAGACGATTACCGTCTTGAAGCCCGGTCAGCTGACGTGGCCGGTCGACGCCAGTCGCGGGATTTCCGCTTACTTTCACGACCCGACGTACCCGTTCCGCAAAATATTTGAGCATCCGGCCATCGATATTCGGGCCGTTCACGGAACCCCCGTCGCGGCGGCGGGCGACGGTGTGGTCGCGATCGCGCGAAAGTTTGACTGGGTCCGCAACGGCAAAGGCGATATCATGTGGCCGGCCTACAACTTCGTTACTATTGTCCATGGCGGTAACCTGGCTACGGTTTACGGACACCTGAGCCAGGTGTCGGTCAACGAAGGTGACACGGTCAAGCAAGGACAGGTTATTGGCCGTTCAGGCGCCACACCTGGCACGGCCGGCGCCGGGCGGTTGACCACTGGTCCGCATCTGCACTTTGAGGTACGTGTTAGTGGCATTCCAGATGACCCGCTGAAGTACTTACCGGCGCAGTAGAGAGGAGGAGAGAGAGGGGGGTGGTCATCGGCAAGCTACTAATTTTACAATTTTAATGCGTCGCACAATATACCTTTTATGCCGCATGATATAGGCGCTGAGCTGGGTGGTGCTGGTACTGCCGGTAGTACAGCCGCTTGACGACTTCCGTGATGACGACGTAGGACAGCACCAGTCCAGCGACCACAGCCATTGCTTGGAATGTTGGTTGGGTAAAGTGGAAGGCGGACTGGCCAAAGGGTGACAGCGGCAGGAGGATCGTTACCACGGCCGCGGCCAGGGTCAGCCAGATCAGACTGGGCGCGGCAGTCTGTGCCCGTTCAACCGGCCGGCTGGTGCGGAGGACAGAGATAAGCAACAGTTCACTGAGGATACTGTAGCTGAACCACATCGTTTGGATGGTGGTGACCGATTGGGTCCGGAATAGTCCGAAAAAGATGAAGTCGAACAGCGAGCTGACTAACCCCAAGGTCAGGGTGAGGAAACCGAGCTCACGCAGTCGGAAATGCTGCGGCCGTCTGGTCTCGGCCGGGTCAACCCGGTCAGCCGCCACGGCCACTAAGGGAAAATCAGTCAAAATGTTGGTTAGCAAAATCTGGACCGGCAGCATCGGTAAGAAGTCGGTAATCAGCGAGATGCCAGCGATGGCAAAAAAGTTGCCGAAGTTGCCAACCAAGGTGTACTTGACGTACTTCAAGATGTTGGCGTAGATGGTTCGCCCCTGCCGTATTCCCTCGATAATCACCCCTAGGCTTTTATCTAGTAGGACGATGTCGGCGG
This sequence comes from Candidatus Kerfeldbacteria bacterium, assembly GCA_016207275.1. Taxonomy (GTDB): domain Bacteria; phylum Patescibacteriota; class Patescibacteriia; order SBBC01; family SBBC01; genus JACQPY01. The sequence goes on from JACQPY010000013.1 coordinate 60,411, forward strand.
CTTCGCGGGCCACGTCGGCGGCCGAGTTGACGACCAACGAGACCGACGCCAACTTCAACGCCGGGGCATCGTTGATCCCCTCGCCTAAGAAACCGACGCTGGCAGTCCGTTCTAAGCTTTTCAATAATCGAAATTTTGCCGCTGGTGTCATGCGGGCAAAAACCCGATAGGTCCGGGCGGCCTGGTCGTATTCGGCTGTCGATAATCGGTCAAGCTGCTCGCCGGTGATGACCTCAAACGGCGACCGGATCAGGCCGAGTTGCTGCGCCACTGATCCGGCTACGGCCGCGCCGTCGCCGGTGACCACCTTGACCTCAATGCCCATCCGCTCGGCTTCGAGGACAGCGGAACGGCTCGTCGGCTTGAGCGGGTCACTGAAGGAGATGAGGCCGACGAATTCGAGGTGATGCTCGAGCTGCTCGAGTGGGCCGGCGGGGCGATCGGTGAGGTGTTGCACGGCCACGGCCATCACCCGCTCCCCGTTCTGGCCGAGCTGGTCGGCGCGACTTTGAACTTGTTGATGCTCAGCCAAGTTGGCCGGTGCCTGGCAACTGGCGAGGACGACCTCGGGAGCGCCACGAACGATGTAGCGGAACTGATCTCGTTCGCGAATCAGGGTTCCGCTCCGTCGTCGTTCCGGATTAAATGGCACTTCATCGAGGACGTCGTTCCCGGGGACGGCATACCCTTCGCGCTCGGCAAAGGACATGATCGCTTGATCGAACGGATCACCGGTTAGTCGGGCACCGGCGCGAACCGACGGAGGGATGGCGGCCAGCAGCGTGGTGATCAGTGTCCGTCGGTCATCAGCCACAAGTTTTGAGACCGTCGGCTGATTGACGGTGAGCGTCCCGGTTTTGTCGGTGCACAGAATATCGATGTGACCGAGGTCTTCGATGGCCGTTAGGCGCTTGACCACGACGTGTCGCCGCGCCAGTTGGAGGGCGCCGCGCGAGAGCGTGATGGTGGTGACGGCTGGCAGCGCTTCGGGGACGACTGAGACGGCGAGCGCAAAAGCGAAGAGCAGCTGCTCGGTCACCGAGATGGCCGGTGATTTGGTCAGGACGTTGATGACCACAACGGCGGCCAGCGATATGGCCACGACTTTGAGCAGAAAATTGCTGAGTATTTTGAGATTCTGTTCGAAGGTACTGACGTGCTTCGTCGTCGCGACCAGACCGGCAATTGAGCCCAGAATCGTTTGGCGGCCCGTGGCAATAACCACTCCCCTCCCCCCGCCGGACCGGACAAAGGTGCCGGTAAAGAGCAGGTTGGCGCAATGGTGCAGCTGATCTGTTGGCTGCAGGAGCGGGTCTGCTTGTTTACGGACCGGAACCGATTCACCAGTCAACGTTGACTCATCAATCTTCAGATCGGTGGTGTCGATCAGGCGGAGATCAGCCGGCACCTGGTCTCCCGCTTTGAGTAAGATTACATCTCCGCGCACCAGCGTGGCGCGATCGACCACGTGTACGGTGCCGCCGTCGCGGAGAATGGTCGTGGTGGAGCGCAAAAAATTTTGCAGCGTCGCGAGCGCCCGGGCCGAACGAAATTCTTGGGCGAACCCGAGCAGCCCGTTGAGGACGACGATACCGAGGATGGTGACGGCGTCACGGGTCTCGCCCAAGAGCGCCGAGATGATGCCGGCCGCGACTAACAGGCTGACGAGCGGCGTGATAAACTGTCGGGCTAACAAAGTGTACCAGCGTTTTTCGTGCCGGCGCAATGAATTCGGTCCGTCGTGGAGCAGCCGCTCGCTGGCAAGCGCCGAGGTCAGACCGCCAGTTGAAGACGAAAGCAGGTCCAGGACGAGCCTGGCTGCTGGTGTTTGAAAGCGTTGGTGGCTGAGCGGCACTCCGCCGGTGGTTTGGTTCATGCTACTGGTAGAATACGCGATCGCCGAAGCGGACATCAATGTACTGCAACTGCTGGCGTTGACGGTTCAGCCGTTCGGTCAGCGCGACGCGAAGTTTCTCCAGTTGGGCGTCGAGATTGCCGCTCGAGTCAAGGCGTAGCTCCCAGGCTTCAGTTGTTTTGACCACCAGCGTTGGTTCGCGAACGGCTAGCTCAGCTAGATTGCACGGTTTTTCGTCCGCCCGCGGCTGATTGATTGATTGATTGGTTTTTGTTGCGTGGTTCGCATTGCCGTTAATGGTTATCGCACTCGGATTGTCTGTGGCATTGATGGTCAGTGTGCGTTCCTGGGCCGGTGGCGGTGTTTCCAGGCACGCGATCTTCCAGGTAGCGTAGTGGTCGACTTCAACTCCGAGCGGCGGCAACCGTTGGTCGACTGTGGCCAGTGCGGTCAGCAGGCTCGGTTGGACCACCGCGGTGCCGATCACCGTCGATAGGTCATTGCGGTCGGTGAGGATCAGCAAACCAGCGGGCCGGTCAGTCGGCGCTCGCTCAATAATGATGCCACGATCATCGAGGATAAACCGACGGTTGAATGTAGTTTGCCAGATCACCTTAGGTTGACGTTCCTGAATACTGACGCGCAGGGAATGAGTATCAGTTCGCGCAACCGTGACACGATTAATGCTCACGACGCGTTCGATCGAACGACGCAGATCGCGGGCCAAGGTCCCCGTTGGCGTTAGGAACGCGACCCGCCGCCAGTTGACGCCCAAGAGCCCTTGGTTGAGCTGCGCATTGACGAACCGCTCGATGCTAGCGGGATCGAGTCGCTCGGTGCCGGTCACTTCGACGCGCGTTATTCGCCATCGCGGCGACCAGAGGGTATAGGTCAGACCACCAACGATGAGCAACCCGATGAGCACGAGCCACGGTCCTGACGGACGGCGGTATTCGACGAAGAGCGGATTGCGTCGTTCGGTTGGTGGAGCGGCGAAGTCACGACGGCGTGGACGACGATTGAATAACCAGCGAAACGGGTTGACCATGGCTAGGCGACCTCGAGACGTGGGATCTCGCGATCAATTCGACTGACCACCTCGTAGTTGATGGTCCCCCACTGACGAGCCAGTTCATCGGCATCCACGCGTGGGCCAAGTAACGTCACCTCGGTTCCCGGTTGGATACGTCGACGTGCTCCCAGGTCAATCATGGTTAGGTTCATGCAGACTCGGCCAATGATCGGATAGAGTTGGTCAGCAATGACGACCGAGCTTCGATTTGATGCTCGCCGGTCGTACCCGTCAGCGTAGCCAATCGGAATGACGCCGATCGTGCTTGATCGACGCAGACGGTAGGTTCGATGGTAGCCGATGGTGGTGCTGGCCGGCACTGACTTGACCTGGAGCAAGCGCGTCTTCCATGACAGCACTGGCTTGAGGCTAACTCGGTTGGCCTGCCGGGTCGCGGATGACGGCCACAGTCCGTACAGCCCGAGGCCGAGACGAACCAAATTGGTCGGCGGCAGGGGCAAGCGCAGGCTGGCAGCGGTGCAGGCCAGGTGAAGGTAGGGCGCGGGGATGTGGTGAGCCGCCTGAACGAATCGCCGTTGCTGCTGTCGGGTAAAGGTAAGCGACGCGGCTTCGGAGTCAGCGTAGTGAGAAAAAACACCCTCGACCGTCAGCGCCGGCTGGCGTCGAATGAAATTTTTCAGCCCGGCAAGCGCTTCTAGTCGGGTGCCGATCCGGGTTGTTCCGGTGTCAATTTTAAGGTGGACTATCGCCCGCCGGCCAAGCCGCCGGGCCACCCGCGCCACGGTTCTGGCCGCGACCAAATCCCAGACCACCAGTCGAATGCCGTGGCGAATGAGTCGTGGTAGATTGGTTTCTTGCCAGGCGCTCAGTACGAGGATCGGTTTTGCGGTGAAACGACGAAGTTCCTCGGCCTCAGTGTCGTAGGCCACACAAAAGCCCCAAATTGGGCTGCGGTGAAGGTTTTCTACAACCCAACGGTTTCCGTGTCCGTACGCATTGGCCTTAACCACCGGGGCAATTAAGGCCTGGTTACGAAAAAAGTGCTGAAATTGGCCAAAATTCCATAGCAGCGCCCTGCGGGAAACTTCAACCCAGGTACGATCTGACGTAGCCATTGCTACCGCGGTTTGGTAATCACCTGCTGGCCGTTGAGGTACGGCCGGAGGACCTGGGGAATGGCCACCGAGCCATCGGCCTGTTGGTAGTTTTCAATGATTGCGGCCATCGTTCGGCTCATCGCGTAGGCCGTCGCATTGAGTAAATGCATGTAGCCAACACCCTGCTTTGATCGGTAGCGCGCGTTGATCCCCCGCGCTTGGAAGTCGGAAGTGTTTGAACAGGAGTGCGTCTCGCGGTAGGTGCGCTGGGCCGGGAACCAGGTTTGAATATCGAACTGTCGGTAGTCGGTCCAGCCGATGTCGCCGGTGCACATTTCGACCACCCGGTACGGTAGCTTGAGGTCTTGGACCAACTGCTCTTGCAATGCCAGCAGTCGCTGGTGTTCGGTCTCAGCGTGGTCAGGCGTGGCAAAGACGAACATTTCGACTTTGTCAAACTGGTGGACGCGGAGGATCCCTTTGGTGTCCTTGCCGTAGGAGCCGGCTTCACGACGGAAGCACGAGGAAAATCCGACGTACCGTTTTGGTAAAGCCGCCTCGGCCAACGTTTCGTTCAGGTGTAACGGTCCCAGCGTGTGTTCGGCGCTGCCGATTAAGTACAGGTCGTCTTTAGCGACGTGGTAGCGCTCCTCTTTTTGATCGCCGGCCAGCCGTCCCATGCCCTGAAAAACGTCTGGTCGAATCATCATCGGTGGAATGACTGGAATAAAGCCCTGGGCCGTCAGCTTGTTAAAAGCGTGCTGGATTAAGGCGAATTCAATCAGGACGAGGCTGTTTTTCAGGTAGGCGAACCTCGAGCCGGCGACGTCCGCGGATTTTTCCGTATCAATCAGGTCGAGGTTACGAGCTAGGTCAAAGTAGTCGCGCGGTGTAAACGAAAAGTCGGGCCGCTCCCCTACCTCGCGCACCGTGCGATTGGCCGTTTCGTCTGGACCGATCGGCACATCGTCAGCCTGGAGGTTAGGCAGCTGTGCCAGCGCCGAACGCAGCGAACCTTCAAGCTTGTTGAGTTCCGATTCCTTTGCCGTCAGCCTGCTCTTGAGCTCGCGGAGCACGATCCGGATTGATGCATCGGCCGTCGCTGTCTTGCTCTTCTGGTTTCGTTCAGCGCGGAGGGCCTCGACTTCCTGCAAGATCTGTCGGTGGTCGCGGTCGAGCTTAAGCAGCCTTTTCAGGTTTGGCTTCAGTCCCCGTTCGCGGAACTTACGTTCAGCCACGTTAGGGTGTTGGCGAAGGTAGTCGAGGTCAATCATAGGTACTGTTGAATATAGGGCAGGAGCTTTAAGATCGCTTGCCTGCGGTGGTTGAGGCGCTCGTGCTCGGCGGGCGTCAGCTCAGCATAGAACTTATGGAGCTCGGGAATCCAGAAGATGGAGCGGTAGGGGTAACCGGGGTCGATTGGCACGTCGCTGCGGCGAATCAGTCCGCGGTGGACCGCTTCCGCTTGCCAGTTTCGGTCCTGGGTAATGCGCAGCGTCACCACGGTTTTAAGTTTGGCCGTGCGCTTAGCTTCGGGCACATCGCGCAGCTGGTCGAGAATCCAGTCGCGCAGCTCTTGATCGTTCAGGCGTTTGCCGTTGATCACGCGCGAGTGGACGCCGGGCCGACCGCCTAAGGCGTCGACTTCCAGCCCGCCGTCGTCGGCCAGCACGGGCAGGCCGGATCGCTGCCAGAAAAAGTTGGCTTTGAGCAGCGAGTTTTCGGCGAAGGTCTCGCCGTCCTCAACCGGCTCCTCGCTGATGCCGAGATCGTCGGGCGTGACCAGTTCGGACGCCAGTGATTCTAGCACCGCTCTGATTTCGCGGAACTTGCCGGGGTTGCGCGTGGCAATCAACAGCTTCGACATGCTTATAGTCCGAGTTGGTTGTGGATGCCTTGCATCGCTTGCAGCACGTTTTGAATGTGCTCGTTTCTGGGGACACCGAGGAGCTGAATGCTATCATTAATTTCTTGACGGTTGACCTTGGCCGCGAAATCCTTGCGTTTCAGTTTTTTCTCAATGCCCTCGATGGTTACATCGGCCAGCTTCTTATTCGGCGTCATGAGCGAAACCGCCACGATAAAACCCGAGATCTCGTCACACGCAAACAGCGCTTTCTCCATCGGCGTTTCCGGTTTGACGCCGGTACGCGGCGCATGAGCGAGGATGGCATGGCGGATTCGTTCAGGTACCCCACGCTCGGCAAGAATCGATTGGCCTTTAATCGGATGATCATCGAGTGTCGGATGGATTTCCCAATCAAAGTCATGCAGCAGACCGACGATCCCCCACTCCTCGGGATCGCCGCCAAACTTCGGCGCGTAGGCGCGCATCGCCGCTTCGACGGCGAGCATATGTTTTTTTAGGTTGGCGTTCTTGACAAACTCGTCGAGAATCACTAGCGCGTCGGCGCGGGTCATCCCGTTAGAAAGTTAGCATTGAGCATAATACTACGCACGATAACCTGGGCATGCAGAGTCGGAGAACTTTCTAACGGGATCATGGTTGTTCCGGTTTGAGCGTGGGAAAGAGAATCACGTCTTTGAGCGTTTTTTGGTTGGTCAGCAACGCCGTTAGTCGGTCAATGCCGATGCCAAGACCGGAGGTCGGCGGCAGGCCGTATTCCAGAGAACGGATATACGATTCATCAATCGGCTGTGCTTCCGTATCCCCTTTCTGCCGCAGCCGTTCTTGCGCCTCGAAACGCTGGCGCTGCTCAGCCGGATCGTTTAACTCACTGAAAGCGTTTCCGAGTTCGGTGCCGTCGGCCAGCAATTGGAATCGTTCGACATACTTCGTGTCATTCGGTTTGCGCTTGGCCAGCGGTGACAACTCGACGGGAAAATCAATCACGAATGTCGGTTCGATGAAATTCGATCGCACATGCGTTTTGAATATTTCGTCGATCATTTTCGAGCGGCTCATGTCATCGGGCAGATCAGTGCCGATGTTACGACCCTGTGCTCTGAGCTGATCGTCACCGGCTTGGTCAATGTCAATTTTCGTGGTGTGCAGAATCGCTTCGCGATAGGCGATGCGCTTGAATGGTTTCTTAAGCTTGAAAGTTTTCTGGCCCAGCGTGATTTCCGGCTTGCGCTTGATGGCGGTTGCTAGTTCAATCATCAAATCTTCGGTCAGAGTAAGCATCCACTCGTAGTCAGTGTAGGCCGCGTAGCATTCCATCATGGTGAATTCCGGGTTGTGGTCGCGGTCGATTCCCTCGTTGCGAAAATTACGGCCAATTTCGAAAACCCGGCCAAAGCCGCCGACGATCAGCCGCTTGAGGTAAAGTTCGGGCGCGACGCGAAGGTACAGGTCTAGATCGAGGGCTTGGTGGTGCGTGACGAACGGGCGGGCCGTGGCGCCACCGGGAATGGGTTGCAGGACCGGCGTTTCGACTTCGACAAATTCTCGTTCAACCAAAAATTGGCGAACGGCGTTCAGCATAGTACTGCGTGTTAGAAAGATATCTTTAACCACGGGGTTCGCCAGGGTGTCGAGTTCCCGGTACCGATACCGTGTTTCGACGTCAGCCAAGCCGTGCCATTCCGACGGCAGCGGTCGAACTGCTTTGGTCAGCCAACGGAGGCTGGTGGCATCAACCGTGCGCTCGCCGCGCTTGGTGACGAACGTCGTTCCACCGACTTCAAGAAAATCGCCGAGGTCAATGAGCTTGATCAAATGGGAAAAATCAGCGAGGTTTTTCTTTTGCAAAAAAACTTGGAGCGGGCCGGTTTCGTCTTCCAGTTTAAGAAACGCCGAACCGCCCTGCAGTCGGCTGGCCCGAACACGTCCGGCAATGACGACTTGTTGGTCGAGCCGCCAAGCAGCCAACAGTTGACGAGTTTGGTGCGTGCGCCCGACGCGGGCGGGATAGGGCTCACGACCCATGCCCTGCAGCATCGCCAACTTCTCGCGGCGGGTTTGCTCCTGGTCCGTCAGCTTCCGCATACTCGTAGTATACGCGTCCCAAGGAGCGTCGGCAATCGGCTAACCGCTAGGCGATGCCGAGGATGTGAAAGTTTCGTTTACCAGCCGGGGCCTCGATCGTCACTGTTTCACCGACCCGGCGGCCAAGGAACGCTTGACCAAGCGGCGACTCATTGGAGATCCGGCCATTTTTCGGATCGGCTTCGTTCGAGCCAACAATCGCGTAGGTTTCGATTTTTCCGTCCTCGATTTTGGCTTTAACCTTGGAGCCGACCCGGACTTGCTCGGCGTTCTTTGCGGCTTGGATGATGACGGCGTTTTTGACGACCGCCTCAAGTTCGGCGACCCGTCCCTCGACGAACGCTTGCTCATTTTTTGCTTCGACGTATTCGGCGTTTTCCGATAGATCGCCGAGTTCCTTAGCTTCTTGGATGCGCTGGGCGATTTCCCGACGCTTAACGGTTTTGAGGTGCTTGAGCTCCTCGGTCAGTTTTTCCAGTCCATCAGCAGTGATAAATGTCTGTCGTTCATTCATACGACGGGGTAGTTAGAAAGCCAAAATTTTCTACTGGCACACTCCAGGGTACGCCGCCGGGAAAACCCTGTCAACCCCCGTCCCACTTTTCTCGAGCAACTCATTCTGTGCGAAGTTTATTTTTGGGAGAAAACCCCCAAAGAAAATGCTTCATCGTCTTTAAAAGCGGAGCCGGGTCAAGGCGTGCGGTGGGTCTTGGCAAAGTAGGCGGCTAAGGCTCGTTTGGCCATCGGCAGGGCAGCGGCGTGACCTTCGCCGCCAGCCTCGACTACGACCGTGACGACGATCTCCGGTCGATCGAACGGCGCAAAGCTGGTTAACCAAGCGTGAGTTTTGTTCTCGTTTCCGAACTGCGCCGTCCCCGTTTTGGCGGCGACGGCGACCGGAAGATCACCGAGCGCCCGAGCGCTGCCGCCGGTGACCGCTTGTCGCATGCCGGCGCGGACTGAGGCCAGGAATTGATCGGCCACCGTTTGGTTGAGGGACTTTGGTTTCATCGCTTGGGTCGTCTGCCCGTCGGCCGCTAAAATTTCTTTAACGACGAACGGTTGGTAGAGTGTTCCGCCGTTGGCAATGGCGGCGGTGTAGTCGGCTACTTGGAGTGGGGTGACGTTGATGAAACCCTGACCAATAGCGAGGTTGTACGTATCACCGACGTACCATCGTGGCGAGCTTGGTTTACTCCGCCAGGCGCGGTCGGGTAGAAAGCCCGCGGCCTCGTTCGGTAGGTCAATACCGAGCCGTCGACCGAGTCCAAACCGCGCCAGGTAGTTGACCACGCGTTCAATGCCGAGGCCGGAAAAATCTTCAAAACCAGCACTGATCAGATAGAAAAACGTGTTGACGGATTCGGCCAACGCTTTACGGACGTCAGTGGTGCCGTGGCCACCCGTTTTCCAGTCCGGAAAAAAGTTTGGGCCGACTCTAATCCCGCCGACGCTCTGGACCGTGGTACGTTCGGTAATCACGCCCTCGTCGAGAGCAGCGGCGGCGATTACCGGTTTGATCGTCGAGCCCGACGGGTACGATCCGCTAATCGCCCGGAAGAACAGTGGATGTCGCTCGTCGTCGAAGATGGCTCGAAAATCTGTCTGGTTACCGCCCTGCGAAAACTGGTTAGGGTCAAACGAGGGCTGCGAAACCAAGGCTAGCACCTCGCCAGTACGCGGGTCGAGCGCCACCGCCGCACCACCAGGTACCCGCAGTCGGTGGATCGTGTCTTCGAGTGCTTGGCTGAGCGTTTGCTGCAGTTCTTCGTCGATCGTTAAGATCAGGTTGTGGCCCGGTTCGGCTTCGCGGCTGGCGATAACCGCTAGCTCTTTGTTTAAGTGGTCACGTTCAACCTCGCGAACGCCATCTTGGCCGCGGAGAAAACGGTCATAGGCGAGCTCGATACCCATCCGGCCAACCGACGATAAGGTGGTCAAGTCATTATCGCGCTCGAGTTCGGCCGGCGTAGGTTTACCCAGATAACCGAGCAGGTGAGCAGTCGCCGTTCCGTCTCGGTACGCCCGCGTACTGATTGCCTCGAGCGAAATACCTGGCAGACGAGCGATGACCGTTGACAGGCGGAGTGCGTCTTCATAGCTGACGTGATCGGAAAGAATTACCGGTTGGATCGAACCTACGGGGGATATCGCCAGCGCCGTCTGGATGCTGTCCGCGCCGAGTGTCGGGTACGCCCGCGCTAACTGGCTGACCAGTGCCGTTCGCTCGTCGGCACCGCGGGGCAGGTCGGCCGGGGTGGCCAGGAGGGTGAACGACGGGATATTGGTCAAGAGCGGCGTGCGATGACGGTCATAGATAACGCCACGCGGCGCTGGCTGCACTTCGAGTCGGATCCGATTCCGTTCAGACGAGAAACGATAGCGTTCGCCTTTGGCGAGCTGGAGGTAGGCCACGCGGGTCAGGAGGGCGAGCAGCGCGAGCAGTAAGATTAAGGCCAGGATCGTCACGTTGACACGGTTGGCCGACAGCCGTCGGGTGCTGGCCCCCGGGGCGAGGTAGTCTTCAACATTAAGGCCTCGCCGGTCGCGTCGAACGATCAGCGGTCGTTGATCGGCTGACAACGGCACCGACGTAAATGGGTTGGTTAGGCGACTAAAATTCATGTGAGACCAGGGTCGCGTACGTCCGACCAGATAGACGGACGGTAACGTAAACGATAATTGCAATCACGATCGTCCTCATCACATCCGTCAACACAAACCCAAACCACCATCCGTTGGCCAGGATGCTGGCGGCTTGCGGATCGAGCAATCGACCGAGGTGGCTGGCGACGAGAATAAGGACATGCGTCAGGATTGTACCGAGGGAGACTAGGGAGAGGAAGGCGAGAAAAGAACGGTTGGTGATTCGCGTGCGGAAAATCCAGCGGGTGGCGGTAATCGTAGCGACGTAGGCGATCAGGTGACTGCCGAATGGCAAGGCGGAAAATAGGTCAACCGTAAACCCACCGATCAGCGCGCCAAGCAGCGCCAATCGAGTGTCGCCGAGCAACAAGATGAGGAGGAGTGAAGGGGTCAAGAGGCCCGGTGACAGCAGCGGAGAGGATACGTTGGGGGTAACGAAGATGCTCACCAGCAGAACCGCACCGAGAATTGTGGTCGGGAGCAGACGTCGCATCTTACGGTGTTTTTGTTAAGATGGTGACCACGTTAAGCCGGGCCGCCTGGTAGAGCGGGCGAAGCGAGGCGGACTGGAAGAGCGCACCGGCTTGTCGTTCAATACGATCAACTTCACCGAGGATTAAACCGCGGGGAACGCCGGCGTCGGAACCGGCAGTGACGATCAGGTCGCCGACCGCGATCGATTCAGATTGCGGAATGAGTTGCATGGTTAGTGATAAGCCACGCGCGCCGCTGACGACCCCTTGCGCCGTCGGAGACTTGGCGCTGACGCCGGTGAAGCTGCTGCGGTTGTCGGTGCTGAGGAGCACGTGGGCGGTGTCGTTGGTTGCTTCGATCACTCGGCCGACGACCAGACCACCGGCAACGATGGCGGGCGCGTCTACTTGAATGCCCGTCGCCGTGCCCCGGTCGATCGTAACGAATTCGGTGGTTGGATCGGCGCTGCGGGTGATAATGCTACCGGTGACTCCGATCAAGCGTTGGGCCGTCAGAAAGCGGGTCTGCTCCGTCGCCGCAGTCGCGGCGTCCAGCGCCGATCGAAGCTGGGCATTTTCCACGCTGAGCTCTGCGATTCGTTGGTCTCGGGCGGCCAGCTGTGACGCCGAACCGGTGGCGTCGGCCGGTACCTGTGGGCTGAGCACGGCGGTAGTCCACCGCCCGATCGGCGACAGCGCCCGGATGACGAGCCGTTCAATTGGTTCGAGGGCGCCGAGGTAGTGCAGTGAGACTACGGCGGCGACAAGGCCGCCAATGATGAGTGAGGTTCGGCGTTGCGGCGGGCGGTCAACCACGGCTACCTTGGAATCGAGACTTCGCTCGATGACAAAACCAAAACGCTACGTAGCTGGTCGAGGTCGTCGAGGACAATACCGGTTCCTCGAACCACGGCGGTCAGCGGATCATCAACCACGTGGACGGGGATATGCGTTTCGCGTTGGACGGCTTGGGCGAATCCTCGGAGCAACGCTCCCCCACCGGTGAGCACAATCCCCTGTGAATAGATATCGGCCACCAGCTCGGGAGGCGTTGCCTCAATGGTTGATTTGATGTTGTCGATGATGAGGTTAATTGAACGCTGCATGGCTTCCCGGACGTGGGCGGTCGTCATGGTTACTTCTTTCGGCAGGCCGGTGAGCAGGTCGCGACCGCGCATCGGCGCTTCGAGCGGTTCAACTTCGTCGGTGACCCCGCCGATCTTAATTTTTAGTTCTTCGGCCGTGCGTTCCCCGAGCAGAACATTAAAGTGCTCGCGAGCGTACTGGATAATATTTTGGTCGAGTTCGTTGCCGGCAACTCGTAACGATCGCCAGCTGACAATGCCGCCGAGGCTGATGACGGCGATCTCGGTGGTGCCGCCGCCGATGTCGACAACCATATTGCCGGAGGCGTCTTGGATGGGGAGGCGGGCCCCGATCGCGGCGGCCATCGGTTCCTCGATCAGGAACACTTCTCGGGCGCCAGCGTGGAGGGTGGCGTCTTCAACCGCCTTCCGTTCAACCTCAGTTACGCCGAGCGGAATACCGATGATTACCCGCGGACGACTGAGGAACGAAATTCCTTCGCGGTGGACTCGTTCGATGAAGTGGCGGAGCATGCGCTCGGTCACCTCGAAGTCAGAAATTACACCGCTCATGAGCGGACGGATGGCGACAATATGGCTCGGCGTTTTACCGACCATCAGACGAGCTTCTTCGCCAACTGCTAGAATCTGATCGGTCCGGGTGTTGACGGCCACCACGGACGGTTCATTGATAACGATGCCCTTATCTTTGATGTAGACCAAGGTATTCTTGGTTCCCAGGTCAATACCCATGTCGCGCGAAAAGCGGCCGAGGAGTTTACCGAACATCCTAGCCCCCAAAAACTTGACGAATGTTTTCGAGCACCTTGTCACCGATGCCGAATCGTTGGACGTCGCGGAGGCTGACCAGAAGAACCAGGGCAATCAGGAGGTAGAAGCCAATCGCGTGGATCAGCGACTCAATCCGGTAGTCGACGGCCCGGCGTCGGACCGCTTCAATGGCGACGAACAGCGCGCGCCCACCGTCGAGTGCGGGCAGCGGGAAGAAATTGACGACCGCTAAGGTGATTGACAACAGGGCGGTAAATTGAATAAGGTATGGCACGCCGAGCTCCACGGCCTGACCAGTGAGCAGTACCACGCCAACCGGACCGGACAGATCGGGGCTGACCGTTCGTTCGACGACGAGGTCGCGAAGCAGGTGGCCGAAGGAAACGAAAATAGTACCGGTCACGTTAACGGTGGTGGTCAGGCCGTGCCACACTGAACGGGGAAAAGGATACGTCAAGGTGCCGACGTCGAGAATGCCGATGCCGATTCGCCACTCACCGGCGGGGGTGGCGGCTGGCGTAACCGCGACCGACCGTTCAGTTTGGCCGTGGCGAACGGTCAGCGTTAGTTCGTGATTGCCATTCTGTTGTTGCCGTTGTTTCAGTTCCTGGGCCGAATGCAGTGGTTCGCCGTTGAAGTTGACCACCGTGTCGCCGAGGCGGATGCCGGCACGGGCGGCCGGACCCGCTTCTTCGAGGCTGACGATTTGTGGACGAACATCACGCAGCTTGGTAAGCGGTCGGGCATCGTCGCGGGCGGTCGGGAGACCAATCGTGAAACCAGCAGCGAAGAGCACCACGCTCAGCAGGTAGTTCATGAGTACGCCGGCGGCCAGAATAAGGAAACGGCGCGGTCGTGACTGGGCGGCGAAACTGTCGGGTTCGAAGCTGGTTCCCGGCGTCTCACCCTTCAGCCGCACGAAGCCTCCGAACGGAATCCAGTTTAGCGAGTATAACGTGCGTCCGCGGCGGACGCCGACGAGGCGAGGCGGAAAACCGAAACCGAACTCTTCCACGGCTACCCCCAGTCGCCGGGCGGTCAGGAAGTGGCCGAGCTCGTGAACGAAGACGAGCAGTGAGATGACCAGGATGAAAATGACAAAGGTCAGCATGGTTGGCTCAGATGATCATCAGCTCGTGCTCTTTTTTGCTGCCCAGCGTACTGATTTGTTCCATGTACGTGTCTACCCGCCGCTGCAGCTCTTTCTGTTGGGCGAAGAAGCTGTTCTCGGAGAGGGCGCCGTTCTGTTTATTCTCGCGAAGTGATTTCAGCGCTTCCTCTCTAATTTTACGAATGGCCACGCGAGCCTGTTCGAGCTTGGCGTTGACGATTTTGAGGTACGCTCGGCGACGCTCCTCAGTCAGCGCCGGTACGGTCAGACGAATGACGGTACCGTCATTGACCGGCGTCAATCCGAAATCGGCTTGCTGGAGGGCGCGTTCGACGTCCTTGAGCACGTTTTTGTCCCACGGCTGAATGACGATGGTTCGAGCATCGGCAACGGTGATGCTGGCGAGCTGAACCAGTGGCATGGTCGAACCGTACGCCTCGACGGACAGGCTCTCGACCATACTCGGATTGGCCCGGCCCGTTCGAATCGTCAGGAGTTCTTGCTCGAGGTGGTTGATCGCGGCTTCGAATTGTGGCCTGGTCGGCATGTTCACTTTCGAGGCTTGATCGTCCCGAGGTACAATTGGTTGGGGCGGTCAGGATTGATGGTCAGGGCGTTCAGGAGTCGAGCCGTCGGGACGGTGATCTTTGCGTCCCAGGTGGCGCCGCCGTCGGTTGATTTTCGCAGGCGGTTGCCGACAATGACGTACAGCGTCGCCTCGTTCGTCGGATTGACCGTGACCGCCTGGATTGGCTGGCTGCCGAATGGAACCAATGTATTGATTGGTTGCCAGGTGGCGCCGCCGTCACGCGTTACGAGTAGACCATACCCCGAAGCCAGGTAGAGTGTCTGTGGCTGGCCCGTCATCGTGGCCACTGATGACACGGTGGTCGAGCCGGGAAAGGCTTGAAGACTTTGCTTAGCTGACTCCCAGCTGTTGCCGGTATCGGTTGAACGGAACAAGCCGCTGGCCCGCGTCACCGCGTAGACGGTTGAACTGTTGTTGGGCGGGAACAGCATGCGGCTAATGTAATCGGCCGGGCTAAGGGTCGTCAGCAGCTGCCAGGTATTGCCATAGTCGCGGCTGAGCAGAACGTCACCACGGCTGGTGGCGGCTAACAGCATGCTCGGGTCAGTCGGTTTAATCGCCAGGTCGGTAATGACGCGATCCGGTTTTGATTCAAGGTAAATCGGCGCCCAGTGAGCGCCGCCGTCGCCGCTCTTGGTGATCGTGCCGCCGGCCGCAGCGTAGAGGATGGTCGGGGCAGTCGGATCGATCGCCAGGGCGGTGTAGGTGCCACCGCCTAGACCGGTCTTGACCCAGCGGTTGCCCCCGTCGTCAGAACGATAGATGCCAGCACCACGTGTGCCCAGGAAAACGATGGTTGGGGTGATGGGGTCAAAACGGATAAATTCAATATCGACGTTGTCGATTCGAATGGGCTTGCCTTTAGGCGTGGTGCCTGCATCGACAATGTGGGTCCAGGTTATGCCGGCATCGTCCGAGCGGAAGATGCCGCCGTCCAGTTGACGGGCGGTGCGAATACTGATGGAGCAGCCCTGGGCGGTCAAGACGAGCGTCGCCGCGACCGTCAGGATAGTTCGGGTGATTGCACTCATGTTGGTCGAGGCAAGTGGAGGACAAACGACTCCAGCGCCAGTCGGACATTGGCGGTTCGTTGCAGGCGCGGCCGGAGCTCGTTCAAATAACGAGCGGCCGCAGCGATGGCGGCGGGGTGCAGGCGACGGCCTAAGCGGTCAATCCGCTGGTGGCTCGGTCCCCGTTCGCGCAACCCGGCGGCCGCGCGCAGCAGACGTCCGAGCATCGACTCCCAGCGTTCAAGCAGTCCCTCCAAACGAGGTGGTTCGTGGTAAGCGTCGGCCAACTTGGCAGCGGTCGATAGTTGTTCCGGTACCGTCGATTCCCAGAGCGTGAGGAGGACGTCCGAGTCCTCGACGGCTTGGTCATAACCATGTGGTTGGGTGGCTAAGTACAGCGCAAAGGCCGGACGACCGTCACTGAGCATGGCCACGGCCCGCGCCTGGTTGGCTTCCAGGCCCCGGTTGATAAGCTCAGCCTCGATCGTCCGCCGGGGCATCGCCGTGACGGGCATGACCGCGCAGCGCGAAGCAACCGTTGGCGGCACGACGGCGGTGCTGGTGGCCGT
Organism: Candidatus Kerfeldbacteria bacterium; assembly: GCA_016207275.1. GTDB lineage: Bacteria > Patescibacteriota > Patescibacteriia > SBBC01 > SBBC01 > JACQPY01. Next base: position 76,623 of record JACQPY010000013.1, read on the forward strand.
TAAAATAAAGATGGCCGTGCCGCGCGGCTCCTCAAGCGTCTTCAGGAGAGCATTGGCCGCTTCTTCGGTGAGGCGTTCAGCTTGGTCGATGATCGTTACTCGTCGTGGCGCAATCGCCGCCCGCTTATTGAGCGTTTCAAGCAGGACGCGGATGTGCGCCACGGAGATTCGTCCTTCCAGATCGCCAACCATAATGACGTCAGGATGACGATTAAGGACGAACATGGAACATGATTCGCAGTCGCCACAGGCGTGTCCAGACGTTGGTCGGTGGCAGATCAGGGCGTTGGCAAATTGCTTAGCCAAGAAGGTTTTGCCGACGCCACGAGGTCCGACAAAGAGAAACGCGTGGGCGTCAAGACCGCGGCTGACGAGGCGTTCCAGCCGTTCGACTAAGGCCACGTTTCCAACGAGACCCCACTGTTCATGGTTTAGGACGGCGGCGGTGGGCGCGGTACGAGAATTCGGTCGCGCTGCCCTCGATGGGCGGGTTGTAGGACGCGATGGACTCACTGTGTAGCGACGCATACTCTACCACGATGCCTCAAAACACGCAACCTAAGCGGGCTGGTCATGAAATTGAAACGGTTTAACCAGAACGTCCAGTGTCGCCTGCGCCGTCTGTTTCCAACTGAAGGCCTGAAGGCGATGGCGACCGCTGGTTACCAGTGCTTGCCGTAGCGTTCGATTGTTCACGAGCTTAACGACTGTTCGAGCGGCGCCGTCGATGTCATCGGGGTGAACGATGAGCGCGGCTCGGCCGGCCACTTCCGGCAGCGATGATCCGGCCGCGACTACGACGGGTGTGCCGACGGCGAAGGACTCAAGTACCGGCAGACCGAAGCCTTCGTAGCGAGACAAAAAGATCAAGGCGGCGGCCCCGGCGAGCAGCGGGACGTAGACGTTTCGCGGCTGCCAGCCGAGACGAAAGACCGCTTGATCGAGGCCGTAAGTATTGATCCGCTCCGCCGCGACCCCCCATCCCCGGCCAGGCGTACCGACTAATACCAGCTTGAGGCTTGGCAGTTTGATTCGGGCGCGGTTGAAAACGTCGATGAGGGTGTTAAGGTTCTTTTTTTGTTCGAGTCGGCCAACGAAAAGCACGTACGGCGACGTGAGCGCAAATCGTTTCCGGACCGCGGCGATCGCTGTTTGATCGGGGCGTCGAAAAACCTCGGGATCAAAGCCGTGGTGAATGACGGCGATGCGTTCGGGATCGGCTCCGTAGCAGTCAACTATTTCTGACTTGGTAAACTCAGAGACCGTAATTAACCGGGCGGCATGGGCGACGGCAAAACGCGCCGACCAGCGATGATAGTCCAGTTCATTATTACCGTAGCGGCCGCGCGTTACCAAGCGGGCCATCGTGTTGAGCAGCTGACCGACCAGTCCTCGTCCACCGATCGGTTCACGTCCGTAGAGCTCCGGGAATCGTTCAAAGCCAACGTCGTGCAGTGTGGTGACTGTTCGACGGGGGTGGATCAGCGGAATGGTGTGCGCGGGCACGAAGAGGACGTCAGGGGGTCGCCACAGCATTTCGAGCGATAACCGAAGTTGGTTCCAGAGGAAACGCCAGGGCCAGCGCAGGACGCGGTACTCGACGTGCGGCCCGAGATGGCGGAATTCGTCGATTGGCGTCTGATCAAAGTAGAGGACGTAGCGATGATGGCGATCGAGCGCGGTTAAGGCGCGGATCAGGTGGTAGGAGTACCACTCGGTCCCGGTTCGCTCACGAACGTTAGCCCGTGAAGCGTCAATGCCGATGACCATAGCGTTATTTGGCCGACAGGATGCTGCGCTTGTACGACTCAAGGTTATCCAGGGCAATGCCGGTCCCACGGGCGACGCACAGCAGCGGTTCGTCGGCGACGTAGGCCGGCACCCCGGTGGCCGTGGACAGGAGCTGGTCGACGTGCCGCAGCTGGGCTGAGCCGCCAGACAGGACCATGCCTTTATCAATAACGTCGGCCGACAGCTCCGGCGGCGTTTCTTGCAAGACCAGTTTGACTGCCTGAACGATGCCAGCCAACTCATCCTGGATCGCTTCCGTGACGTCATCAGACACAACGGTCAGGGTCTTCGGAAGGCCACTGACCACGTCGCGGCCGCGGATCTCCATCGATATCTTCTTTTCCAGCGGGATGGCCGAACCGATGGTAATCTTCAGCTCCTCGGCGGTGCGTTCGCCAATCGCGAGGCCGTATTTCTTTCGGATATACTCCTGGATGGCGGCGTCAAGCTTATTGCCGCCGATTCGCACGCTGGTATTGGCGACGATCCCGCCGAGACTGATGACGGCGATCTCGCTCGTCCCCCCGCCGATGTCGATGATCATGTGCCCGGAAGCCGAACCGATGGGGATCATGGCGCCGATGGCGGCCGCGATCGGTTCTTTGATGATGTAGGCGGCTTTGGCCCCGGCGGCAATGGTGGCGTCGATGACGGCGCGGCGCTCGGTTGAAGTAATCCCGGCGGGGACGGCGATCATCACCTCGGGACGGAACAGCCGAATGCCGCCCGTCGCCTTATTGATGAAGTAGCGGAGCATCGCTTCGGTCGTTCGATAATCGGCAATCACGCCGTCTTTGAGCGGACGGATCGCCACGATCGAGTCGGGCGTTCGACCGAGCATTTCTTTGGCCTCGTTACCGACGGCCAGAATCTTGCGGTCGGCAACGGACAAGGCCACAACCGACGGTTCGTTGAGCACAATGCCGCGCCCGGGGAGGTGAACCAGGGTGTAGGTCGTGCCGAGATCGATGCCAATGCGCTTGACGAACACAGAATTTAACAGAATTTATTTGAAGGAAACTACCAGGTGACGGTCAACCCTAAGATTAGACGTTAGGGAAATTTTATTCTGCCCTATTTTCTTTGCGCCGTCAACCCCGCTGATCAGTTCAACCGGGCGCGCGAACTCGAGCGAGCTGGTCAGGCGGTGCGCCATCGTGCCGGGCTGTTTTTGGAGATAGAGTTCGTAGCGACCGCGATCGATCGACTGACTAACGCTCGCGGGCAACGTATAGGTGAACGACAGGGTTCCGGAATTTCCTGGTTCGATCGAGATGAACGCGCCGAACACCGTCCGGCTGAGTTCTTCACTGCGGTCGACGGTGCCGACTCCGCCACCGCGAAGCTTATCGTTTCGCATCGCACCGCTTGAGCTGACCAGCGTACTGCCGGGCGGTACGTATACGCGGGTGTAGGTGCGGTAGCGGGTGGTAGTTCGAGTGAAGCTGCCGCGGTTCGCATAGGTGATGGTCACGGTCGCCCGCGCTTGGCCGTTGTCGAAGGTAAGCTGGTAGTCGATCGCCCGGTCGACGACCTGGTCCGTCTTAAGGCTGGCAAGGTTAGCGTCGACCACAAAGATGCTATCGATCGGCGCTGGCCGGATATCGCCGCCCCAATTTTGAGCGATAATTTGCTCCTGGAGTTCAGCGTCGCTGGCGTACAGCAGCATCCGCTTCTCTTCCAGCGCCGTGGTCAGGGCGACGATCATTTCTTGCCATCGGCGCTGCGGCAAGGCGAGCAATCGATTGAGCAGGATTTTTGACATTTCACCGATGAGTTCTTTGCGATCGGCTAACGGCTGTAACCGATCAACCAGGTTTTCGGTAGTAAAGGTGATGCCGTCGACGGTGATGTCGCCGCTGATGGCTAGCAGCGAGCTGACAAACGTGGGCGTGACCGCGATCACGCCGTCGAGGTTACGCTGGGGACCGTTTTCGAATCGATAAAATTCCAGCGCTTGCTGCGCCGCCGTTGGAAAGTCAGGCGACCAGTTGGCGTCACGAAAGAACCACTGGGTCGCGTTATTGTATCGTCGGAGCGGCGTTGGCGGTTCGATCCGAAGACTATCGGCCACCGGCTTATCGAGGGTGTAGACATCGCTGGTGGTAAACGACGTGATCTCGCCGGCCGAAACCTTGAGGATGCCGTACGTCCCAATGAAGCCGCCAGTCGGGCGAAGCTCAGAATTGTTCTGCAGCAAGAACAGGTACGTCTTGGCGTTCGGAAAACCGGCGACGGCGGGGATAATTCGAGTCGCCGGAATGAGCTGCTGGGCGACCTGCTCGAGAAAAGGGATTTGTTCCCGGAGCGGCGCAATGGCAGCGTGCAGCGGCCGGATCACGCCGCGGGTCGGGAGGTCACGAAAACGGCCCGCCGCCAACTGAACGTGATCACGGACCGATTCGAGCTGCGGACCAGCGGTCGCAATCCGTTCGAGGATGGCTCGCTTGTCGGCCGGCGTCAGTTGGGCCAAGCTGATGCTCCCCTGCCCGTGTTTTAATGGTCCGAATATCTGGTCGCCAGCCAAAGTACCGTCGTGCATCGCGGCCACCAGCTGCCGGGCGACATCGGTGAGGACAGTTACCGCCTCAAGCTGCGTCCCCACGCCGGGAATCGGCCGGAGGGCACGCAGTTTGCCGATCGCCCGGTCGACGGCAGCCAACTCGGTGGCCGTCCGTTGAGCGGCGGCTAAGGCCGCGGAGAAATCCTGCTTCGTGAGCGCGCTTTGAGCCTGGGTTAGCGAGCGGCGCGCAGCGCGACCGTGTTCGATGGCTGATTGAATTGGCGTGAAGGTAGCGATCGTCAAAACGGTCGCGGCGGTGACCAAGCCAATGAGTCGAGTTGTCAGGGGGTGTCTGGCAATCCAGGCAGTCAATCGAAGTAGCCGCGTTCGCCGATGACGAAAGCTAAACGAGAATTTCATGGGTGGTGATTATCGGATTTGGTTTTCGGAAGTATTTCCGAAAGTACTTCAAGCCGCTCTGGATGTGGATCCTCGTCAGCTTTTGGAAGACTCCGTTAAGCCCGGGGTTTTCCGCCGACATCCGCTGATGGTAGTGGACGAGGGCGACGGTCGGCAGGTAGATGACCGGCCAACCAGCTTCCCAAAAGCGCCGACACCAATCGACATCCTCGAAGTACATGAAGAACTGCTCATCGAGTAAGCCGACTTCCTCGATCGCCCGTCGTCGAACCATCAAGCAGGCGCCGAGCGCCCACTCGATCGGACGAATCTCGTGGTGATCCCAGTCGAGCATCAGATACTGTCGTAAGGCGGCGCGAGCCAACCCAAACATGCCCAGTGGCGTGCGTCGCAGCATCGGGATCAGCGGCGAGGGAAAGCGGTAGCAGGTAGTTTGAATAGTCTGATCAGGGTTGAGCAGCTGGGGCGCGATCATGCCGACCTTGGGGTGATCGTTGAGAAAAGTCATCAGGCGTTCCAAGGCGCCTTCGAAAACAGCAATATCGGCGTTCAGGAGCAGGACGTAGCGACCGGCGGCCCGCCGCAGACCGACGTTGTTACCGGCGGCAAAGCCGAGATTTCTATTTTGCGGCAGTAGGACCACATCGGGAAAGTGCTCGCGGACCATTCCCACACTTCGATCGCCCGAGGCGTTATCGACCACGATGACTTCGTACGGGAGCTTCAGGCGCGCCCGTTGGATACCTTTGAGGCACTGTCGTAAAAAGCCTGGCTCTTTGTAGTTAACGATGATGATCGATAGGTCCATAGTTTACGATTCGATGATCCGGCGCAGCTCTCGGGTTGAGCGCCGTCGACGACGCTGGATCAGTCGTCGTTTCTGCAGCATCCGCGGAAGCAAGCGGAAGAGCGATGGTAGGGCGGTGAGCGTTGACCACTCCCGCAGCAGGGCATACCCGAGCTTCTGCAGTTCATACAAGGTGATGGAGAAGCCGTGCGGGAGGAACGTACCGACGGTCTCGTTTTTAAGCAACATTAAGAGGTGGTTGCGGTACGACAAGACACGGAGCATGCGCGAGCGTCGCCCTCGCGTTTCCACCAGCGCGGCCAAGCGGTCACGGTGGTGGCTCAGCGTGCGGTAGTGGTACGCTCGGGCGGCGGGAACGTAACGGCAGCGCCAGCCGGCCAGCTGGCAGCGCCAGGCCAGGTCGACGTCTTCTTTGTAGGCGAAGAAATCTTCGTCAAAGTACTCGCCGTTGACGGCCACGTCGTCCAGGACGGTCCGACGATAGAGGGCGAGCACACCGGGGGCACCAAAGACGTCACGCGCTTGATCAAACTGGCCGCGGTCAGAACTTCCTTCGCCGCGGTTAAGTACCTGGCGCGAACGTCGTAGCAGCATCCCAGCCGCATCAATGGTATCAGAGTAAACAGGTTCCCTCAAGTCGTCAGCGGTCAGGGAAAAACGCAGCAGCTTGGGGCAAACGCTGGCTACCTGCGGGGTGGTATCGAGCGCTTGCGTGAGTACTTCCAGGCAGGTTGGCTCGAGAAGCACATCAGGATTGAGCACGACCACAGCGTCAGCTTTGGATAATCGAATGGCTTGGTTGTGAGCTCGCGCAAAACCGAGATTTCTGGTGTGGCGCAAGACGTCGATGCCTGGCCAGGTATCAAGCAACTCGAGGGTGCCATCGGTTGAAGCGTTATCAACAACGATGATCCGGTCTGGTTTCCGGGTTTGTGCCTCTAAGCTCCGTCGCAACGTTGGTATGAAGGTCCGGTTATTCCAGGTAACGAGATGGACTGAGACCGTCATGCGGTAGTTCGGTTACGCCAGGCAGCGACCGTCAAGGCTAACAAAAGAAAACCGATACCGAGCGGATGGTTGAGGTAGGGTGTGGTCAGGTGGACCGTCGCTAGCGCGATCAAGCCGACGGCAAAACCCAGCGACAAAGGGTCGAGTCTCTGGAGTAGCATGGCCAGCATACGACTCAGCAGAACCAAGAAGAAAGCTACTCCCAGCAGGCCAATCTTGACCGCCATGTCGAGGTACCCGAGTTCAAAGGCGTCGGTGGTGTAGATGCCGCGGCTCGGCGACTGTTGTTGACGGGGGTCATCGCTGCGGTAGGTGACCACCGTGCCGAAGCCCGAACCGATGATCGGTTGACGACCAATGACCGGGATGAGGGCTTTGAAGAGTGTGATCCGGCTGGTGGCGGCCGCCTCTCCACCGAACTCAGTCAGTCGTTGGCGTAGGATCGTCCCCTGTCCCCCGCTTCCCGGGAGGGGGAACGGGTACGGAAAATTGAGCGCCCACGAATTAAGCGTGTACGCTACGGCCACGACGGCGAAACTAGCCAGCACAATTCGGACGGCCTGCGCGACAGACCAGCGTAGCTGCCGCCAACCGAGGACGAGGAGGCTGACTGCCGCTACTCCGCCGCCCAGCCAGAAGCTGCGTGACAAACTGACCAGGACAGCCGCCACTCCCAAGGTGATGGGAATGAATAGCCAGCGGGGGTTTGGGGTTGGCCTGATGGCGGGGAGAACAAACGGTACCAGCAGGCTGACACCCAGCAAACCGTAGATTTGACTCTGAAAAAAGACGCGGTACGTACCCCCGAAAATAGGCGCCACCTCGCCGATGCCAGTGTCGCGAATCCACTTGTAGAGCGTCCGCAGCCCGTCAATCTGCAGCTGCACAAAGAGGCCGAGCGTCAGGAGGCTCTTTAAGCCAAGAATCGTGGCGGCCGCCGCGACGAGGGCGAGGATGTTGGGAATGAGGCGACGAACATTGATGACGGGTGAGAGGAGCACCGCGACGAGGGCGAAGAACAAATAAGCATTGACGTCAAAAAAAACGGCGGTAAATCCGTTACCCCGAGCCAGACCGAGGATGATGCCAAGGCTGATACTCGCCAGTAATCCGTAAAGCCACGGTCGAACGCGGCCGGGAATCACTGGCCAGTTTGACCGTTGGCTGCTAAAGCGGATCAGCCAGACGCCGAGCACCACAACAAAGAGAGCTAACCGGATGGATACGCGGCCAGGACCGACCGTCAAGCTGAAGAGGTAGCCTTTGCCGCCGACGAAGAGCTCGGCTAGCAAAATGAGCAGGCCCGCCTCGATCGAGCGCCAACTGATGATGGCGGTGCCGACCACGATCCCGCCAAAGAGCAGTCGTCCCAGCGCCGGCTGGAGATAACCGAGGAACGACAACCCTTCGTTGACCGCCAGGGCCACGCACAACCACCAATACGTTCGGAACCTTGGGACGTATTCGTTCATCCTGGTACTCGACTGATAACGTTCCAGTGCCAGAATAGTTTTCGCACCAGCGGAAGCCGTTCAAGGATGGCATCGATCCGGGCCAGGGTACGGTCGAGCGGGGTCCAGGGTCGAAACTCCCTGCCTGCCAGGCGGCTAGCCATCCTGACGCCTGAGTCGTACACCTCAGATAGAAACTTAACGGGCTGGAGCTCGAGGATGTCGAGGCCGACTTGCCGGAACAGCTGCCGGAGCTGTGCTTCGGTATAGCCGGTAGTCGTGTCGTCGGCAATGGAGTTGTGCTGGCGCTGGCGCCGGCGACGGATGTAAGCCTTGACCGGCGCTAAGAGCTTATACAGCGTCTGGTAGGGCCAGGCTTGGGGTTCGACACCCCAGATGACGTATCCGTTTGGCTTGGTAACCCGCTTCATTTCTTCGAGGGCGGCCCGCTGGTGCGGGAAGTGGTGGAACGAGGCCGCGGTGAACGTCGCCGCAAAGCTAGCGTCAGCAAAAGGCAGATGCTCACCATCAGCCACCGCCAAGCGAAGGTGCGCACCAACGCCGGTTCGTTTGACTAAGGACTGTGCGTGCTTGATCGCCGCCGACGAAATATCCAGCGAAGTAACGTCTTTACCGGCGAGGGCAATTTCAATCCCGTCGACGCGCGTGCCGCAAGCCACTTCCAGAACGCTCGAGCCCGGCGGGAGGTTCAGCATCGGTCGCTTGAAGTGCCGGTGAAAGGCGGACGATCGCCCGGCAATTGAGCCAGTGCTAGCTGATATTGATAGCTCGTCATGGAAATGCTGTTCTGTTTTCTTGAAGGGGTCGAGGAAGCGGCGGGCGATCAGTTGGGGAATGTCGTTGTCAACGGTATAACGTTCGCCGCACGATGAACAGGTGATGGTTTGACCGTTGAGCGATAGCGCCCGGCGGCAATTCGGACAGTGGAACGGCGGGTGAGGCATGGTTAGAAATCTTGGGTGGCGGGCGGCTTGCGCAGACTAAACCGATCGATCAGTGAACCGCTGATCGCGCTGATCAGTAAGGCCGGAGCTAATCCCAGTTCCGCCAGCCAGCCGAAGTGTTTTCGACAGTAGAAGCGAATGCTCTGGCGCAGCAGACGTTGTTTAAACTGACTTGGTTGCGGCGCGAAGCTGGCGCCGCGAACGTGCGAAGCTTTGGCCGCCGGCGTATAGAGCGTTGACCAGCCGCGTTGTCGAGCTCGCCAGCAGTAGTCGACCTCTTCAAACCAAATGAAAAAACCTTCGTCAAAGGTGCCGACTTCAGTTAACGTTTGATGGCGAATCATGAAGCACGCCCCCATGACCTGGTCGACGGTTTGTTCCTGGGTGTAGTCAATATCTAACGCTTGGTAACGTCGAGCTAGGCGCGGGAAAAAATTTGGCAGCTTGGAAAGGACCAGCGCCAAATCAATCCAGCGGGGGAAGCGCTTGACCGATGCCTGCGGGGTGCCGTCGGGGTAGTAAAGCCGCGGCCCAACGATGCCGACACGCTGATGAGCCTGCAAACGAGTGTGCATCGTGGCCAAGGTTGACGGTTCAACTCCCACGTCGGGGTTGACTAAGACGACGTCACCAACCGAACGGATTAAACCCTGATTGACCGCCGCGGCAAACCCACGATTGGTGGCGTTGGCGATCAGCTCAACACGAGGAAACTGACTGGTCACAAGTTGTTGATTGCTGGTAGTCGAGGCGTTGTCAACGACGATAACCCGCAGCCGTAACCCGGTTGTGGCGAGCAAGCTCCGCAGGCAACGCCGGAGTTCGTCCGGCGCATTGAAACTGACCACAATCGCCGTCACCTCAGGCGGGTTGGGCATGGTTGAGGAAGACCTGGCGAATAACATCATCGATCGGCTCCTCTTCGATAGTAATATCGTCGATCGGCAGTGTTTTGAGCATCTCGGCCGTTCGTCTGGCTGAGTCTTTGCGGGGGATGCGCACGGTCGCGGTAGTCGGCGTACGTTCAATGATGTGCGCGAACGCCGGCAGATCAGTCGCCGCGACCGGCTTGGTAAAGGTCATCCGGACCGTTTTGTGTTCGTGAACTTTGGCCGCCAAACCGGTCAGTGGTCCGTCGTAAAAAATGATGCCGCGGTCGATAATGATCACGCGCTGCGCCAGGGCGGCGACGTCTTCCATGTAGTGTGAGGTCAGCATGATCGTCGTTTTCTGCTGTTGGTTGTAAGCTTTGATAAACTCCCGCATCTTCTGTTGTGCGACAACGTCTAAGCCAATCGTCGGCTCGTCTAAAAATAAAACTTTCGGCCGGTGGAGCAAAGCCGCGGTCAACTCGGCTTTCATCCGTTGACCGAGGCTCAGTTTTCGAACTTGAACGTCGAGGACCTCGTGCAAGTCGAGCAGCTCGGTTAACTCATTGAGTGTTTCTTTAAACTGCGGTTCGGGAATTTCGTAGATTTCCTTGTTCAGTAAAAACGATTCCATCGCCGGCAGGTCCCACCACAGTTGATTTTTCTGACCCATGACAATAGAAAATTGTTTTTGGTAGGCGGCTTTCCGTTCCCACGGCACATAGCCGAGGACCCGAGCCTCGCCCGTCGTTGGATACAATATTCCCGCCAGCATTTTCAGCGTGGTGGTTTTGCCCGCGCCATTCGGCCCGAGGAAGCCAACTAACTCGCCTGCTTCGACGGTGAAGCTGACGCGCTTGACCGCTTCGGTCGTCAACGTCTGGCGCTTGAAGAGCGATTTGACCGAATTCCACAAGCCCGGCGCCTTGCGGTGGTACGTGTAGGTTTTGCTTAAGTCGCGAACTTCAATGATTGGCATAGCAGAAGTTGTAGTATAGCGTGTTAGGCGCTCAGCTGGAAGCGGACGCGTAGCGACGTAGGCCAACCTTCCAGAGTAGGCGCGTGACGATCAGGAGGGTAGCAGCGATGGCCACGTTGTACCCAATCGCAGCTGGCTGGGTATGCTCCAAAAAAAATTCAGTTGGGACCGCAACGACGGTCAAGACCGGAATCACAAAGGTAAAAAGGATGCGAACACCGCCGTCGTATATTGGTGGTGGGTAACGGGCAAAGTCATAGAGGCTGAACCACAACTCTTGCAGTTCGTTGATTTGCGTGAGCCAGAAGGCCAGCAGCGAAATAGCGAACCACAGGCAGTACACAATGATCAATCCGAGGACGAGCAGCAATACGTATCCAACAGCGTTGACGACGGTGATGGTGAGCCCGAGTCGGTGGAGAGAAATCATGAGCAGGGCGACCGACGGCAGCAGGCTGATGAGGTTCGAGATCGCATGGTACCGCAGGGTGGCGGCAAACTGAGCATCAACTGGTTTCGTCAGAAAGGTATCAAGCAGGCCCGTCCGGATGTACTCAGAGAAGCGCGCAAAGTTTCGGAGGAAAAAAGCACCCGACAGGTTGCCAATGATGCTGTAGGTGGCCACTAAAAACAACGCTTCCGGGTACGACCAGCCGCCGACGGTGGGGACTGAACCATAGAGCAGCGAGAAGAACGCAACGGTCACGGTAAATTCAATGAGATTACTGACGAGCAACAAGAAGAAACCTCCGCGAAATTCAGCTTCACGGATAATGTCGGTCGAGAGGTATCGAAAAAAGAGGCGGATATACCGTTGCATGTTAATTACCAACGGCGACGAATTTTTTCAGGCCCCGTCGCCACATTAGTTTCATCAACGCGAACAGCGCACCGAGCCAGATCAAGCCGACGGCCAGGCCAGCGATTGCTTCCGCGGCGGTTTTCTGGCCGAGAAATATCTCCACCGGAAAGGCGGCGAGGTACTTGAACGGTAAGGCGTCGAGCATGGTTTGAACGGCCGCCGGGAAAAAGGCATACGGAAGGGCCATGCCGCCGACGAACAGCAGCGCGGTTTCTTTAAGCGGAATCAAGTAGCGAGCTTCGCTGATCCAAAAGGACACCAAGCCAAGGAGCATGCCGAGCAGAAACTGCATCACGTAGGCAATCGGGATCGCGAGCATGGTGGCTAGCCACTGCCAACCAGTCGCCGGCGGCAGCAGCCGGTCTCGTAGCACGTAGATGATTAGCATGGCAAACGGCGCGTTGATCAGGTTCGCGAACACGCGAAAGGCCACCCGGCTGGTAAAGAAATAGCCGAGGTATGACGTCGGTTGGACCAGGTACTTGGTCAACGTGCCCTCACGAATGTTTTCCATCACGCCAAACTCCGGCCACGAACTCGTGAACCGGGTGATCAGCAAAGCCACGACCGCGTAGGTCAGCAGCGAATGGTACGAAAATCCGGCTGCCTCGGCCCGATTTTGGAAGACCGCCGTCCACAGGTAGTAGTAAGCAATCAGGGGCAGGAAGCTGAGGCTGACGTAAAACCAAAAGGCGCCCCGCCAGGTAATGCTGCTCTGCAGCGCTGTTCGAAAAATAGCGAGGTATTTTCGCACTCCCCCACCCTAGCGACTTTCTTGGGTTTTCGCAAGCCTAGGGCGGCGGTAACAGCCGGCCGAAGGTCTCGATCGGTGGCTGACCGTGGATGACGGACTGTTCGAGCGCGCCTAAAATTGGAAACGGCCTGAGGTCGTTGACCAGGTTGACCAGATGAGAAAATGAGGCGATTGACTCGGCTTCGCGGTCCAGGCTATGTTCCCGACCGAGCCGTTCACCCGCTCGACGGTTACGAGACAAGGGGCTACTGCTCGTGGTCATGAAGTCGCCGACGCCGGCTGGTCCGTTAAGGATGTCGGGTGCAATTCCCAGCTGACGGCCAACGACGAGCATTTCTTGCAGCGCTCGTTGACGGAAGTTCTGGCAGGCGCCCTCGCGGCAGCCGATCCCGTAGCTGACGCCGACTGCCAAGGCGTAGACGTTTTTCAAGACGCCGGACAAGCTCACTCCGCGAGGATCGGCGGTCGCTTCGAGCAGCAGGTCAGTTCCGTCAAAAAGTTTGGACAACGTCGCGAAGGCGACTGGATCAGTCGAGCCAACCACCGCTATCCCCTGCTTGCCCGCGACAAGTTCTTCAGCCATCATCGGGCCGCCGACCAGGGCGAACGGTTGCGCCGGCACGGTTTCGGAAAAAATCTGGTCCATGGTTTTACCGGTGGCGTGTTCAATGCCCTTGGAAAAGCTAATAACCAAGGTGGCTGGTCGGAGCGCTGGTTTGATCGTCAGCAGGATCTGGCGATGGGCAAATGAAGGAATGCAGAGGAGGACGTTATCGGCGCCAGCGACAAGCTGCTCAAGCGGCAGCCGCGACGCTAGCGGGTGTGGCGCTTGATTCCATAACGTCACCGTCGCCCCTGACCGGCCGCGGCTAATCAGGGTGTGCAGCGCTCGGCCCAGTCGCCCGGTGCCAATAATGAGGACGTGCATCTGGTTACTCCTGGTTAATCATTAGAACCTACCCCCTAGTATAGGATAAAGAAAGAATCCGCGCTGATGGTAGCAATCAGGCGCAGGCCAGGATGCGTGCCGTCGTCAGCAATCGGACCAGATACGTCCCTTGTTTTTTTGGCGCAGGTATTTGGCCACACCAGGCGACCGGGTCACGGCAGTCAGCCGAGCCAGCCCCGGTTGAGCTGAAACGGACATCTCTAACGAAGCCATGTCCTGCGGCGCGAGTCTACGGGCGTTTCGCCGCGATCTCAAGTCGCGGGGCGGTCGTCGACAGTGATGGTCGAGGCATGTTACATTTGGCCTATGGGTAGGCCGCTCGCCACGTTTGGCGCTGGATGCTTCTGGTGCAGCGAAGCGATTTTCAAGCAACTGCGCGGCGTCACCGCAGTCATCTCGGGGTACGCCGGTGGCTCGATGCCCAATCCCACGTATGAGCAGGTTTGCAGCGATCAGACCGGACACGCCGAAGTCATTCAAATTGAATTCGATCCGGAAATTATCTCGTACCAGCAGCTGGTTGAGGTGTTTTTCTTAACCCACGATCCGACCCAGCTTAATCGGCAAGATAATGATGTCGGCGCGCAGTATCGGTCAGTTATTTTTTACCACCATGAAGCTCAGCAGGCCGCCGCCGAAGCGGTTAAACAGAAAATCGAAGCCGAAGGCATCTACGATCGACCGCTGGTAACGGAGATCGTGCCTTTTGACCAGTTCTATCCGGCGGAGAACTACCACCAGAACTACTTTGCCAACAACCCGGACCAGCCGTACTGTCAGACGGTCATTAGCCCGAAGGTCGCGAAGTTTCGAAAAAAGTTTATAAGCATCTTGAAGAGTCCCTGAACGAAAAAAAGTTCGAGGCTCGTGCTGCATCATGCAAGACGAGCCTCGGTGGTGACGAATGAGCTATCCCTGCGGCCACGACGGCGTCGGCGGCGACGGCGGATCTGGCGGACTCGGCAGATCGGGTCCGCTCGGGCCCGGCGGTCGCTGGGTGCAGCGCGGCATACCTCCCTCCTTTCTTGGTTGCTGATGGTGCTAAAGCTGTAGTTCCTTCGGCTTGATCGTTTGAACTTGATCTAGCCGAGGTACGCCCTGAGCATGGACTCAGGTGTCCACTTGCCACAGATCTGGGCCGCGTCCGGAGTGGATTTCGGAAGAATCGGCGAAGTCAGCAGCTCGAATGTCACGGTGGTGATGGGCGGACCAATAGGGAAGATGACCGGCATCTCGAGACGGTTACTCAACTCGAGGACCGGGCGGTTCGTCGTGTTCACACGGACTTCGTTTGAGCAGGCGACCGTCTGACCGCCTTGGCGCGCGGGACAGCTCTTGGTGACGAAGTAACCGACCATGATGCCATAGACGCCGAGCACGACGTCGGTGCACGCGAGGATCTGCTCGTGCGGCTTGACGTAGATGAACTTCGTACTCTCCGGCCAAGGCTTGGTGACAATGCGCTCTTTGGGATAGCGCTCCATCATCTCATCGTACGTCAATGCGCGGTCGAGCTTCCAGAGCAGCTTGATTTGATCCAGGTTCCCCGGATTGAGCGTGGAGTACTCCTTGCGGAAGCCTCCGGGGTCCTGACGCCAGAATACCTCGTGGAGTTGCAGGGCGATGCAGTTGTCCTCCAGGACGTACTTCTCGGGGTAAACCACGATCCACCCCTCACGCATCGCCTTCGTGATCTCCGGTTTAGCGAGGACGCTGCCGTGCCGCGTCCACTTCCTGGCCTGGCTCATCCACGTATCTGGCTGGGTGGGTGGCTTGCCGATGATGCCGCTGTGCCTGCCGATCATGATGATGTTCCCCCACTGAGTTGAAGGTGAAGATGGCGAAAGTATTCTTTGCCATCCAAACGAGGTCGGCCCGCCCGGCCTTGACGAGCCACCACATTTCCAGATTCTGGTTAATGCGTTTCAGTGTGATGGCTCGACGATCAAGTCGACTTAGGTTCATCAGCTCGTACCGAGTCATCGCGTCCGCCGTTTCTGACGAACCTGCCAGAGCTTCGCGAGTTTGGCCCGGGACAGCTCTTTTGCTTCGGCAGCCGAATCCTTCGAGCGCAGATCATCGAGCCGGAACGACTCGTCCACGCCTTCGATCTCAGCGCAGACGTCGCAGATCGGCGCACTGCAATAGCATCCGCACTCGCTACACTGGTTGTCCGTTTCTACCGGTCGGTGAGTCATAGCCGCTCCTTTCGCGGTTGTTCGGTCTTGACCATGTCAATGTGCACGTTGCTTTTGAGCAACAGTGCCAAATGTAGGTTTTCGGAAATCGGAAAAATAGTGAAAAAATTATGAAAAACAAAAAAGGGCTTGGATAAGCCCTGATTCAGGCAGCAAACCGCGATTTTAAAGCCTTTTTTCCAACAGACCGATGGTTAGGCCGTTAACTTCAAGTTTTAAGCTGAAGTTTTTTCTCAATCCGCCGCTGATCGTGAGCGGAAGTTTCTTACCGGTTTTTTCTTTAATGATGTGCACCAGCGGCCCAATGATTTTTCCTTGCATGGTGGTGCGATCGACATAGGTGGACGGCGCAAGTTTTTGGCTGCCGACGCTTTTACCGAGATTCGCCAGCAACACTTGAAGCACGGCCGTCGTCACTTTGCGCGAGTGCAGCTGTTTCGAATTTAGCGGCTCGCCGCGAATAAAAATTTTTCGTTCGAGCGGATCAAAGAAAAGGTCATAGTTTTTTCGTACTTTTTCCAGACGGTCAACGCTTACGGCCTGAGCGGAGACGTTTCCTCGCGACCAGGTTTTAATCAGCGCCGTGCCCGCTGAAATGAGCGGCGAGGTTTGCCCGGCTGCGAGGTATTGTTCAACCACCAATCCGCGCTCTTCAATCCCGTCGAGCCACGAGGCGTAATCGAGGTTGGTTCGAGTCCCAACTTTTTCGCGAAGAGTGGACATGATGCTGTCAATTGAGTGCTCGAGGGCGTACCGCGGAATGACGAACAACACGTCGCCGCCGCGGCCCGCGCCGGTAACCTTGCTGGCTAGAATGGTTTCCTCTTTCGTCGCCGCACGGCTTAAATAATGTCTCGTTAGTTCGACTGAGCGCGACGAAACGTGAAAAATTTCCAAACCGCCGTTGAAGACATCAATGGCGTGGGCCAGTTCGGAGAGGGCCCGCTCGGTGTAACCCTCGTCGAAAAGCTGTCGAAAGGCGGCTAAGCCCTGGAGCGTGGTCGCCTCCAAGGCGGACAGGTAGGCCTCCCACAGCGCCTCCGGCTGTTGGCGTGTTCGTTTCGTCAGTACCAGCTGTCCGAGCAGCGATGGCGGGACGTGCTGGCGGAGCGTGGCCGTAGTTGATTTAAGAACTTGATTGAGGGCATGCTTGACGTCACGGCCAGCTTGGACCGCCAGATCGGTCGTCAGATTGCTGCCGGTGTAGACCAGGCCGAAGTCGACTGGCCAGCGCTCGTCGAGCGGCAGGTCGAACAGTTCATGGAGACGACCGCCCCAATAGCGGTAGCGGTCGAACACGCCGAGATCAATGCGTCGGAGGTAGCCTTCGCGCTGCTCAGTGGCGAAGACGATCGGCGACGGCGAGCTGACCATGGCTGTGAACAGGCCGCAACCCGGTGAAACCTCGCCTTCGAGGAGCGTTTCCATTTTCCAGGATAGCCGGAGGAGTCGGTCAAAAACCGGATCGGCGGCGAGTTGCACACTCGACCGGCCACCCCAGGCGGTCAGCGTCTCCGGTCGGAGTTCGTTAGTGCGCAGCAGCAATACCGCGCCGAGAGCAGTGGCCAGCGGCGCCCACGCGCCTAAGCCGCTACCCACCGGCAGTTCCTGAAGACTATGGATTCGCCAGCCGGGTGTCAGCCGATGATGGCCGCAGAATCCCTCGAGAAAACGCGCTAAGGAGTTGAGTTGCGGCGCGCGAAACGTGGAGGTGCGGAATTCACCGTCGCTGGGTATGAAGGAACGTTGCGGCGCGAATGAGACGTGACCGTCGTTGGTCAGCTCCAACCCGACGTAGGCTCGTAGCGGAAGTTTTTGCCGCACCCCGAGCTCGCCATAACGCGTTACGTTGTCGCCGAACCAAAAGAACGACCGCGGCGCAGAAACGACGATTTCGCATTTCGAAAAAAACTCCCGGTAAACTTCTGGGAAGTTTTCTTGCAATGCCCCCGAATTCATAGTGATCCGTTGGGACATAGGTGTATTCAGCTTTGTTCCGAAGCCTACACCACTTGTATCGCCTTGTCAAGTGCCTCATAGCAGATAAAGTCATGCGCTTAGAGTCAGCATCACGAGCTGGCCGAACTGTAGGCTTTAAGGCCGCGTTGCCAGGCGACCTTGGCTAGCCAGGCGAAGACCACCACCGGTACGGTAACGCCGAGCAGCACGTTTGGCGTCAGTAGTCCGTTGAGGGCTTGGGCCGGCACGCTGCCGACGACGGCAAACGGGATGACGTAGGTCAGCAACTGACTCTGCTGCGTGCCCAGGCTGTCAGTTGGGTAGCGGCCGGTTAGAAACAGGTACTCGTAGATACGGCCGAGGCCGGTCGACACCAGCGAGTGAAATGAAATTGAAGCGACGATAGTACTCAGGCTAAAGGTGAAGGCCAAGCCCAAGACCACGGCGTAAGCAAAGACGGCCACGTCAGTCAGGCTGGGGCGCACAATGCCTTGACTGATGAGGTAAACCCACAAGGCCAGGATCGGGGTGCTTGAGATTAAATCCATCGTATCAATGATGCGAAAGCCGACGTGCGGCAAGACCGGTACCGGTTTGGTGACAAACCCATCGAACGTGCCTTTTCGAAGGTGATCAGGCAGGTAGTACGCTAAGTTGCGGTGGAAGGTAATAATGATCAGGGATTCGAACGTCAGGTAGGTGGCGATTAAGGTCAGTACGGCGGGGCGGTCCCAGGAACCGAGACGGTCAACGTGCAAAAAAACGGCTTCAAAGAAAATCAAGACAATGGCCATCCGCAACACTTTGCTGATGATCGCCAACCAGAAGCTCTTTCGGTAGGCCAGCTGCTGCATGAAGCTGAGGCGGAAAAACAGACTGGTCAGTTTGGCGATTCGGTGAAACCTCATATCCCCTCTCCGGCGTAGGCGCGCAAACCTCGACGCCAGGTGATCCAGACCGCGCTTCCCAGAACGATAATCCAGGCGACGAGCTGGAGCAGCTCGTTGGTAACGGTCACGGCTGAAAGTTTGCCGAGGTAGAGCTGCATCGGGATATAGGCAAAAAATTTAAAAGGTAACCACAAAACGACCTGGTAGAGCACGTTCGGGAGCAAGCTAAGTGGAATGATCACGCCAGCCGCCAGTTCGCCGATGATGCGCAGCAAGAATCGCTCGCCCCACGTTTGCTCGGACCAGAAGGCGAACATGGCAAATAAGCCAAACAGTAGAAAGTGAAGAACTGAACCGAGCAAGACGAAGACAATGAACACTACAACTGCGGACAGGCTGGTTGGCGGCAGCAGCAGTTCACGGTAGTAGACGGCGACCAGCAGGAGGCCAGTTCCGCCGACCGTTAAGGTCAGGAGTTTTCGCGCCTGGTCGCGAACAAACCAAGTGAGCAGCGGGCTGAGCGGTCGAACCAGGATGACCGACAGAAAGCCGCGGTTGATTTCATCGTTAATTTCATCGCCTTGAGCCGCGATGAAGTAGTAGCTGGCGATGAAGCTGGTACCGATTAAGTAGGTTATTAGTTCGGCGTGCGAAAAACCGCCAATCGTGTCACGGCCGGCGGCAATCCCCTGCCACAGCCAAATCGTTACCAGCGTAAACAGCACACCGCCGATGACTTCCAGGCCGAGGTTAAGGCGGTAGGCGAAGTATTCCTGCCAGCTGACGCCGGCGATGTGCCAGTACTTACGCACCGTGGTAGTATGCCACGCCAGTTCAGTCAGGCCAACCCGTGTTTGCGCTTAACCCGCGCCACAGCGGCGGCTGGCGGGGCGGTGATTCGCCGGCTGATCCCGCGACCAGCGGTCGACGTACTGAACAGGCGGGCCGGTACCCAAACACCGCGGTGACCGTGTTCGAGCATGGTCAGCCACAGGTCCCAGTCCTGCAAGCGGACGAGCGATTCGTCAAAACCGGGAAAAGCTTCGCGCCGAATCAGCGACATCGTGCTGATGTAGTTTGTCTCCTTGAGACGGTCTGCATCGAAGTCAAACAGATCGAACGTTCGCCAGCCGAAACGGAAACTGCAGTAGGCGTAGGCGGCCTCAGGTTTGAGTGACAAGGTCGTGACCATTCGCTCGATCATCCGAGGGTGAAGCGTCACGTCAGCATCGCAAAAGAGGACCAGCGATCCGCGACTCTCGCGGAAACCGTGGTTGCGCGCAGCCGCGGCACCGGCATGCGGTTGACTGACGTAGCGGACACTGGGAAATCGTCGGCCGACGACGTCAGGATGGTCAGCCGAGCCATCATCGACGACCAAAACCTCAAGGTCTTTCCAGGTCTGAACGGCCAAACTGTGGAGCGTCCGCGGCAAGGTGATGGCGCTGTTGTAGGTCGGAATGACGACGCTGACGGTCGGCGGTTGCGACGGTTTGGTTGGCGGCTGTTCGAGCATGGCCTCGAAAACCTTCACCTGCTGGCGAATGGAGAAGTGATTGGCGATCAGCTGCCGGCCCTGCTGACCGAGCCGGCGAGCCAGCGCTTGATCAGTCAGCAATCGAGTGATGGCCTGGCTGATGGCTGATGCATCAGCTTGTTCGTCAAGGGCCAGACCGTTCACCTCGTGACGAATGATGTCATTCACCCCGCCGCTCCGGGTGGCAATAATCGGTACGCCGGCCGATAGGGCCTCAAGGTAGACGATGCCAAATCCTTCAGCCTCGACGTTGGACGTTACCGGCAGCATGATGAAGGCGTCAGCCAGGCGGTAGGCTAGGATTCGCTGGTCGTTCGGAATAGCGCCTAGGAATTGAACGACGTCTTGGAGCGAACATTCGCGGACTAACCGTTCGAGTAACGGTCGTTCCGGACCGTCACCGACAATCAGGTACCTTAGCTCCGGAACGCTGGCCAGAATCGTTGGTAAAGCCCGGATAATTCGAGCGTGCCCTTTTCGTTTAATCAGTCGACCAACGGTCAACAGAATCTTTTTTCCATCGAGGCCGAGTCGCTGTCGGAACTGATTAACGTCGGTTGAGGGTGTGGTCGGCGGTTGATTAACGCCGGGAAAGCTGACCACCACTTTGCCCGATGGTACGCCGAAGTTAGTCACCAGCCGGGCAGTGAAGGTGCTGTTCGTTACTACCCACTCGGCGCCTCGCAGCGCCAATCGAAGCAGCACCCGTCGAACGATGGTCGTGCGGTAGGCGTAAAAGTCTAAACCAAAAATGCCGACGACGTACGGCCGACCCAGGAGCCAACGAGCGACCATCCCTAAACCGACTGAACCGGCGTAGTGGCCGAAGACCAGCCGGGTAATCCGATGGCGTTGGATAACTCGAATGAGCCAGGGCAGGTGGGCTAACCAGGTCGGCGTGAGCCAACCGCGGTGGAGGTCGCGCCGGATAACGATGGCCGGTACGGTGCGGTCAAAATCTTCATCGCCCGGCGACGGTGGGGCGACCACGATCAGCTGTTCGCCCGGTAGACCGCGTACCAGTTGTTCGAGGTACTGCTCCACCCCCCCGATCGGCGGCGGAAAGAGGTGGGTGATGACGAGGGTGCGGTGGATCACGTACCCCGTCGAGTTACCACCCGAAGCGCCAGCGCGAGATCAGTCAGGCGCAAGGTACCGAACAAGAAGAGGGTGGCGATATACAGGCCGACCGCCGGGATGATCAGAAAGTACGGCGAGAAAATTTCCTGTAGAAATATGAGCGGCAGACCCATGATCGCGGCGGCGGCCACAGTTTGGACGAAGATGGTCAGCAGCGTCCGCAGCTTAAACGGCGCCACGCGCCAGACTTGAATCAGGCCGAGCGAAAGCAGCAGGACGTAACTGACCAGGATAGCAATGGCCGCACCATTCGCTCCGAGCTTCGGTTGCAACACCAGGTTGAGACCGATGTTGATCGTTACCGCCACGCCGAGATTGACCGTGTTCCAGATTTGACGGTTGGTGGCAATCAGGAAACTGCCGACCGGAAAGTTCAAGAAAATGAAGGGTAGGGCGAGGATCATAATCCGCAACGGCTCGACCGCGCCGAGGTAGACACGGTTGAAAAGCTTGGTGATGAAAGGCTCAGCCAGGATGAAGACGCCGACGACGATCGGAATACTGAAAATAATCAGGTAACGTAGGGCTCGTTCAAACACCTGGGTCAGATGTTCGCGGGCGTGGACAAAGTAGTAGCTCATCGCCGGCAGTAAACTGGCGGCAAATGCCGCTGGCACGAACTCCAGGGCAAAAGGAATTTTGTGGGCGGCCCGGTAGATGCCGACTGCCGTTTGACCGGCGCTGCCGAGTAAGAAGTAGAGATCGGCGTACGTGAATAACTTAGCCAACAACGCCGCGCCGAGAATGGGCAGGGCAATAATCATAAACCGGCGAATGACAGCGCCATCCCAGCTTAATTTAGGAAAGGCCCCAAGTTTACGGCGAAACATTGTTAGCATGTAGCTGAAGTTGACGATACTGCCGCCTAAAATCGCCACCATTAGGCCGTACAAGCCAAAGCCAAGCGTTAGGCCGATGATGCCGAGAACGGCAGTGGTCAGCTGCGTGGCGACAATGCCAAATGCTTCGTAACGGAAAATTTGGACACCGCGCAAACCCGCCGTCAGCGTCATCGTGAACATGTCAAAGGCGACGACGCAACCGGCTAAAAACAGTAAGGTTCGGGTGACCTGCGAAAACGGAAAAAAAGCATTGATCGCTAAGCCGGCCAACAAGGCGACGATCGCGAGCAGTATTTTGACGGACATGACGTTGTTGACGTATGATATCACCCGCTCCGGAGCCTTGGCCACCTCACGGGTCAAAACAACCGAGAACGAAAAATCGATGAGGATGAGGGCGATGGGAATAGCCGTTCGAATCGGTTCGAAGTGGCCAAAATCTTTGGGGCCGATTGTCCGGACGAAGTAGACAAAATAGCCCAACGAGACCAGCTTCTGGATAACCGTGGCGGCCAATAAGTACGATGTATTGGAGAGGATTCGTGCCTGCCCGTGGGCGAGTTCTTCAGCTGATCGCGCCATGAACCTTTAGTATACCACGTGACGCTCGATCGATCAGGACCGCGGGTTTTAACGTTTTTGCCACTGCGGGGCGCGGCGAGCTCGTTTGAGGCCGTACTTTTTTCGTTCCTTAACCCGCGGGTCGCGCGTCAGAAACCCCAGTTTTTTCAGGCTGCTGCGGAGGTCAGGTTGCCGTTGGACGAGGACCCGACTCAAGCCCAGACGAATGGCTTCAGCCTGTCCACGTTTACCGCCGCCGTGAACTTTAACGCTAACGTCACCGACGGAGGCGACGTGCCCTTGCTCAATCGGATCGCGTACGGTTTTTTGCAGCTCGAAGGTTGGGAAGTAGTGGCTGACGTCCTGACCGTTAACCAGGAACGAGCCACTCCCCTTTTCCGTGTAGCGAACACGGGCAATGGCCGACTTGCGTCGACCAACGGCCATGCGGTAGGTTCGAGCGGAGACGATTCGTGGCGCGGCCTTTGCCGGCGTCCTGATTACTTTTTTGGACGCAGCGGCACGACGCCGACCCTTAGCGGCCGATACTCGTGTCGTCCGTTTACGTTTTACTGATAACGGTGCAGAGGCGGTTGGCATAGTTACGGCGTTACGTTTAGGTGAGCCAGGAATCGTCGGCGAAGTTTGTTGCGCGGGAGCATTCGTGCCACTGCCAGTCGGACAATACGTTCCGGAGAGCGGGCAAAAAGTTCGCCCAAACTCGTCTGTTTTAACCCACCGGGGTAGCCAGAAAACTTGGCGTAGAATTGGTTGGTTGTTTTTTTACCGCTGAAGTGCAGCTGACGAGCGTGGGTTATCGAAACCGTAACCCGCGGGGCCGCGGCCGGGTCGAAATCTGGCAGGTGTTTGCCACGAAGCAAGCGAGCGGCGCGACTGGCTACTCGGCCGAGGCTCTGGTTAGTGGCGTCAATAGTCTCGTGGGACGACGGCACGTTAGACGAACTCAATGAGAGCCTGTTGACTGGCGTCGCCGGCCCGCCGGCCGAGCCGCGTAATTCTGGTATAGCCACCCGGACGTCGCGCGTAGCGCGGGCCTAGCTGAGTTAAAATTTTCTGTACGGCCTGCTCATTACCGAGGGTAGCCAGGAGGTGTCGTCGGTTAGCTAACGAGGCCGCTCGGCCGCGCGTGACCACCCGCTCAACGAACGGCCGGAGCGCCTTGGCTTTTGCTTCAGACGTAGTCATTCGACCGTAGGTAATCAGACTGATGGCTAAACTGCGCAGCAACTGACGTCGCGGTGCACTGGTCCGGCCAAGAATATTTTTTTTACTCCGGTGGCGCATCCTCGGTTGGTCCGTTAGGGGCTGGTTCGGCGCTGGGCAGCGGCTGGTCCGAAGGTTCCGGTTCAGTCGTTTCTTTTTTTGATCGGCCGCGTTTCTTTTTCGGAGCGATCTCGGAAACCTTGGCGAATTCGGTGAAGTGGCCGACCAGTATCTGGGCCGCTTCGGTCAAGGCTTGCGGCGGTGAGATTGTGCCGTCGGTTTCGACTTCCAAAACAAGCCGGTCAAAATTCGTAATCTGTCCAACCCGAACGTTCTCCACCGTGAAGTTAACCACTTTGATTGGGGTATAGACGGCGTCGACCGCGATCCAGCCGATCTCTAATTTTTCTTTTTCCCGGTTCTCGACCGGCACGTAACCGCGACCGGGGGCAACCATGATCTCCATCGTTAAGGCTGCCGCCTTGTCGGTCAGCGTCGCAATAGTTTGTTTGCCGTTGATGATTTCAACCGTGCTGGGTGCTTCAAAGTCAGCCGCGGTGACGGTGCTCGCGCCTTTGACGTTGAGCTTCAAGGTAACTGGTTCGTCAGCATGGAGTTTGAATCGAACAAGCTTCAGATTGAGCAGGATGCTGACCGCGTCTTCCTTGATGTACGGTACGGTTGAAAATTCATGGTTGACGTTTTCTATCTTAACTGCGGTGATGGCAGCGCCGGGCAGCGATGAGAGCAAGACGCGACGAAGGGCGTTACCGAGCGTCGTGCCATAGCCGGGGTAGCACGGCTCAATCACAAAACGTGCCCAGTCTTTACGGCTTTCAACGGTTTCGATTTTTGACGGCAGGGGGATAGATTCCATAGCCTTCTCCGCGTGATGCTAACGTGAGTAAAATTCGACGATTAATTGGGTGTTGATAGGTGTGGCAACGTCAGTAGCGGCTGGCTTGGATTGAACAATCGCCGACGCGGCCGTCGCGTCGACCGATAGCCAGACAGGCGCTTGGTAGTTTTCCAGCTGTTTCTGAATCGTCTGGAAATGAGTTCGTTGCCGGCTCCGTTCGTCAATGGCAACGGTTTGGCCGACCCGAACCTGGTACGACGGGATGTTAACCCGACGACCATTGACGGTGAGGTGACCGTGCCGGACCAGCTGTCGGGCCGCCTCGCGGGAAGGCGCTAGCCCCGCCCGAAAGACAACGTTATCAAGCCGCAGTTCAAGCGTTTGCAGCAGCAGCTCTCCGGTATTGCCGACTTGTCGACGAGCCGCCACGACATAGCGGCGAAACTGCCGTTCAAGAAGACCGTAAACGAGTTGGGCTTTCTGTTTTTCCCGAAGGCGAATACCGTACTCGGATATTTTGCCACCACCGCGTGGGCCGTGCTGGCCCGGAGGATACGGCCGCCGTGAAAAAGCTTTTTCGCCGTGGGTGACGAGTTTCTCGCCGATTCGGCGAACGCGCTTGGTTCGGGGCTGTAGGTTTCGTCCCACGTTACACCCGTCGGACTTTCGGCGGCCGGCACCCGTTGTGCGGAATCGGCGTAATGTCTTTGATCGAAGTAATGTTTAAACCTTGGGCGCCAAGGGCGCGAACCGCCGCTTCGCGGCCAGAGCCGACGCCGCGGACGAAAACTTCAACGTTCTTTAGGCCGACGTCGCGAACCCGGTCGACTAAGTCACGGACGGTGCTGCCAGCCGCATAGGGAGTCGATTTTTTCGGGCCTTTAAAGCCCATTTTGCCCGCGGAAGACCAGGCAATGACGGCGCCCGTTTGATCGGTGATGGTAATAATGGTGTTGTTATAGGTCGCCTGAACGTAAACTCGTCCGGCGGTGACGAATTTTCTTTTACCGCCTTTTTTCTTCGATGCTGACGGAGTGGCCGACGACGCCGTTGACCCCGGAGCAGACGTGGTTGCGGGTGACGTCGGAAGTTCTGGTGGTGTGTCCATCAGCTTAGGTCTTTTCCGCCGCGGTCCGACGGCCTGATCCCATGGTGCGGCGGACGTTCCCACGGACGGTCCGTGAGTTGGTTCGTGTTCGTTGGCCCCGAACTGGCAGCTGACGCGCATGTCGCGCGCCGCGATAGGCGCCGATGTCTTTGAGGCGCTTGACGTTCATAAAAACTTCGCGTCGGAGGTCACCCTCAACACGAAATTGTTTTTCGATCAACGCGCGGATTCGCCCGACCTCCTGTTCCGTCAACTGCTCGGTTTTTTTTTGCGGGTCAACGTGGGCGTCAGTCAGAATCTGACGACTCATGCTCAAACCAACTCCGTAGATGTAGGGTAAGGCGTAGGCCACACGCTTGCGGCCCGGCAACAGTACGCCGGCGATGCGGACAGACGGCATGGTTATCCTTGACGTTGCTTATGTTTCGGATTAGTCGGGCAAATGACGACCAGCCGACCTTTCCGTCGGATGACCCGGCAGTTTTTACACATCGGTTTGACGCTGGCGCGGACTTTCACGTGCTATGACGGTAAATAATGCGTCCCTTGGTTAAGTCGTAGGGGGTCATTTCGATGGTGACCCGATCGCCGGGCAAGATGCTGATTTTGTTCATCCTCATCCGGCCCGATAAGTGGGCTAAGATGGCGTGTCCGTTTTCGAGGTGGACACGAAACGAGGCGTTTGGCAGCAATTCATCGACCACGCCGACTAGTTCGAGGAAGCCTTTATTCTTCGGGGCTGGCGGTGGCGGCAGGTCGCGACGCTGCTTGCGCAGCTTTTTTGACCGGAAAAATGGTCGTTTACGCATCGTCAATAACGGCTTGGCGTACGCAAGCCGTGGACGCTCCGGTTAGCGGAGACGTAGCTGAGTTCGTTAGCTTCACGAAGCTCTAACACGGAGTCTTGCAGTACAGAACCATAACCTACCAAACCGACTAAAATCTGTCAACCGCCGAGAGGCCTACGGCTCAACCGTAGCCTTGATTCGGCGAATCCCGGCGGCACTCGACTTTTCGGAGATAATCTTAACGCGACCAACTTCACTCGAGCGTTTGACGTGGGGGCCGCCGCAAATTTCCTTAGAAAAATCGCCAATCGAGTAAACTTTGACGCGCGCCGGGTAACGCTCGCGAAAAAACGACAAGGCGCCAGCCTGAAGCGCTTCTTCCGGCGAAAGCTCTTGCCACGAGACGGGTAGATCGCGTCGGACCTGCTGATTGATGAGGTTTTCAACCGCGGCCAGCTGTTCCGCGGTCAGTTTCGTCGGATGGGTAAAGTCGAAGCGGAGTCGTTCCGGCGTTATATCCGAGCCGTTTTGCCGAACGTGTGAGCCGAGGACCGTCCGCAATGCTTGCTGTAACAAGTGGGTGGCAGTATGTAAGCGGGTTAGACGGGCAACGGCATCCGGCTTGAAGCGTGAAGCATCGAGGGCGTAGCCGCCCAAACCGTGACCGCCGAATTTTTTGGCCGCACCGGCTCGCGACCGGCGCCGGTGCTCCTCAATTTTCAATTTGACTGCTTTTTCGTCAAAATTAAACCCGGCGCGACGAAGGCGCGCTGGCGAAGTGCCGTGGGTGGTAAACAACGTAAAGGCTTGCTCCGGGGTAAGCCGTTTGGTCTGGCCGCTGCCGTTGGATAATCGGGAATCCTTGGCAGTCACTCGTTTGAGCGTCGTGTCGATGTGCCGGAGGAAACCTTCGGCTTCTTCGGTTAGCGCACTAGTAATCATTGAGCGCTGCTCGGCGAGGAACGGGTAAGCCTGCTGATAACGGTCAATAACGGCGGCGGCGATCGGTGGCCAAGCGGCTAAAGGGTAGGTCAGTTGATCGAGCGCGCGACGGAAAACGCGACGTAAGATGTATCCTCGATCTTTGTTTGAAAAGCGAACGCCGTCAGCCACCAGGAAGACCGCCGCTTTGAGATGGTCAGTGACGATTCGCAAGTGCGTCGTCCGTTCGAGGTGGCTCTCCCCTGCTGGTACCGCTCCAGATTGAGCAGCGACACGGATGATTGGAGCAAACAGGTCGGTTTCGAAAACGGTGGGAACGTCTTGCAGAATCAAGGCTAATCGCTCTAAGCCCATGCCGGTATCAACGTTTTTAGTTGGTAGATCGCTGAACGCACCGGCCTCGTCTTGGAAGTACTCCATGAATACTAAGTTCCACAACTCAAGAAACCGGCCACAGGGGCAGTTTGGACGACAATTCGACTGCCGTTCGCAGGGCTGACCGGTTCGGTCGACGTGAATCTCTGAACTCGGTCCGCACGGGCCCGAGGTACCGGGTGGTCCCCACCAGTTTTCGGAACGGCCAAACGACGTAATTCGATCGGTCGCTACGTACTCCTGCCAAAACTTAAAGGCTTCAAAGTCCTTGACCGTCCGAGTATCACCCTCGAAGATGGTCACCCACAGACGTTTTTTCGGCACGTTGAAGGTTTTGGTCAGGCACTCCCAGGCAAATCGGATCGTTCCCGCTTTCGAGTAGTCGCCGATCGAAAAGTTTCCCAGCATTTCAAAAAACGTCAGGTGCGAAGCATCTCCGACCGCATCAATATCTGAAGTCCGGAAGCATCGCTGCACGCTGGTGAGCCGCCGGGCCCGAAATCGAGTCGTGGGGTCAAGGTGACCGAGCAGGTACGGTTTAAACTGCTGCATGCCAGCCGTCGTCAAGAGAACCGATGGGTCATTATCAGGCACCAGCGAGGATGACGGCACGACCACGTGCTCCTGCTTCTTAAAGTAGGCGATAAATTTTTGTCGGATTTCTGGCGCTTTCATGGGGCGGCTTCCACTGAAAACTGGCTGGCGGGAACGACGGATTTAATGGCCGCTCCACCGAGTACGGTCTGGCCATGGTAGAGTACGGCGTATTGGCCAGGAGCGACGGCTCGCTGCGGGCGGTTGAAGGTGATCAACAGACGACGGTCGGGCTGGATCTCGATCCGAGCACGTTCGAGCGGTTGGTGATAACGAATTCGGACATCAGCCCAGAACCGCAACCTCACCGGACGGTTAACCAGCCAGTTAGGCGAAGTCGTGGTCATCGTTTGGCTCAACAGCACCGGATCGTCTGGTCCACGCGCAACGACCACCGCGTTGAGTGCCGGAAGCTTGGCGGCGACGTAGTACGGCGTCCCGCCGCCGAAACCCAAACCATGGCGTTGCCCGACGGTGAAGAGCGGCAGCCCCGCATGCTGACCCAGCCGTTGCCCGTCACTTGTCAAGATTGGCCCGGCCGACGGTTGCAGCGTGGCCCGAAGAAAATCACGAACCTGGAGCGGGCCGAGGAAGCAAATCCCTTGGCTGTCCGGTCGATGAGCATTGGGTAAGCCGAAGCTTTGGGCCATGGCGCGGACCGCGATTTTGTCGTAGGTACCAATCGGAAAGAGGACGTGGTTGAGGACGCGGCGCGGCAACCGACAGAGGAAATACGATTGATCTTTTAGCGGGTCGAGGCCGGTCAGCAGCTGCGGTCCGGCAGCGCTGCGGCGAATTCGGGCGTAGTGACCGGTGGCTAAGGCGGCGTGTCGGGCCAATACCCAACGAGCCAGCAGGCCAAACTTGATGTGCTGGTTACACAGGACGTCAGGGTTTGGCGTCCGGCCCTGCGCGTAGGTGGTCAGAAAATTCGAAATGACAAAATTGTTGTAGGCGCGTTCGACATTGATAGTCCGGACCGGAATTCCAAGGTGACGACCGACGGCCGTGACGGCGGCAAGGTCATCGCGCCACGAGCAGTCGCCGACCGCAAGGTGGCCGCGGACGACTTCCGAAGCATACTTCAAATAGACGCCTTCGACCTGGTAGCCGCGCCGCTGGAGCAGCGCGGCGGCCACGGCCGAGTCGACGCCGCCCGAAAGAGCGACGATTACCTTTCCTCGCTTCATGAGACTGACTGTAGCACAGCGGTCAAAGATTTTTCAAGCTTCCCGCACACCCTCAATCAGACGGCGCAGTATCTGTAAGCCTTCGAGCAAACGTGGCCCCGGGCGATTGAGTACTGAATCGTCAAGGGCGTAGACACGGTTTAATCGAACGGCCCGCAGGGTACTCCATCCCGGTCGGTCAAGCAGGGCGCGGAGGTTTGGGTGCGCCTTGGTGTTGCACCATGAGACTACCATGAGATCAGGGTCGAACGTCTGGACTTCAGCCAGACTGACGGGGCGGCTCGGAAGGTCCGCGGCAGCCAGACTCTGCCCACCGGCGCGGGCCACGAGTTCCGGTACCCAGTTACCGGAGACGGCTGGCGGGTGCATCCACTCTTCAACGTAGACGCGGGTCGGTTGCGGCGATTGAATCGTGAACTGCTGAAGCTTCATGGTAAACAGCTTCGTTAATTGACGACCGGCCGCCGGCCGGTGCAGGGCTCCGGCGATGCGCTGAAACGAGGCCATGACGTCAGCGAGCGATCGAACGTTGAGGTGTAAAACGGTTAGTCCGCGTTGCCGCAGCTGATTGGTGATTGCTGTTTGGAGAAAGGTCGAGGTGAGGACCAGATCGGGACGTAAACGGATAACCGCGACGACATCGCTGTCAGTCCAACCACCGACGATCGTCCTCCCCTGTCGAACGGCCGGCGGGAAATCACAGAGGCTGGTAACGCCAACTAAGAGATCAAGGGCGCCGAGGCCGGAGACGATTTCGGTATTTGACGGGGCCAGGCTGACCACCCGTGGTGCGGCTCGCATGCGGATACCATAGCAGCCCCCGGTTCGGTTGGCGAGAATGCTTAGGGACGAACTACTTGACCTGGTTCAAGGTGGCGCGTGTGCGGTGAACCCGGTGGCACGGGAACGTGCGGTACCGATGGCCGCGGTGAGGATTGACGTGTTTCTTTGGGCGGTGTTGACTTTGCTGGTTTACCGCCAAAGGTTACGGGCGCTTGCTTAAGCGCTTCAGTTAAGGAAATTGGCGGTGGTGTGCTGATCACGTTCGGTTCCTCGACGACGCGCTCGCTGGTTAGATCAATGACCGGTTGGTTTGATCGCTGACCGCTCGGCGATCGTCGATCAGCGGCGACGTTCTCGCTCTCCGCCGTGCCCTTGAAAATTTCTTCCACCCCGCTCCAGCGTAAGATTTTGTCTTCGACGACATCACGCTGTGTGGCATAGCGTTCCCGCGAGACGCGAATAATCTTGTCCCGGTTACCAGCCCGCGGGAATACCTGATCAACCGGCGGTAACCCGGTCGCCGAAAACGGATCCGAGGCCACACCGTCAATCATCAGCTTTAAGTAAATATCATACTTCGTCAGGTTGACGAGGTCGGTCTCGGTAAAAACGGGGGCGAATTCTTTTTCTAAAAACTCGGCGTCGGCGGCGCCGATACGAAAACAGACGATCGTTCCAACGTTACCAAAGACGGCGGCGCTGACTGTTTCCGAAAGTTGTTCGATGTACTGATGGGCGATAATTAAGTTGAGATGGTACTTCCGGGCTTCCGAGAGAATGGTGGCAAATGACTCCGTGGCAAAATTTTGAAACTCGTCGACGTACATATAGAAGTCGCGACGCTGCGGTTCGGGTTTATCAATCCGACTCATTGCCGCGAGTTGCAACTTCGTAATCATCATCGCCCCGAGGAGCGAACTATTATCTTCGCCAATCCGGCCTTTGGCTAGATTCATCAACAGAATTTTACCTTCGTCCATTAACCAGCGCAGGTCGAATGACGATTTTGGCTGCCCGACAATATTGCGGATAACCGAGGAGGACAAAAATTGTCCGACTTTGTTTTGAATTGGACTAATCGCTTCGGTGCGGAACTGGTTGGAGTAGGCGGAGAACTCTTCAATCCAGAAGGCTTTGACGATTGGATCAGTTACCTTGGTGATTATCTTGGCCCGGTACTTTTTATCGACTAACAGCCGGGTGACGCCGAGCAGCGTGGAGCCCGGGTACTCCAGGAGCGACAGAATGCAGTTACGGAGCACGTACTCCAGTCGCGGCCCCCAGGAATCGACCCAGATTTTTTTGAAGACGGCAATTAGCCCCGACGATACCAGGTGCCGGTGATTGGGGTCGACCGCTTCCAAGACGTTGAATGAAATGGGGTGATCAAAGTCGGCCGGATTGAAATAGATGATGTCGTTAACTCGCGGCGACGGAATGAAATCGATTATTTTCTCAACGAGATCACCAAGCGGGTCAATCACGACCAAGCCGTGGCCGGTGTTGATGTCCGACATGATCATGTTCTCGAGCATGGTTGACTTACCCATGCCGGTTTTGCCAATGAGGTAGACGTGCCGACGTCGATCGTCAGTTTTAATACCGAACTTACGCCGGACATTGTGGTAGTTTGTTTCGGCAAAATACGTCACCTCATCTTCAAGCAGTTGGTGGTCCGGCGGTGGCGGCGTGATAATCGGCGCGGGTTCGAGTTGCGGTTGCGGTTGATGCATACGCTAGAGCGGTAGGTTGTCCGGCGCTGATCCTCGTTTGGTTGAGATCGTTGGGTGGAGCGGCGGCGGCGCCTCCACGGCGGGCAGAGGAATTGACGATGGCGGCCTGGCTGACGGCGCGATCGAAGCAACCGACGCGGCTTGCCCCGGGGAAAACGGCGTACCCCGTAAGAATTCGGCTTCAACCGGAAGCGTCGCCGGCGGCTCACCGCGCTTACTCTCGGTTTTTTGCACCCGCGGGGCTTTGACCACCGTGGTGACGGGGAAGTGGTAGAGGCTGGCGAGCTCTTCGATGTTGAGAATGAACTTATTGCGCCCGCGTTTTAGGCTACGGTACTTGTATCCGTACAGCCGGCGCCATTTTCTCCAGTTGCCGCGCAGGGTGACGAACCATAATTCGGCGTTCGTTTTTGTTTTTTTGTCAATCATAAACCCGTTTAGATCAAGCGTATTAAACTGCCGCATCGCTCCAACCATGGCCGGACGACGGGTTCGGTTAAAAACGTCGTGTTTAGCTAGGTACATCAGCCGTATTTTTGATAGGTAGGCTGGTTTAGAGAGTTTAATGCCGACTTGTTCGACGGCCGTCCGCTCATGCGGCGGCAAGTGGAGCATCAGGCTCGGCGGCGTCCGGTCCTGACCAGTTTCGCTCGCCAGCGGCGACGGCGGGATGACACTGGCCACCGCCGATTCGTAGAGCCCTTGGGAAACCCAGGCCGGCAGCCAGCCCAAGTTTGATTTTTTTTCGATCACCTTGGAACCGATAAGTTTTTTCACCAGCCGAACGCCTTCGTCGCGCCAGCGGTCACTAGCCGGTTCAATAACGATCTGCATCCAATATTGTTCACCGCGGCCGAGACGCGAAAAAGTTTCTAAAATGTTAGCCATCGGGTCAAAGAACGTTTGGGATAAGCTATGCTCAAACGACGGATAGGTTTTAATGGGGTAATATTGCTTGTTGGTCAGCTTGAGTTCCGTTCCCCACAGGTCGAATTCCTCGTTTGGAAACTTAGGTTGAAAGGCGGCGGTATAATCATTAACCTCAGCGATCTCGGCGTTCGGATACTGGGCGTAAAAAGCCGCCTCGACCAGGTCGCGAAACTTCTCCGGAGTCCGGATTAAAAACTGAACGCAGCCCTCGATGCTGATCAGCTCGAGCGAAAAGCCCAGCTGGGTATAGCCATCAATAAAACGCTCCTTGATGTTGCCGAGCTTTTGGACGCCGAGCAGGTGCGCGAAAATTTGCTCGACCGCCTTAGGGCTCTGTTCATTCTCCTTCGGGACGTCAATCGCCAAGAGGACGTACTTTTGCGCCCCGGAAAACCTATTTCGAATGTACTCAAGCCAACCCTGCCAGCCACCATAGATAAAGACCGGAATCAACACCAGCCAGGCACCGTGGGCAAACAAAAACCACATGGTGGCAAAGGGGTTGGTCACCCCACCAGCACCCGTGACGGTACTCAGGTCGATGACGATTTCCATGTCACTGTTTATTTAACTCTTGATCACGAGTCCGTACGCACCGGTTGGCAACCGCTGAAACAGCTTTTTATTGGTCAGCGCAAGGAGCACCGTATTTCGTTTGACCAGTCGTTGCCGCAGCACCGCTGCAACCAGTTCATCCCGGGGCAGCGGTCGGTTAGCTCGCTGGAGGATGTCAACGAGCACATCAGCGACGACGCCCGGTTTGTATCCCCACTCTTTCAGCGCGTAGATACCGCGGCCCACCAAAACATACTCCGGGTTGAGGATTAGTTCATTGTGGACTGTCGGCGGGTAGGCTCGTCGCCGGTCAAACCCGGCTTCGTTGATGCGCTGGGCAATTTCGGTAAAATGCATCGGCTTCCCGTGCTTGCGCATGATTAAGATAATTTTGTCGTTCATCCGTTTGGGCACGATGGTCCCCCACGTCGCTAGCCCAAACTCACCAAAGGGGTTGCGCGCGAGCTGGTTAGCGAGCGTGACGTACGCCAGCACGGTTTCATCGGTAAACCAATTCTCATGTTGGCGATAGAGCGGTCGCTGGCGGAAGACGTCGAGCAGCTGATCGCGAGTCATCGGTGCACCGTGCTCACGGGTGACGGTGGTTAGGGTATCAACCGCTTGGCGAACCAACTCGAGCGATTGCGCCTTCAGTTTCCAGCTGGCCCGAAAGACCTCGTCGCTTGGCCGTGACTCGAAGCGATGGTTCAAGAGTTGCTCGAGGATAAACAGTAGGGCCCGACGTTGTTCAGGAGTATTCCCCGCGTGGCTTAAGGCTTCAGCAAAAAACGCTTGCTCTTCCATCATGCCGCCGTGGCCGTTCAGCACGATCAGGAGCAAACGCTCGATCGGTCCGAGTTGGTCGCGAAACTGTCGGGAACGCCGGATCTTTTGCACGGCTCCGCTTTCGATCTGCCGAATACGTTCACGGGTAACGTGGTACAGTTTGCCGATTTCCTCCAACGTTTGTGGCGCGTTGCCGTGTAATCCAAACCGCCGACGAAGCACTTCCTGTTCTTTGTCGGTCAGCGATTTAATCAACCCGCCAAACGTTTCAGTCGGAACGAAACCCTCGATCGCTTGCGCATGCTGGCTCGATAGAACGCGATCAAGGATTGATCCGGACGGGCTCCTGCTGGGACTCTGATCGTCGGGCATACTGATATTTAAAAACAACATTAGTATAGCATACTAGCAATTATCTGTCAAGGAATGGGTTGACAGGGAGGTCTTGGATTACTGCGGTAAATAAAAAACCTGGCCGGCGACCAGGAAATTTGTCCCTCACTCCTTATCGGCGCCGAGCCTTCCAGCGTTCGTAGACGACTAACAACGGCGAAGCAACGAAGATCGACGAGTATGTTCCTGAGGTAATCCCGATAATCAAGGCTAAAACAAAGTACTTGACTGTTTGGCCACCAAACAGATAGAGGGCCACCAGCACCAAGACCGTCGTGAACGAGGTGTTAATAGATCGTATGAGCGTCTGGTTAAGACTTTCATTAACGATCGCCTCGAATGTTTGGGCCGCGCTCGTTCGTAGCCGTTCACGCACCCGGTCGAAAACCACAATCGTATCGTGAACGGAAAATCCGAGAACCGTTAACAGCGCGGTGACGAAGAGGGCGTTAATTTCGACGTTAAAGAAATGGCCGAGGACCGCGAATGCGCCGATGACCATCAACACATCATGGACCAGGGCGAGGAGCGCTGACAGGCCGTAGACCCATGACGGCACCGGACCAACTGAGACTTTCCGAAAGGCCCAGGTGATGTAGATGATGATTGCCAGCAAGACCAGGGCGAGGGCGGTGATGGCCCGCTGCTTAAGTTCACCCCCGATGGTTGGACCAACCGTCTCAAAAGAAAGTTCGTCCGCGGCGGGGAACGTTTTCTTGAGTTTGTCCAACAGCGCTTGGTGCTGCTCACTGGTGATAAACGGCAGACGAATGATAGCGCTGGCTTCGCCGGCGGATTGAACGTTGATTTCGCCTGGGGAAACACCGGCCAGACTGGTGGCGATCTGATCGACCGTTACCGCCGACGGAAGACGAATGGTCAGGACCGAGCCGCCGGTAAAGTCGATGCCGAGACGCAGCCCCCACACGACCAAGCCGATCACGCCAGGGATGAGCAGCGCCAAGGACAGCGCAAACAAGTAGTTTCGTTTTTCGATAATCCGGTACATCGGTTAGGCGATCGGCGGGCCCGCGCTTAGCCGCGGCCCAATTAATCCTCGATGTCGATCGAGCCAGGCAGTAATGGTCAAACGAAGAAAGGTTCGGCTGATCGTAATCGCGGAAAACATACTGACGATAATGCCGATGGCCAAGGTGATGGCGAAGCCTTTGATGATACTGGTGCCGAACCAGGCGAGAATAAAAGCGGTAATCAGGGAAGAAACGTTCGAGTCGCGAATGGACAGCCAGGCTCGTCGAAAGCCTTCCCCGAGTGCACTCTGAAGCGGTCGGCCAGCCCGCAGCTCTTCACGAAAACGCTCGAAAATCAGAATGTTGGCGTCCACGGCCATACCGATAGAGAGAATGAAACCGGCGACGCCGGCCAGGGTCAGCGTCACTGGCCACAGCTTAAAGATTGCTAAGACCATGACGGCGTAGGCAATCAGGGCGATCGACGCCAGCAGGCCAGGTACACGGTAGAAGCCGATCATGAACAGCATGACGACGGCAATGCCCACCAAGCCAGCGAACAAGCTGCGGGTGACCGAATCCTGACCGAGCGTCGGGCCGACGGTTTGCTGACTGATTAACGTGATCGGCACGGGCAAGGCACCGGCATTCAAACGACGAGCCAGCGTTTTAGCCTCGTCAATCGTAAAGTCGCCGGTAATCACTGCCGTGCCGCCGGTAATTTCTTGCTGGACTACGGGAACTGAAATCGGGGCGTTGTCGAGGTAGATGGCCACCTGCTTGCCAACGTTGCGTTTGGTTATTTCAGCGAATAGTTTGGTGCCCTCATCGTCGAACTGGAGACTGACTTCTGGCTCACCGGTGTTGGGATTAAACTGAACGGCGGCGGAACGAAGCTGCTTACCGGATAACCCCGTGAGCGCATAACCCTCGGGATTCGATAGATCATTAATGGCGACCAAGATATGCTGACCATGGACTTCGAGGATAGTTTGATCGCCTTCTTGAACCTGTCGCGACTCAATTCGTTTAACGAGGTGGTAACCAAATTCGGTTTTAACCGGCGGGGACGAAACCTGTCCGTCGCTTAAGGTATCAAAAAGAGTTTGTTCGAACGCGGGGACAAATTGGCCGCGGCGAGCAAAGCCCAAGTCACCGCCTGAGTTTTTTGAACCGGGGTCGTCAGAGTACTCTTTGGCGACCGTCGCAAAGTCCACCGTCGCCTGGCGCACCTTGGCCGCAACTTCATCAGCACGGGCTTTAGCCTCGGTTTCGGAACGGAGTTGTTTCGCCGCTGCCGTCTCGCGAAAATCAAGTAGCGGCGTTTCACCAATTTGTCGGATGGCCTCCTGGACGTCTTTAACCCCGGCCAGTTCAACGGAAACCCGCCACCGGTCCCCGACTCGACTGGTTTGGACAACCGGCTCAGATACGCCAAAGGCGTTGACCCGCCGTTCAATCACGTCGCGGACGCCCTGCAGGGCGTCTTCCCGATCGCTGGTTTTAACCCGAGTGGTGTCGGCGTCGTAGACTAACCGCGTGCCGCCTTGTAAATCAAGACCAAGATGAACTTTCAGTTCCTTGCGGTACGAGCCAACCGCCACGTCAGGAGCGCTGGGATAGACGACGTACCCACCGGCCAGGACCACCAGGACAATGAGGATAAACGTAATCCAGACGTTCCGTCGCATGGGACGTTAGTATGGTAGCGGAAACGAGTCAGCCGGTCAACGCTCAACAATCACGGGCGTGGCCACGGTCGCCCAGTGGTAGAGCTTCTTCGCTTCCGCTAAGGTTTGACGGATGCAACCATGTGAGACTGCCGTCCCCAGGTGGCCAACGCCTTCGTACCGTTTTCCCCCGCCGTTCGTTTTCCAGAATGGCAAGGCATGCATGCCGTAGGAACCATCGGGCGTAAAGGCCATCCACCATTCCATGTACAGGTCGTAGGGCTTAGCGTACGCGACCGTAATTTTGTTTTTAACGGCAAACGTGCCGATTGGTGTTGGCGTCGTCCACTTGCCAGTCGAGACTTGATGGGTGCCGAGCAGCAGCCCATTCTGGTAGTAGCGGAGCTTTTGTTCTGATAGATCAATGGCGATGTAGCGGTATAAATCCAAACGGCCATCGGTGCCAACCGCGCCGGGACCGACCAGCACGCCGCTGCTTCCTGCGGCAACAAAGACGCCACCGCGGAATTGCTGTTCGTACGCCAGGAACGAATGTTTTTGCCTGCCGTTGAGCGAAAAGATGCGGACGTGCGGTTTGCTACCTGGACCCTGGGCGGCGACGATTTCGGCGATACCGTCGCCGTCCAGGTCGCCGGCGGCGATCTGGACGCCACCGGTAAACGAGGCGGCAAATGCGTAAAACGTTTGTTCGTACTGCTGACGATTAGGATCAAAAACGCGGACGCGGGTCGAAGCCGATCGTTCCTGGGCCATGACGAGCCGACTGCGCTGGCCAGTGACTGCGGCGACGGCCACAACTACCCCCGCGGTTGAGCCGGGAAACGGCCGCAAGCTTAGACCAGCGTACTGACCGTCAGGAGTGAACGAGCGAACGTGGCTTGTCCCGTAGCCGGAACCGGTCACGATTCGCGTTTCACCGTTCGACCCCAGCGGTCCAGCGGCGACGCTGACGCCGCCGCGAAAACGTTTGTCATAGACGAAAAAGGCGGTTTGACGCGAGCCGTCGGCGTTAAAGACACGCACCTCAGGGCCGCCACCACTCCCCGGCGCGGTCACGATTTCTGCTCGACCGTCACCAGTCAAGTCGTAGGCCGCGACCCGAATCCCGCCCCGAAAACCGCGGTCGTAGGCAAAAAAGCGGCGAACGAGCCGGCCGTCGCGAGCGTAAATACGTACCTCTGGTCCGCCGCCAGGGCCCGCGCCGGTAATGATCTCGTCCGCGCCATCACCGTCGATGTCGCTCAGCGCCACGGTTACACCACCACGAAAAGTTTTACGGTAGGCGGTGATTGATTGCTGTCGGTTCCCGTTTGGCGAAAATAAATGGACCTCAGGTTCCATTCGGCCAGTTACCGCCGCCTCGACTCGGTCAGCACGTAGCGCAAAAAACAGGCTCACGACTATGGCGATACTGGCGAGCGCTTCAACCGATGTTCGCATAGTTTCTTCCGACTTCTACCCTGAAGCAGAGTTCACCAGGGAGAAGGGCCAGAGGCCCACTACCTGCAGGCGTTTTATCGCCCGCTCGTAGATGAAGGCCTCTGGCCTTCATCGAACGCACCTTTGTTTTGTTTTTTATTTGAAAACAACGAACGACGCTCTTAAGCTTAGCACGAAATTGATCCTCCGTCAAGCCGCTTGGCCAGCCTGCGCACGTAGTTTGCAGCTTGGGTCATTGGCCAAGTAGCACTTTTTAAACTTCTTGCCTGAACCGCATGGGCACGGATCATTCCGGCCGACATCGCGCAGACTGGTCGGGCGGTCAGCTGACGTAGGCGTGGTCGCCAGACCACGTGCGTCGGCCATGGTTTTGGCCGGACCAGCGGTAGTTAACGTTTGACTTCGCGGCGTGGCAGTGGTTTCGGCCTGGGCCAAGCCCAAAGTAAAGATTGATTGCGCGGCATGACTGTTGATCGCCGCGATTAGTTCGGTGAACAAACGGTAGGCCTCACGTTTGTATTCAACGAGTGGCTCGCGCTGACCATAACCGCGGAGGCCGATGCCCTCACGTAAGTGCTCCATCAAATCAAGATGCTCGATCCAGAGCGAATCGATGCTGCGGAGCATGACCGCGCGGAGAAACTGCGCCAGACGCTCCGGACTGCCGACTGACGATTCCAAGTGGGCAAACTGTTGCCGGAGCAGCGTGGTCGCAAATTCGGTCAGGCCGGAGCGGACGGAGGCCTCGCCAGGACGACTGTCGACCACCGGTCCCAGCTCGCTCAGGCGACGACGGTCAGGCCACGGTTGTTGCATCAAGTTGCTGAGCGAGTCGTAGAGCTGGTCAAGATTCCACTGGGCCGGGTCGTCGCCACTCGTGTGCAGTGTCACCGCTGTTTCGACCGCCTCTTCGAGTACGTCTCGAGCCAGTTGTTGCAGCTGGTTGAGCGGGGCAAACAAAACCTCAAGACGTTTTCGATAGATGACATCCCGATGTTTGTTCATGACATCATCGTACTCAACGAGATGCTTGCGAATATCGAAGTTATGACCCTCAACTTTCTTTTGAGCCGATTCGATCGAACGGCTGATCATCCGATTGGCAATCGGCATATCGTCGGGAATACCGAGACGGTCCATTAAGTTTTTCATCCGCTCGCTACCGAAGATACGCATCAGGTCGTCTTCCATCGACAAGTAAAACTGGGATGAGCCAGGGTCGCCCTGACGGCCAGCGCGCCCGCGCAGCTGCAAGTCAATGCGGCGGGATTCGTGGCGTTCCGTACCGATGACGTGCAAACCGCCAAGCGTCTTAACCTGTCTCTGCAGATCTGGCTGCGGCGGGTTGCCGCCGAGGATGATGTCGACGCCGCGACCAGCCATGTTGGTGGCAATGGTGACCGCGCCGGGGCGGCCAGCTTGAGCAATGATTTGTGCTTCGCGCTCGTGATTCTTGGCGTTGAGGACCTGGTGCGGGACGCCTTCGCGTTCGAGCAACCCTGACAGCAGCTCGTTCTTAGCAATCGAGACCGTGCCAACTAAAACTGGCTGCCCCGCTTCATGTCGATGACGGATTTCCCGAACCGCGGCGGTAAACTTTCCGGTCTCAGTTTTGTAGACGCTGTCCTCGCGGTCGGTCCGGATCATCGGCCGATGGGTTGGGATGATGACCACGTCAAGGTTGTAGATTTTGTGAAATTCCTCGGCTTCGGTCGCGGCCGTACCGGTCATGCCCGCTAGTTTACGGTACAGGCGAAAGAGGTTTTGGAAGGTGATGGTCGCCAGGGTTTGGCTTTCCTGTTTAATCGCCACGCCTTCCTTCGCCTCAATTGCCTGGTGCAAGCCCTCGGCGTACCGTCGGCCGAACATTAAACGACCAGTGAACTCGTCGACAATGACAATTTCCCCTTCCCGCACGACGTATTGTGTATCGCGTTCAAACAGTCGAGAGTGAGCTCGCAAGGCCTGGTTGATGACGTTCAGTTGCTCACTGTCAGCGCTGGCGTACAGGTTTGGTACCCCCAGCATCCGCTCCAAGGCGCTAATCCCCTCCTCAGTCAAAAATGAGCTTCGCTGTTTCTCGTCAACCTGGTAGTGTCGGTTTTCCTCAAGTTGCTTGACGAAACCATCGATCCGGCGGTAATCGTCAGCTGATCGTTCGACCGGCGCGGAAATAATCAGGGGCGTCCGGGCCTCATCAATGAGAATTGAATCAACCTCATCAACGATAGCGTAGTGGAGCTGACGTTGAACCAGGAACCGTGGATCCGGCGCCATGTGGTCGCGTAGGTAGTCAAAGCCGAACTCATTATTGGTTCCGTAGGTTATATCCGCTCGGTACGCGTCGGCCCGGCTGATCGGACGTAAATGTTCAAGCAGCGGATCGGTGGCCTGATCGTTATGAAAATCGGGATCGAACTGCCAAGCGGCTTCGTGAACAATCGCGGCGCAACTCAAGCCGAGACGATGGTAAATGCTACCCATCCAACCGGTGTCGCGCTTCGCCAGATAGTCGTTGACGGTGACGACATGGACCCCGCGACCAACGAGGGCGTTGAGCGAAACGGGTAACGTCGCCACCAACGTTTTGCCTTCACCAGTTTTCATTTCGGCGATCTTCCCTTGGTGCAGAACAATTCCGCCGACGAGCTGGACATCGTAATGCCGCTGGCCGATTGCCCGTTGGGCGGCCTCACGGACCAACGCAAAAACCTCGGCGAGGACGCCGTCAAGCTTGCGGCGGTGACCATTGACGGTCTGGCGAAGCTCATGCGCTCGCTGCCGCAACTGATCATCGGTCAAGACGCTGACCGAGCGCTCCCGCTGATTAATATCGAAAACAAACGGTTCGAGTTGTTTGAGGTACCGTTGGTTAGCGTCACCGAAAAGTTTGGTCAGTAAAGGCATACGACCGACGGAAAAATGCGGCAGCGGAAGCATGCCATACCGACGACCGGCATGCAAGCGTTAGATTCGAACCGACCGCTCTTTGGCTTTGACCACCAACCGTTCGAGTTTCGCGTAGAGCACGTCAACGGCGGCGGCGAACGACTCGCCTTCCGCCGAGGCCCGCAGGTCATCGCCCGGGGACTCAACCCAGCCGTAGGCGACGAAGACGTCGCCGCGTCGGTGGTGACGGTTGATGCTGATCTCAACGTGCATTCGAATGAGCCGCTGCCAAAATCGTTCGAGTCGTCCGAGTTTACGCTCGATCACTGCTCGCATGCTCGGCGTCATGACAAGGTTTTTCCCGGAAATAATGATGTCCATAGACCTCCTTAAAAACCGATAAATTGAACCTCTTCCTCGAGTTGAACGCCAAACTGGTCTCGGACCTGCTGCTTGACCAGACTCGCCAGCATGACCACGTGCTCCGCGGTGCCGCCGCCGAGGTTGACGAAGAAATTCGCGTGCTGTTTGTTGACCTCGATCTGACCGATCCGTCTGCCAGCCAGCCCGGCTTCGGCAATTAAGGCCCAGGCTGGCAACCGACCATGCTTAATGACCGCGGCAAATCGCGTACGCAAACGCTCGTGGTCTTGTTTCAAGACGATATTCTTGAACATGCAACCCGCACTCGGCCAGGTCAGCGGCTGGTGTGCTCGTTTATAGGCGGTGAATTCGGCGATCTGTTGGCGAGCTTCAGCCACGGCACCGGTAGTCAGGGTACATCGGACCGTGATCACCGCCGCTGGCGTGTGCTTGAGCCGGCTGTCACGGTAGCCGAACCTAAGCTGCTCGTTCGTCCATGTTTCGACGGTTCCCCGTCCGGTAATAACCTGGCACGAGCGGACAATGTCTCGCATTTCGCGGCCAAAGGAACCGGCGTTACCGCGAACTGCCCCGCCGACGGTACCATAGATGCCGACCATAAACTCCATGCCGACGAGGCCAGCGTTGAGGCACTGACTGGCAAATAGACCCGTATTCATCCCCGCACCAACGGTAACCGCTGTACCGTCAGCGGTAAATTCAGCGTTACGCGCCTGGATGACGACGCCACGAAATCCCGGGTCGGAAAAAACACTATTGGCGCCGCCGCCGAGGATGAAGGACGGCAGTCGAGCCTGGTGCACGGCTCGAACAGTCGCCACTAATTCGGCTGACGTTCGCGCCACCACAAACATGTCAGCAGGGCCACCGATCTTAAAGTTACTGTGTTTAGCCAGCAATTCACTAAAACGAATATCACTGACCCGGGATGCCAGCTGGCGCACTACGTGACGGTACGGCGGTGGCTGGGCAAGTCGTTCAACCTGGCGAACGATCGTTTGGGCGGCATCTAACTTAGCCAGCGCTCGGACGTTAGCAGCCAACTGGCCGCGGCGCAGCTTATTTTCATGTAGCTCAAGTATGGTTTGCTCGAGTCGCTGGTGGTTTAAGGTCCGCTCGTTGAGCACCACGGCCGCTTGATGACGAGCGAAGTACGCCGCATTAGCTTCTTGATGGGTGGCCGGAATTGGGATAACAATGGCGGGTTTACCGAGGGCGGCGATTTCCGCCAGACTCGATAGACCGGCTCGGCAAATTACCAAATCGGCTACGGCATACGCGTCAGCCATCTCGTTTATCAAGAAATCGAATGTATGGTAGTTGGGGTGCGTCACTCGAAACTGATTTTGTCGGCCGCCGGTCAGGTGGACGATCTGAAAATTTTTGACCAGGTTGAGACCCGCTTCGGCCACCAATTGGTTGAGGCGGAGCGCGCCCGTGCCGCCGCCAAACGCCAGCAGGACTGGTAAGGTCTTGTGCAGGCCAAAGCGTTCGTACGCCCGCTGGGCCTGGCCGTGGAGTATTTCCGGGCGAATTGGGTTGCCAACCCAACTTGTTTTTCGTCGGGAGAAATGCTGTTCAGACTCAGGAAAGGCCACGGTAATCGCCGCGGCCACCGGCGCACACAGTCGGTTGGCAAGGCCGGGTTTGATATCTTGCTGATGGATCAAGCTGGGAATACCAAAGAGTCGACCGACGTAGACGATCGGTACGCTGACATAGCTGCCGACGCTGACGATCGCATCAGGACGAAATTGGCGGAGGAGACGCCACGCTTCGGCCACACCGATAAGCAGTCGAACAATGTCAACCACGTTAAGTAACGAAACGTAGCGGCGCAGCTTACCGGCGGTAATACCGACGAACGGTAAATCCGCCGCTTGGGCGAGTTGTCGTTCTGCGCCGTGACGGGTACCAACCAAGAGCAGCTCAACCTGAGGGTGACTTCGCCGCAGCTCGTTGGCAATCGCCAACAGCGGCACCGTGGCTCCGCCGGTACTGCCGCCGACTAAAATAACCCGCATCGGATCAGGTTACGATCGAGCATAGCGAGAAATATTGGCCAATATTCCAATGGCCGCGCACGAGGTGATGAGCGCGGTACCGCCATAGCTGACGAACG
Source organism: Candidatus Kerfeldbacteria bacterium (assembly GCA_016207275.1). GTDB lineage: Bacteria > Patescibacteriota > Patescibacteriia > SBBC01 > SBBC01 > JACQPY01. Next base: position 120,866 of record JACQPY010000013.1, read on the forward strand.
GTAACGGAATGCCGGTCAACGGCAAGACGCCGGTCAACGCCCCGATGTTGATCAAGGCTTGAAAACCAAACCAGGTCGTAATCCCGGCGGCCAGGATGCGGCCGAATTCATCGGGTGCCTGGCGAGCAATGCGGTAGCCTTTAAAAATAAACGCGACAAACAGCGCCAGCAAGCCAAGCACGATAATGAAACCGAGCTCTTCAGCGATGATGGCAAAAATTGAATCGCTGGTGGCCTCCGGTAAGTAGTCGAATTTCTGGCGCGAGTGCCCGAGACCGAGGCCGAAGAGGCCGCCTGAACCGATTGCCAAAAGCGCTTGGTTAATGTGGTAGCCAATGCCCTGCGGGTCGAGCTGCGGGTTAAGGAAGACCAAAAAACGTTCGACGCGATACGACGCGGTCTTGATGAGCACGGCAAAAGCGGTAACGGCAAAACCACCAATCAAGACTAAATCGCGCACCGGCGCACCGGCGACAAAGTAGCTCGATAAAGCAATCAGGGTGATAATGGTCATCGTGCCGATGTCGGGTTGTCTGATGATGAGAAGCGTAATCGTACCGAGAATCGCCAGGAACGGCCAGAGGCCGTAAGCACGATCTTGAATTCGGTGTTCGCGTTCACTCAGCCAGCCGGCTAAGTAAATCAAAAACATGATTTTTACCAACTCGGCAGGTTGAAAAAAAATAGGACCGATCGAGATCCACCGTCGTGCGCCGAGCAACTCGCGGCCAATTCCTGGAATGAAAACAGCGACTAGCAGGGCGATTGACAAAACCAGAAGCGGAAAAGCAACGGCCCGCCACTGGCGATAGTCAATCCTAACGGTGACGCTAAAAATAATAACGCCGATGAGGATACTTAATAGTTGCCGCTTTAAAAAGTACGTACTGTCACCGTACTGCTGGTAGGCGACGACCGTACTGGCGCTCGATAAGACCACGAGCCCGAAAACCACGATGGCGCCGACGATGAGGAGCAGGGCGGGATCGAGGCGGCGTGAGGAACGGGTCATGAGCGTAGTTTTATCACGGCCGTTCGAAACTGATCGCCGCGGTCGAACTCATGCTGAAACAGACCGAAGCTGGCAGCGCCAGGACTCAAGATGATCGATTGGCCGACCTGAGCCGTTTTGATTGCCTGTCGGACCGCGACGGGCATTGAAGCAACTTGACGCAGACGACCGTGGTAACCAAAGCGACGCAATGCTCGGATCAGTTTACGCGTCGCCGTTCCTGGTAACAATACCAGTGGGGTTGTCCGACGGGCAAATGTTTTGGCGAGGGCCCTAAAATTTAGTCGTTTGTCGGTTCCGCCAACGATGAACAAACCGTCAGGAAAAGCTTCTACCGCTGCCAGCGTTGCATCTGGCGTCGTGGCGGAGGAATCGTTAACAAAACTATGTCCGCGCCATCGCCGGACAAGTTCTTGACGGTGCGGTAGAAGACGAAACCCGCGGAGCGCCCGCCGAATTGTCGCGATGGGGATGCGTACAGCTCGGGCGGCACTAACCGCGGCGATGACATTTGCCTGTAAGGCCGTGGTTGAGAACGTTTCCGATAGTTTGGGAATAATCGTCGTTGATTTCGTTCCGTGACGCTCAACTAACTTTCCCTTTTGCAGATAAATACTCCAGCCGGGCGGTCGCTCCCGCTGCGACCACCACAGGATTTTAGCCCCGGTTACGTGACGAGCTAAACGAGCTGGCCGAGAATCGTAGTTGAGAACCGCAATGTCTCGCGGGTTTTGGTACTGAAACATACGGTATTTGGCGGCGGCGTAAGCTGACATGTTCTGGTATCGATCAAGATGATCGACCAAGAGGTTCGTCATAACGGCCACCTGCGGACTGCGCGCGACCGCATCCGAAAATTCAAGCTGAAATGATGACAGTTCGAGGATAACGTAATCTTGTTTCGACAATCGGTCGAGAACACTGAGCATCGGCTTTTGTGCAATGTTACCCGACAATACCACCCGGGATAGCTGCGGCCGCATGATCTGGTACAAGAGCCAAGCGACCGTCGACTTTCCCCGCGTTCCCGTGATGCCAATAATTCTCGCTGGACAGAAGCGAAGAAAAAGCGACCACTCGTTGACGATTGGTTTTCTCAGTTTTCGGGCTAAACGTAATTCGGGAATTGATGAAGGTACGCTTTGATTTTGGTAGACAAGATCAGCCCAGTGAATATCTTCTCGATGGTGACCGCCCAAACGATACCTGACCGGTAATTCACGAAGCTGACGAAGTGTCGGCGCGAGCTGACGAGCGTTTTTGCGATCGGTGACGCAAACGTGCGCGCCGTGTTTAACAAACCATTCGACTGCGCTGGCCGCTCCCCCATGCAAACCCAGACCGACCACTAACACACGCTTACCCTTAAGCGATTCGAGCGGATCGCGCAATCCAGCGATGACCACGAACGAATGCCGGCGATCGGATTTTTGCCGACGGGCTGAGGGCAACAGCCAGCGACTATGAATCGTACAGTGTCGACTAACCTCAAGCTGTGCGGTGAGCACACCGGCGCTTACCAACTCGAGTGTGGCCGCTCGACGCAGGTCAAGGAACACTCGACCGGCTCGGTGAACCACCGTCGAATTTCCGAACCGCTTCATAAATTGATGTACGCGGCGGTCACGTTTTTCGGTCACGTCATAACAGCACGGGCCGGCTGATGGCCCGAGCCAAACCAACAGGGCTCTCGGCGCGGCACCGCACGCGACCATTGTTTGAATCAGGTTTTGCACCACCCCGCGAACAAGCCCACGCCAGCCAGCATGAGCGACACCAACGATGCGGTGCACTGGATCGTAGGCCACAACCGGAATGCAATCAGCCGAGTAGAGGCCCAACGATTGGCCGAGTTTCTTGGTGACTAAGCCGTCGGTACTAGCTACGAACGTTCGCGGTTTGGCTGAATTGCCGGAGACCAATGCCACGCGTCGACCGTGGACCTGTTGACCGAAAACAATCCCGCTTGATCGGGCGCCTAACGTTTGATAGAAAACGATACGATTGTTCACCGCGCGTCGTCCAGTCGCATGAGCAAACCGTCGTTGACCCTGCCACACGATTCCACCGCCCACAATCAATTCAGGAAAACGACCAAACAGGCGCGGCCGGATGATAACCGGTCGAGTAGGCACGCTCATAACAGCGCTAGCATACCACGAACTGACTGCTACGACTAGGTCACCCCGCGGTCAATCAGGACAAGAATGAAGCCGATCACCGCGGTGACTGCCGATATGATCCAAAAACGCATGACTACTTTTGGTTCCGGCCAACCGCGGGCTTCAAAGTGGTGGTGGATCGGTGCCGAACGGAACAACTTGCGTCCGGTCAGGCGACGCCAGGCGATTTGAAGAATCACGGAAGTCGACTCAAGCACCAGGACAAAACTGATGATCGGGAGAAATAGAGCGGCGTTCGTCAGCATCGCCACGACGCCGAGGGTGGTGCCCAGCCCCATGGCACCGGTATCGCCCATGAAAAAGCGCGCCGGATGAATGTTGAACCACAAAAAGGCAAGCAGACTACCAACAATCACGCCGCAGAAGGTGGCGAGAAAAAAATGTCCTTGGATAAAGGCAATGGCCCCAAAGGTGGCAAACGCGGCCAGCAGAACACCACCCGCGAGTCCGTCGAGCCCATCGGTTATGTTGACGGAATGAGACGTGGCGACGATGATAAAAATAAAAATCGGGACATACCATAAGCCAATGTCAAAATTTCCAACAAACGGTATGTGGATCGTGGTCCAGTCAAGCTTGACCACGAACCACCACGCGCCAACGGCGGCAATCAACGCGTAGAGGACCAGTCGGTGTCGGACCCGCAGGCCGCTGGCCGTTCCGATTCGACGAACGTTAAAAACGTCATCAATCAAGCCGACGAGAGACGCCGCGACGAGCGCCCCGAGCGGCAACAGCGTTTCTGCCCGGGTCAAGAAGTTGAACCGGTGCCAGGTCGAAAACCCAAGCACCCGATCGAGCAACCACGGCAGCCCGGCGAAGACGAGCGTCGTCACCCAGACTAACACGCCGCCCATCGTCGGCGTACCTTGTTTTGCCTGGTGTAATCCGGTGAACACCGGCGTCTGACCGGCATCCCTAATTTGCTTACCGATTCGGTAGCGGAACAAAAAATTCGTCAGGAGCGGGGTCCAGGCAACGGTCACCGTAAAGGCGGCCGCGGTCAAGACGAACAACGCGATAATAGCTGCATCAACGCTACTCATGCCAGTAACCGAAAAGTCAGGACGGCGGCCGCCAACAACATCAATTCGAGGAACGTCGTTAAAACCGTAATCAGAACCGCCGACGCCCGCTGGTGTTCCACGACGCTGGCGTACAACATGGTGTTGATGAGCAGCATCACGGTTCCGGATAAGGGCAAGAGGTAGGCCAGGTACCACGGCCCGATTCGGTCAATTCCAAAAGTGGTGGTATAGTGCAGTGGTATGGGATCTGGTTGCGGCCGAACTCGCCACGCCGTGAAAACCCATTGGCCGAGGTTGAGTGTCGTGGCGAGGGCAATGATGAAGGGAATCCCACGCTGGAGCCTGATTTTTGCTAATCCGCGGAGCGGAGAGGTTAAGCGCATAACGTGAAGCTGTCAGATCTTCGTCCCCCCATCATCGCGGCGATCGTACTAGTAATTATGTTTGTCGTGGAAGTACGTTCGGCCGCCGTCGAATCACCGATTATTGACGAGGGCGTTCACCTCGCCGCCGGTTTGAGTTATTGGCGGACCGGTGATTTTCGTCTGAATCCGGAACACCCGCCACTGATCAAGTTGTTCAGTACGTGGCCGCTACTGTTCACGACGATGACGATCCCGACCAATCACCCAACCTGGATCGCCTGGAACGAGTGGGAGTTAGCTGACTATCTGCTGCATAACAGTCCCGTGTCGATTGAAATTGTGCTCCGGCTGGCTCGTGTACCAATCATGCTGTTAAGCATTGCCTTGGGCTGGCTGATCTACCGAGCGAGTAGCGAACTATTTGGTCGCTGGGCCGGGGTATTCAGCCTGGTACTGTACGCGTTTGACCCGAATATTATCGCCCACAGCCGCTACGTCACCACTGACCTCGGCTTCACCGCCTTTACGTTTCTGAGTATATACTGCTTGGCCCGGTTGCTGCAACAGCCAACGATTCTCCGCGCGGCGATTTTTGGTTTAGCCTTAATCGCCGCCGGCTTGAGCAAATTTTCGGGCATCGCGTTGGCCGTCTGCATCGGCCTGGCGATCGGCCTGCTTAAACGCCTGAAACCAGGCTTGCCCGCACTGCGCGGCCGGATGGTTGGCCGATGGTTGTTGGTTTGGGTTCCAATGGCCGCCCTGCTTACCTGGGCGATCTACGGTTTCGACGTCCGACGGCCGGCTGAAGATCCGCGTATCAGCCAACTGTACTCACAACGCGAGCAGCTCTTAAAAGTCACCAATCCATCAACCCTGCCACCCCTCGAACGATTTGCCGTTGCGCAGCTGGGTGATCGCGCCCGGACAATCGGTGCCTGGCTTGAACGGGGCAGTCAGTACCCCCTTCCCGGCTACGCCTTCTGGCGAGGTTTTTTCGCCGTTCTGGGTCACAGCTTCGGCGGTCAGGAGTCGTATCTACTGGGCTCGTACGCTGATCGCGGCTGGTGGTATTACTTCCCCGTGGCGCTGATCGTCAAAACGCCGTTACCGACGTTGATTGGCCTGACCGCCATACTCATGCTTGCGGTCGCCACCTGCTGGGCCCGGCACCGAGCCGGCGACGCTTGGCGAACGATCGGTGCGGCGATCGATATCAGAATTATGCTCTACACGAGTATACCGACGATGTTCTTTCTCCTCAGCCTCGGCAGCAACCTTAACTTAGGCTGGCGACACATCATGCCGATCTACCCCTTCCTGTTTGTCCTGCTCGGCGGGCTTACCCGCTTACCGACGCCGCGAACAACCGTCCGCTGGCTCATTCCAAGCCTCTTAGCTAGTAATCTCGTCTTGATCCAAATCGCCGCCTACCCCAATGAACTCGGTTACTTCAGCGAGTTGATTGGCGGGACGAGATTTGGCCCGCGGTACCTCCTCGATTCAAACCTGGATTGGGGGCAAGACTTGCCGAAGTTGGCCGCCTATGTTCGCCAGCACGGCTTAACCCAACTGCCCCTCGCCTATTACGGTCGGGCGAACCTAGCACACTATCTACCGGTGGCCACGACGCTGCCGAGCACCGACGAAATCCGCCAACAGGGACGACCTTCCGGAGCGGTTGCCATCAGCGTCGGCGAACTCTTCCGCCGTGATGGTCGCTACCGCTGGTTGTGGTCAGAACACCCAAATGAAATCGTTGGGTCAAGTATTTATGTCTATCATCTGCCATCAACGTAGGTTGACGTAAGGCATTTCCCGTGCTATAATAATGACAGCAAAATTTGCCCGAAGCGAGTGATCAATCAAACAAAACTCTACAACATCCTGACTAAAAGTAGTGTCATTGCGTCTGACGCACTGGATGGCGCAGTCCAGGAGTCGAAAGAGCAACACGCTGATTTGGCGCAGTTTTTGGTGGCTAAAAATTTAGCCTCGGAAACGATCTTATACGAAACAATCGCGACCGGTTTAAAAATCCCTTTTGTCGATCTTTCCGCGATCAAAGTCCGACGCGACATCCTGACGATTGTGCCCGAACCAATCGCCCAGCTACATCATCTCGTCGCCTTCGATAAAACCGACCAGGGACTAAAAGTCGCAACGCTCGACCCGGATGACATCCAATCCTTTGAATTTTTGGAAAAGAAGGTTGGCCTGCCAATCGAAGTCCATCTCGCTACCCCCGCGGGAATTAAATCGATTCTCAAGCAGTACCGCAAAGGCCTGCGGGCTGAGTTCCGGGAAATCACCGCCGAGCAAGTCGAAGGCGCCGGTCCAGAAAATCTGAAACAACTTGCCGAAGACGTCCCGGTTGTCAGAATCGTTGACACCCTCCTCGAACACGCCATTTTTGAAAGCGCCTCCGACATCCATATTGAACCGACGGAGAAAGACACGGTGGTCCGGTACCGCATCGACGGCATCCTGCGCGACGTCATGACCTTACCCAAAAAGATCCAGTCGGGCGTCGTGGCGAGAATTAAAATCCTGTCAAACTTAAAAATCGACGAGCACCGTCTACCGCAAGACGGCCGGTTTAAAATTGAAACCGATGCTCAGCGCGTCGCCTTCCGCGTTTCCATCCTGCCGGTTTACGACGGCGAAAAAGTCGTTTTACGCGTCCTCAATGAATCGGCCCAAGCGCTCTCGCTCGAGCAACTCGGTCTTCAGTCACGACCGCTGGAACTGCTGCAACGCAACATCAGTAAACCCCACGGCATCATCTACGTCACGGGGCCGACGGGATCGGGAAAAACCACCACCCTCTACACCGTCATTACTAAACTCAATACGGCCTCGGTCAACATTTCAACTATCGAGGACCCCATCGAGTACCGGATGATTCGCGTCAACCAAACTCAAGTCAATCCCAAAATCGGCCTGACCTTTGCGGCCGGCCTACGCGCCCTCCTCCGCCAGGATCCGAACATCATTATGGTCGGCGAAATTCGTGATATGGAAACAGCGGAAATAGCCACGCACGCCGCGATGACCGGTCACCTCGTGTTGACCACCCTGCACACAAACGATGCCGTCACCACGCTCCCTCGCCTGACTGAAATGGGCGTACCGAGTTTCCTCGTTGCTTCAACGACTAACCTCGTTATGGCGCAGCGCTTAGTCCGAAAAATTTGCACCCACTGCATCGAAAGCTACACCCTCTCGCGGACGGCGATCACCAACCTAGCCAAGCAAATAAACATCCAAAATATTCTCGAGATCCTCGAACACGAAGGCGCCATCGCCTCGGCCAAACAGGCGCCGGAGACGTTGCTGTTCTATCGTGGCCGAGGCTGTCGTCAATGCAATGACACTGGCTACAAAGGCCGTATTGGCATTTACGAACTCCTCGAAGTCACCGCCGAAGTCAGCGAAGTCATTCTTCATCGCGCGACGGCCGACGAACTACAATCCCTGGCGGTCAAGCAAGGCATGTTGACCATGCTCCACGACGGCTTTCTCAAGGCCAAAGCGGGAATCACCACCGTCGAAGAAATCCTCCGCGTGACTAAGGAGTAGAATGCCTGAATTTGAGTACACCGCCCGCTCTGCCTCTGGTCAACTTAAACGTGGGACGTTGGTGACCCGCGACGAAGTCGACTTAGAACGCAAGTTGCAAGAGCGAAATCTCGTTCTGACCAGCTCCGCCGTCAGACGAAAAAAGTTGAAAGCTGGCGGCTGGTTGACTAAGTTCCAGTCGGTGCCGATGGTCCAGCGGATGTTCTTCACCCAGTACTTGCACGTGATGATTCGCGCTGGCTTCTCGATTGCCCGCGCGCTTGACACGCTGGCCCAACAGACAAACAGCAAGTACTTTCGCACCGTCATCCATGAAATTCGCTCCGACGTCGAGGCCGGGATATCTTTCTCGAAAAGTTTAGCGAAGCATCCGCGGGTATTCAGTGAGCTGTACGTCAACATGGTGGCGGCCGGCGAAGCCAGCGGTAAGCTTGATGAAGTCCTCGAACGCCTGGCCGAAAAAATGAAAAAAGATCACGGCTTAATCGCCAAGGTCAAAGGCGCCCTGACCTACCCAATAATTATCATTATCGTCATGATCGCGGTCGCCATTTTGATGACCGTCGTGGTCATCCCGAAACTTAGTGAGATTTTCGCCGAGAGCGGCTCGGCTTTGCCGCTGGCCACGCGAATCCTCATTGGGTTTTCAAATTTTCTGGTTCACCATGGTTGGCTGGCGGTCATCGCGGTCATCGTATTGCTGGCCGGCTTGTTACGGTTAGTTCACACTGCCCGAGGGCGATCAAGCGTTGACGGCTTACTCTTGCGAACGCCAATCATCGGTCCGATCATCCAAAAAATCAGCCTCGCCCGCTTCAGTCGCTCCTTATCCTCGCTGTTACAGACCAGCATTCCAATCATCGACGCCTTTTCGATCATCAGCCGAACGATGGGCAACACCCGGTACCGCCAAGCCCTCGAGCAAACTGGCAACAGTCTTAAAACCGGCAGCAGCATCGCCAAAAATATGGGCCAGTTCCCCCGACTCTTCCCGCCGCTGGCCACCCAGATGATTTCGATCGGCGAGGAAAGCGGTTCACTCGACACGATCGCTGGCGAACTGGCGACGTTCTATGAGGATGAAGTCGACCAAACGATGTCTAATTTGTCATCAATCATCGAGCCGATTCTGATGCTCCTTTTGGGGCTCGGCGTGGCCGGCATGGCTATTTCAGTCATCCTGCCGATTTACTCACTGGCGCAACAAATTGGTTAGGGAACAACTCAATTCATTGCTGCGTGACCCGGCGCGCCAAGCGATTGGTCTTGACTTCAGCGGCCGCCAGCTGCGTTTTGTCCGAATCCGCCGGCGCCGGCGTCCGGAAGTTGTTCGGTTCGGTTACGTTCCGCTACCCGATGGAACGATCCAGCACGGCGAGGTGACTAACCCGACGGCACTCCAGCAGCAACTGCTCGTCCTGCAAGATACAAAAGTAAGCGGCAAACCGCGCCCGCGGGGTGCGGTCGCCGCCATTTCTGAACACCATACTTTCCTCAAGTACCTCGAGGTGCCAATGGGTCCGGCGGGCGATGTTGACGAAGCCATCCGCTGGGAAGCCACCCAACATATTCCCTATGACCTCAAGGATTTGAATCTCGACTGGGTGGTGCTTCCGACCCCGACCGGCAGGACCGCCGGCGCTTTGGTCGTGGCTGCTCCCCGAGACCTAGTCGAATCGTACGCGTCCGCCATCGAGCGCGTCGGCCTGGAACCCTTGGCCCTTGAACCCGCTTCACTGGTAGTCGTGCGCGCTTTTGCCGCGCAGCTACCAACCGATGATCCCGCGCTCCTCCTATTACTGGGGGAACTTGAGAGCACCGTAGTCTTGGTCCAGCGGCGGATCCCGCTCTTTACGTCGACGGTCCACCTGACCACCACGGAGCTTGAACAACGGATTACTAAGCAATTCACCTTACCAGCCGACGATGCCCAACGGGCGTTGTACGCGCTCGGCCTATATAAATTTCGGGCGCGGGGAATTGTCCGCGACCTGCTCCGCGAGTCGTTCGACTCGCTCGTCAATCGTCTTCAAGAGATACTCGATTTTTACCGCAACCACTTTCCGGCTCCCGGTACCGTGGCCACGCTGCTCATCTGCGGTCCCGGGGCGCGAATTGCGGGACTAACCGAGGAACTGACCGGACGGTTGAAGTTAACGGTTAGCCTGGCTCGTCTGCCAACGGCACTGCACCCGGTCAAGCGTGCTTCAGGATTCGCTGCTAACCTGCTTGAATATAGCGTCGCCCTTGGCTCGGCCCTCCGGCGGCTACACGTTTCCCCCCATGCTTAATCTCAATCTTCTCGATCACGACCGTCGCGCCCGCCTGACTGAGCTAGCGCGAGTTCGGGCAATGATCGGTCTGGTCAGCATCCTCTTTGGAATTCTGTTAGTCGTCAGCGGCGGCCTGATCGGCATTAATTTCTTACTCCAAAACCACTACCGTGGGCAACAAACTGAACTACTGACAGTCAAAACGACCACCCGCGGCGGCGCTTTGTCCCTGACTGAAACCACGCTGCGTTTCAACCAAGAGCTTGCGACGCTCAAACCGATCGTCGTCGATCCGATGCTCGATCAGCTGCTCATCGCCCTGGCCGAAGCAATTCCAAGTAGCGTCCACCTAACCTCGCTCTCGATCGCCACTAGTAAAACCGAACTAACTTTTACCGGCATAGCCCAAACCCGAAACGACATCCCGGCACTAGAAAAAAACCTTAAAGCTCTTCTCGCCTTGAACTCGGTCACGCTCGACTCAAACCTGAATGAGCGGACCAACGTCACGGTCGCCGGCCACGCGACGTTCGACCCGACTAAACTACATAACCAATGAAATCGTTCCCCCTAGGCCTGACGGTCGCGCTTGTCGGGCTAATCGTCCTCTCAACTGGCGTGGTCTTCACCGTCCTGCCGCAGCTCGTAACCATCAATCAAGTACGGGGCGACATCGACAGTACCCGGCTAACCATTGCTTCACTTCGACTGCAGCAAACAAACATCGAAAACGTCCGTCAGCAATTTGCTTCGCTGCAAGCCCAGGAACAGAAGGTGCTTAAGCAGTACGTTCTTGATGCTGCTTCAATTGATTTCTTCAACCTGATCGACGACCTCTACGCGCGGGCCGGCGTCACCAACGGTCAGCTCCGAATTGATACCCCAACCACTAACGCTGACTACCAACTGCTCGGTGCGCACCTGACATTCTCCGCGTCATATCAACAGCTGGTAAGCTTTATCCGATCCCTGAATACCATTGAGCCGCTGGTTCGCATACAAACGTTGACGGTTAATTCGGGGACCGACGCCCTGCCGGTGACGATTGACGCGTTCGTGTCGTGGAGAAAAAAATAATATGCTCCGCTTACCAAAAAATACACTGGTGACCATTCAGCCCTGGCTGGCTCGTCGGGGTCAGACGATCATCCTCGTCCTGGCCGCGACCGCCGCGCTCTTCATCCTCGCCCGAGCCTGGCTACTAACGTTCGACCAACCCCTTTCATCTGAGCTGATCACGGCACACGAACAACAACCAGACCGGACCACCTTCGAAACGATCGAGCAGTCGGTTGACGGTGCCCGAAAAAGGGCTGAGCAGGCGATCCCGAGACTGTCCGACCCCTTCGCTCGTCCTTGAGCTTGACGTCCGGCGGGATATTAGGTACGATGCCGCCGTTAGAAACGTAATCACCACGCATGGCCCATACCAAATCTGGCGGCTCAACCGCACTCGGTCGCGACTCGGCCGCCAAACGACTCGGCGTCAAGCGCGCTGACGGCGCCACCATTCGTCGCGGCATGATCATCATCCGTCAACGCGGCAGCGTCATTCACCACGGCCAGAACGTCAAGCGCGGCAGCGACGATACGCTGTTCGCCCTCCGCGACGGCATCGTCCACTTCCGAACGAAAAAAACAAAAAACTTCCACGGCCGGTTGGTGCCACGGACGTTTGTCGACGTCGTCCCGCGCTAACTAGCGTCGGCGCTGCCGATGGAGCGCGGCCGTGATGAAGCTGGCAAACAACGGATGCGGTGCGAGCGGGTAAGATTTAAACTCAGGATGGAACTGCACCCCGAGGAAGAACGGGTGATTCTGTAGTTCCATGATTTCGACCAGATCGCGCTCCGGGTTAAACCCGGCGACCCGGAGACCCTTGCGTTCGAGCGCTGTCCGATAACGATTGTTAACCTCATACCGGTGGCGGTGACGCTCACGGATGTCGCGACGACCGTAGGCGTCTAAGGCTCGCGTGCCCGCGCGCAGGCGACACCGGAACTCGCCTAAGCGCATCGTCCCGCCAAAATCTCGAGCCACCAGCTTAGCCCGCTGCTCCGGAAGCATGTCAATAACGGGGTACGGCGTTTTGGCATCGATTTCTGTCGTGTGCGCCCGGGAAAGTTTTAACACGTGCCGGGCAAATTCAACCACGGCCAGCTGCAACCCATAGCACAAACCGAAATACGGGATGCGCTGTCGACGAACGTACTCAATCGCTGCGATTTTACCGTTGACGCCGCGAACGCCGAATCCCCCGGGGACAATGATACCATCGAACCGCTCTAACGTTCGGAGCAAGCGGCGGTCGCGTTCAAACGATTCGGCATCGATCCAGCTGATGTTTGGTGTACATCCAGCCTGCCACGAGGCGTGTTTAATGGACTCGATCACCGACAGGTACGAATCGCTTAACGTAAATTCACCGGTCGTGAAGTACTTTCCGACCATCCCAATCCGGACGCTTCGACGGAGTCGCTGCACCCGCTGCAGCAGCCTCCGCCAGTCCCGCAGGTCACGACGACGCGGTTTGAGGAAAAACTTTCCTAAAATCTTCTGGCCCAACTGCTCGCGCTCGAAGTTAATCGGGACCTGGTAGACTGAGTCAACATCCGGAGCCGAGATGACATCATCCGGATGAACGTTGCAAAAAACCGAGATACGCTCACGACGAGGCTGGTCAATTGATCGCTCACCTCGGCAAAGGACAAAATCTGGATGAATACCAGCGGCGTTGAGGGCTCGAACAGCGTGCTGCGTTGGCTTGGTTTTCATTTCGCCCAATTTTGATGGAATCGGGAGATAACTCACCAGAATGAATTGTACGGCCGTTGAGTCCTGGAGGTGCATCATCCGCGCCGCCTCCAGAAACAGTAAATTTTCATACTCGCCGACCGTGCCGCCAATTTCAATGATCATCAATTCAGCCTTGGTGACCTGGGCCGCCCGTTTGATCCGTCGGATGACCTCCGCGGGGATGTCCGGCACTGGCCGGACGGTCTTACCATGGTACTCGAGGTTACGCTCCCGACGAATGACCGAAAGGTAAACTTGGCCGGTGGTCATGTAACTGTCGCGCGTCAACTCGACCTGGAGAAATCGTTCATAGTTACCAATGTCTTGATCAGTTTCTAACCCGTCCTTGGTGACGAACACCTCACCATGCTCGGTCGGATTCATCGTCCCGGCGTCGACGTTAACGTAGGGGTCGATCTTCATGGCCGAAACGCGGTAACCCAAGCCTTGCAGCTCCCGCGCAATGGAGGAGACGGCAATTCCCTTTCCCAGACCAGACAAAACGCCGCCCATCACAAAAATGTACCGTGTCGGCTTAGGCATGGTCGAGCGCTGTTACCACGGTTACGGGGACGGTGACACTGAGGTGGCGGCCAAGGTTGATCACGGCGGTCGCCGAGCCCAGCTGGTCAATCGGCTTTGGGAACGAAACCCAATCGGGCTCAACGGCTAACCCCTGACGGCTGAGGGCGGTCATCACCTGTTGGGCGGTGACCGCTCCATAAAGTCTTCCGCGTTGATTGGCGGCGGCAGTGACGGTAATCGGCGTGTGGCTTAATTTCTCGGCCAGCCGCTGCCGATCGGCTAACTGCTTGGCCTGGGCTAGAACCTGTTGTTTTTGACGCCTGGCCTGTCGTGCCACGACGGCTGGCGTGGCCAGCTGGGCGAGACCGCCGGGAATGAGGTAATTACGGGCAAATCCGTCAGGTACGGCAAGGACATCCCCGCGACGTCCGGTACCAGGTACGTCGGAGGTGAGGATAACTCGCATACCTTAGTAGTTTACCATTGAACCGTGAAGTCCGTGAAGTCATGGCGGGACGACGACCACTTGAGCTTGACCTCGTGAACGTCCCAGGCATGCTTAGGGCGAGCCAGCCAATCAAGGAGCGCTTGGAGGTCGCGTTCCGGGCCCTCGGCCACTAAGCGGACGGAACCGTCGGGCTCGTTCCGAATAAAGCCTCGAAGACCGAGTGACTGCGCTTGCCGAGTCACGCGCCAGCGCAGCGAGACGCCCTGAACGATGCCGCGAATGACAGCGGTCAGTCGCCGCTCCATAGCACTCCCACTACGATCCGGCGGCCAGCTCGAGCGCTCGTTCGAGCTGAGGGTCATGGTCGGCAGTTATCCCCGCCTCAGGTGCGGGCACCGGTTCAGACGGATCAATCCCAACCCCGTCAATTGATTGACCGTTGGGCGTCAACCAGTGCGCGACCGTCAACTTTAGCGTTGAACCATCCGATAGATCCTGGATCTCCTGGACCGAGCCTTTACCAAACGAGCGCTCACCGACCAGCGGGGTGTGAAGACGGTCGTGAAGGGCGCCGGCTAAAATTTCTGCAGCCGAGGCTGTGCCTCCATTGATCAACACGACTAAACGGTATGAACCGAGTGGTGCATCCGGGGTCGCCATGGTATCGTCGCGCTGGCCGTTGCCAAAGTCTTCGATCACGATCGGGCCATCACGCAGCCAGGCGTCGGCGACTGACACCGCCGCATCCAGGTACCCGCCGGTGTTGTTACGCAAATCGACCACGATTCCCGCTGGCTGTCGAACAAGAATGTCTTGGACCGCTTGGGAAAACTCTTTGGTACTCGACTGCGTAAAACTCGAAATGGTGACCACCGCTACCTGGCGCTCGCGAGGTGAGCGGTAGGCGAGCGTCACGCTCTTGATTTGAATGCGCTCACGACGTATTGATACGGTCAGCGGTTGGCGCTCTCGTTCAAGCATCAGCGTCACCGTCGTTCCCTCCTGACCACGAATCCGCGACACGGCTTCTTCTAATGACATCGCTTCAGTCGCGGAGCTGTCGATGCGTACGATACTGTCGCGTGGCCGCAGGCCAGCCCGCTCGGCCGGCGACTGGGGCAAGGGCGCAATCACCACAAGCTGATTATCTTTGAGTCCTAATTCAGCGCCAATTCCCTCGAATTTACCATTGATTTCATCTTCGAAGTCAGCCGCCTCTTCGGGGTTGAGGTAAAACGAGTAGGGATCATTGAGGCTTCGGACCATTCCCTCAATTGCGCCCCGAATCAGTTCCGTCGAATCAACTGGTCGTTTGACGTAACGGCTCTGAATCAGCTCCCAGGTCCGACCGAGAGCGCTGACATCGGCGCCGGGCGCCAGTTTGGTTAGACGCTCGACGACCGCCGCAAAGCGCTGCTCCGGCGTTCCGCCGGCTGGCCACAAACGGCCAACAAAAACTCCAATCGCAAACGATACTAACAACCCCAGGACGACGATCGCTCGACGATTAGAGCGGAACGTAGTTGCCACCTAATCCGCCTCCTCAACTCGTTGGATGTTGGCTCCGAGCGCGGCCAAGCGTTGATCCAGTTGCTCGTAGCCTCGATCGACCTGGTATGCCGGACCGATGACCGAGGTGCCCTGAGCAATTAAGGCGGCGACAAACAGCGCGGCGCCAGCGCGAATGTCGTAGCTGGCAATCTCGGCGCCGAATAAATTCGTTGGTCCCGTAACCAGCAGGCGATGGGGGTCGGCGACAAAAATTTGTCCGCCCATTTTACGTAATTCCTCGGCGTACTTTTGTCGCCCCTCATACATCCAATCATGAACCAGGCTGGTGCCGTGGGCTTGCGTCAGCATGACGGTAAAGGCGGGCAGCAGGTCCGCCGCGATCCCAGGGTACGGCATATTATGGACGTTCCGCAGGGCCGTCAGTTCCGTTGAACGACGAACCCGAACATCAGCCACGAGGTACGCTTGATTAATCGATGGGTGAAGCTTGGTAATCTCGAAATGAACGTTGGCTTCAGAAAACTTTTGCAGTGCAGCCGCCATAAAGGTCGTGGGCACATCAGTCAGAACAAGTTCCGCTCGAGCGGCCGCGGCCAGGGCGATGAAGGTGCCTGATTCGACCGGGTCGGGCATGACCGCGTACGATTTCAGCGGCGTTAACTGACTGACGCCATCGATCGTTAGGGTATGGGTGCCGATGCCAGCGACTTTGGCCCCGCGCTGCTGAAGCAACCAACAAAGTTCTTGCACCGATGGCTCAGCCGCCGCACAGTTGATGACGGTGCGCTTACCTTCGGCCAAAACGGCTGCTAACACAACATTTTCCGTCGCGGTCACGCTAAACTCAGACATGGCCAAAACAACATCACCGCGATCGTGCTGGACGAGCTCGTAGGTATCGCCTGTTTGCGTAACCTCAACCCCGAGCAGGCGAAAAGCGTCAACGTGGGCCGCCAGCGGACGAGCACCGATTTGGTCACCGCCGGGACCGGGCATCCGAACCCGCCGACAGCGTCCGAGCAACGCACCCATTAGGAGCACCGACGACCGCAAGCGACGAACGACTGGCCAGGCCAGCTTCGCCGGGTCAACTGATCGCGCTTCGATGGTGAGGGTGTGTAAGTCGTCGCGTGTGACGGTCGCACCAACGCTGCTAAGCAGCTCAATAATCCGCTGGACGTCTTCGATGTTCGGTACGTTGGTCAGCGTGCATGGGTGCGGCGAAAGTAACGACGCAACCAGCAGCGGCGTGGCTGCGTTCTTGGAACCTTGAATGCCAATTGTTCCGCTCAACGGCTGCTGCCCCTGAATTCGGAAGTGAGTCATGAACCAACCGGTAGCCTTGTCAGCATGCGCCTGATACAATGGTGAGTACGTTGAGCATTCTACCATAATGAACCAACCCGTCAACGAAAGCCAATGACTGTTCGCGCCCGCCGCTGGTTGTACGTTTTTGCCATCAGCATCTTTGGTTTGATGAGTCCCCTCCTCTTACTGTATGCCAACGGCTACCGGTTCGACTGGCGGCGAATCCGCCTGCTGCGGACTGGTGGCGTGGTGGTTACTTCCGTGCCGACCGACGCACGCGTTTTCCTGGACGGGCAGTCGTTCGCTCGGACCACGCCGATGAACATTACGGCCGAATTCCCCGGTACCTACCGCCTGACGCTCGAGCGACCGGCGTTTCAATCCTGGTCATCGACGGTCAACATCCAAGCCAGCCAAACTAGAAAAATTGACGCGACCCTGCTCCCGTCCACCCCTCGCCGAACCGAATTTACCTTTGACCGCGTCTTGACGGCCGCCAGTGGTTCGAGTGGACGATTGGCGGTGCTGAGCCAATCGAACGGCCAAGCCTGGCTCGGCGTAGCGCACCCGAGCGCCGTCGAGTATCGTCCACTTGCTCGGCTGGTCCTACCGCCCGCCGCGGCACCAGTCCTCGCTTGGTCGGCGCGTGGCAGCTTCATCGCCGTACTGCTTCCCAACGCCGCCCTGCGGATCATTGACGCCACGGATGGACACGATGTTACGCCGCGGTCGGCCCAGCAACCATTCGACCGAATAACCTGGGATCCTGGTAACGATCGGCTACTCTACGCCGTCGGCGGCGGATCGCTCTGGCGGGTGGATCTGATCAGTTCGTCGGCTCAGGTGGTGGCCAGTCCGGGGGTGCGTGACGTGGCCATTGCTAATGGCGAGACGTGGGTGCTGCGAGCCGGCGATCATCAGCTGTCCGTACAGCGACTCGATCCCCTCGCGATCAATACTATTCAGTACCAAACGCGATTACATGCGGCACTCGACATAACCCGAATCTACGCGATTCACCGTCACGTGGTGGTGACAGCCGGGCCGACTGGCGTCGCGGTGCTCGACCGGCGGACCGGTGAAACCGACGTCCTTCCGATTACCGACTTGCAGGAGGCCGTCATCGACACCACCGACTCCTTTGTATTGTTGCGGACCCCGACGGAACTTTGGTCAGTCGACATCGGCCATTCGACGGAGAGCCTGGTCGTCAGCCAATCATCCTTGCGCGCGGCGCGTTGGTACCCGAAACGGCCCGTCGCCTTGGTCTTAACCGACGACGGCCTTCGCCTCGAAGATATCTTCCTCCGTAGTGGAGTGGCCGGTACCCTGGGCCCGTTTCCGGACGCCCGACAGCTTCACCTTATTGACGACCGAACGGTGATCGTCGAAACCGACCATACCCTGGTGGCCTTTCAGCTCCACTAAGCCCGACGACGAGCCCGCTCAGCAGTGATCACATTGGCCTGCAGCAGCGCGTCAAAGGTACCGGTATCGAGCCAGTCCCCAGTAAACAGCTGGACCTCAAGCTGACCGCGCTCGAGGTATCGATTATTGAGGTCAGTTATTTCCAGCTCACCACGAGCTGAAGGCTTGAGCGATTTCGCAAAACCAACCGCCTGGCTATCGTAGATGTACAAGCCGGTAACCGCGTACGAGCTTCGGGGGGCGGTCGGCTTCTCGGTAATCGCGGTCGCCACCATTTGTTCATTAAACTCAACCACGCCGTAACGTTGGGGGTCAACCACCTGTTTCGCAAAGACTTGTCCGCCCGACGTAAACGACTTAACCGCCGTCCGAATCTGACCCTGTTCGTCAAAAAAGAGGTTATCACCGAGGATCATCGTAACCGAGTCCTGACCAATGAATGTTTCACCAATAATAAAGGCCTGAGCCAAACCCTCCGGTCGTTCCTGAATTTCATAGGTAAATTTGACGCCAAACTCCTTGCCCGAACCGAGCACGCGGAGGTAATCACCGGCTCGATCTGGTGCAACGATGATCAAAATGTTCCTTATTCCGGCGCTGACCAGTGTTTGCAGCGGGTAAAAAATCATCGGGCGATCGTAGACGGGTAGCAGCTGCTTGCTCGTCACCAGCGTCAACGGCCGGAGCCGAGTACCGTTGCCACCGGCCAAAATAATTCCTTTCATATTTGCCGTTCGCCGAAGGTTAGCAGGTAATCGTGCAGGGCCGCTGGCCAGGGCCGCAGCGGTGGCAGCTTGGTCGATCGAAGCACAGAATATCTTGGCCGGGCGGCCGGTCGTGGAAAAGCCGATCCTGACACAGGATTCAGTCTAACAGAAACGTTGACCAGCGCAAATATTTCCTTGGCCAAGCCGAACCAGGTGCAGCTTCCGTCGTTCGTTCGGTGGAAAACCCCCGTCGCTCCCGATTGGATCAGCGCCACGGTCGCCTGGGCGAGGTCGTTAGCGTACGTGGGGCTAGCGGTTTCATCATTGACCACTGAAACAACTGGTTTAGTTTTCGCCAGCTCCAGCATCCGCCGAACAAAGTCAAGCTTGCTGCTTGATCCGTTGGCCTGGCCAAAGAGTCGCGAGGTGCGAATCAGTAACCAGTCGCGACCCCGTTGTTGCAGAAGCTGCTCGCCTCGGTACTTGCTTCGCCCATAGGCGCTGATCGGTGTGGGCGTGGCCTGCTCATCGTAGCCGCTGCTACGGCGCCCATCGAACACGTAGTCGGTCGAGAACTGGACGAATCGAGAGCCGAACGAAGCACAGGCTGCCGCCAATTCGCCAACCGCTAGGCCGTTGATGATGGTCGCCCGACGCTCGTCCTGTTCAGCCTGATCAACGTCGGTAAAAGCGGCTGCGTTGATGACGATTTCCGGCCGAATCGAATTGATTTTCGGCGCAATTGAATTAAGATCGGACAAATCAAGATCAGCCGATGTCCAGGCGATCACGGATTCGCTTACCAAAACACGTCGCAGCGCCGTACCGAGCGTGCCGTCAGCGCCAATGATTAAGACCTTCATGCGGACGCATCATCCGGGCGCTCGTCGTGGGCGCCAAAGCTGCCGTCTTTAAGCTTCTTCCACCACCATTCGTTTTCGCGGTACCAGCGAACGGTTGAAATCAACCCCTGATCGAATGTCCGCGTCGGGGCCCAGCCTAACTCAGTCTTGATTTTAGTGCTGTCGAGGGCGTAGCGACGATCGTGGCCTGGCCGATCCTTAACGAACTCGATCACGTTCTCGCGCAGGCCCAGTAGGGGCAAAATTTTTCTCGTTACCTCAATATTCGTTAGTCGCTCCCCGGTGCCAATATTGTAAACCTCTCCCGGTCGTCCTGTGGTTATGATCGAATCAATGGCGGCGCAGTGATCGGGCACGTAAATCCACTCCCGTACGTGCTGACCGTCACCGTAGACCGATACCTTCTTACCCTCCAGCAGGTTTGTAATGAACAAGGGGATCAGCTTTTCCGGGTACTGATAGGGACCAAAGAAGTTACAGCTGTTGGTAACGATAGTTGGCAATCCATAGGTACGCCAGTAGGACCGGACGAGGTGGTCAGCGCCAGCTTTCGAAGCCGAGTATGGACTCGACGGGTCAAACGGCGATTGTTCGGTGAACAAACCGTCCTGGGTTGAACCAAAAACCTCATCAGTGGAAATCTGAACGTACTTCTTAACGCCGTGTCGCCTCGCCGTTTCGAGAAGCGTGTAGGTACCGACAACGTCAGTGATGATGAATGGTTTAGGGTCGTGAATCGAACGGTCAACGAATGTTTCCGCTGCATAGTTGAGTACGATCTCGGGTCGGTTCTGTTTAAAAACCCTCTCGACGACGCCTTCGTCAGCAATATCGCCTTTAACGAAAACGTACCGAGGGTGCCCGACGATATCTTTGAGGTTATCGAGATTGCCGGCGTAGGTCAGCTTATCGAGGTTGACGACCATGGCGTCAGCGTACTTATTGAGGAGGAATCGAACCATGTTCGATCCCATGAAGCCAGCGCCGCCGGTCAACAAGATGCGCATGCCGCGCTCCTAGGTCCCCTGTTGCCAGCCCGCGAGGTAGCGACGCTGGGCTAGGGTCAGCGTATCGATGGTCAGACCGAGTACCCGGAGCTTGAGACGGGCAATGGTCTGGTCAAGCGCCTCCGGGAGGGTGTAGACCCGATGCTCGAGCGTTCGGTGATGCTTGACGACGTACTCAGCGGCCAAGGCTTGGTTAGCAAAGCTCATGTCCATAACCGCCGCCGGATGGCCCTCCGCCGCGACCAGGTTCAGGAGCCGGCCTTCAGCGATGAGGTAGATCGTTCGTCCGCCAGCAAACTCATAGGCGCGGACGAATGGCCGGACGACAAAGCTCCGTCGGGCGCGACGGGTAATGGCCGGCATGTCAATTTCGACGTCAAAGTGGCCGCTGTTGCCGATGATTGCTCCGCGCTTCATCCGCGCCACGTGTTCCGGGCGGATGACTGAAGCGTTGCCGGTGACCGTCACGAAGATGTCACCGTGGGAAGCAGCTTGCGCCATTGACATTACCTGAAAACCATCGAGGTTCGCTTCGAGTGCTCGAACCGGGTCAACCTCAGTGACGATGACGTGGGCTCCCATACCGCGCGCGCGGGTGGCGACGCCCTTGCCGCAAAACCCATAACCAGCGACCACGAACGTTTTTCCGGCCAGCAGGACGTTAGTGGCTCGAAGAAGACCGTCAATCGTGCTCTGGCCCGTCCCGTACCGATTATCAAAAAAGTGTTTGGTCTTGGAGTCATTGACGGCGATCACTGGAAAACGCAGCACGCCGTGGCGCTCCATGCTGCGCAATCGAACGACCCCAGTGGTGGTTTCCTCGGTTGAGCCCCAGACCGAAACGGCCTGCGCCGGCCGCTTGGCATGAAGCAGACTGACCAAATCAGCTCCATCGTCCATCGTCAGGTGCGGCTTGGTGTCAAGCGCAGTGTTGAGATGACGATAGTAAACCGCCCGGTTTTCACCTTTGCGGGCGAAGACCGGAATCCGGTGGTAGGTGACGAGTGCGGCGGCCGTGTCGTCCTGCGTCGACAGTGGATTAGAGGCGCAGACGACCACCTGTGCTCCGCCAGCTTTCAACGTCGACGCCAGCACGGCTGTCTCGGTGGTGACATGCAGGCAGCAAGCTACCCGGACACCCTGGAGCGGACGCTGCCGGGCGAAACGTTGATGGATCAGACGGAGCACGTCCATCTGCCGCTCGGCCCAATCGATTCGTTTCTGCCCAGCCGCGGCCAACTTGAGATTCGTCACATCGTGCTTCATGAGAAACCCTTTGATCCTAACGTTAGTGGTTGGCGAAAGTTAGCGCGAAAACGTTTGCTGAACTCGGATCGCGAGAACCGATGTGTCTGTGTGCCGCGTCGTTCAACCGTGTAGACGCTGGCAACGGCTCCCATTTTAGCAGCAGTAATGAGGGACTGTCCACTGACTAAGCCGGCGATCAGTCCGGCCCGATACGCGTCGCCGGCGCCAGTCGGATCAACTATCGCGCGCGGTCGGGCAATCGGAATGTGAATCTGATGTGACCCGTGCCGGACGACCGAACCTTTGGCGCCAAACGTGGTTACCAGGTAACGAACCAATTTCTCCAACCTGGATCGAGGCCAGCCTGACCGCTTGATCATCAAATCTAACTCGTAATCGTTGGAAATGAAACCATCAGCCTGGCGAACTAGTGCCCGCAGTTGGGCAGCTGAAAGTACGGGCAGGGTTTGTCCGGGATCAAACAGGTACGGCACGCGAAATCGAACCAGCTGCTGAGCCGCCAAGACCATATCTTTGGGATTGCCCGGCGAAAGGACGGCGTAGGCGGCCCGACGCAAGCGATGTCTGGCCGCGGCTTGAGCCACGGCCGGCACGGCTAAGGCGCCGAGTTGGAAGGCCGAAATCTGGTTATCGTCGCGGTCAGTAATCATGTACGCGGCGGCCGTGGCTCGACCAGACACCGTCTGTACGGCGCCGAGATCAACACGCTGGCGCGATAGCTTCACGCGGTAGGCCGCAAAGTCATGACCGACCGAGCCGACCAGCGCCGTCGGGACGCCGAACAATCGTAAAGTATAGGCGATGTTGCCAGCGGTCCCGCCAAAGCTCTCTTGTATCTGGTCAACCGTGAAGCTAACGTTCAGCAGATGAACTTTTTCGGGCAGAATAACCTCAGCAAATCGACCGGGAAAATCAAAAATGCGGTCGTAGGCAATTGAACCGACCACGACGATCGGTCGGCGGATCATCGATGCTGGGTGGCCCAATCAAAGCCGATCGTCGGATCGTCGAACGGAATCCGCTGCTCGTCAGGTTGCGTTGGTTGATACGAAGCGGTCGTGACGTAGACTAAGACCACTGATTGTTGGCCGAGCACGCGGTAGCCATGCGCCACGCCCTTGGGAATTTTAATTAAGACTGGCTGCTGCTCGCCAGCATAGATCACGTCAGTCTGCCCCTTGGTCGGCGAATCTGGCCGACGATCGTACAAGACAACCTGGGCCATCCCCGAGGCCACGTACCACAGATCATCCTGACGCTCGTGCCAGTGGAAAGCCTTGATCACGCCGGGGTAGGTCTCGGTAATCGAAACTTGACCGAATCGTTCAAGCAACCGATCGTCGTCGCGAACGATTTCCCGAAAGTACCCTCGATCATCGGGGTGGGTGGTTAAGGCTTGGACGATCACGCCATCAATCATCGCTACCTCCCGATCCCCCGATACACAATGCCGGCCTTGGAAATCGCCGCTTTGTCGAGTGCGTTTTTGCCGTCGACCACCGCCAGGATTTTGTGACGTTTAAGGGTCCTGGCTTGAAGCTGCTCGACGAACTGACGATGGTCGGTCATCAGAATCAGCGCGTCTGATCGGGTCAGCAGTTGTTCGAGCGATTGGACCGACGACCCGCCGGGGACGTGCGGGTCGAAGACTTCGTAGCGCGCGCGATACTCGTCTTTGAGCAGCTTCAAAACCTGGTAGGTCGGGCTCTCGCGCGTGTCGGACACGTTGGCTTTATACGAAACGCCGAGGACGCCGACCCGCACATCGCTGATGGCGCGACGGCGTTCGTTGAGCGCGCGCACCAGTTGGTCAACCGTGTACGCCGGCATACTGTTGTTGATTTCCCGGGCTAACTTGAGAAACTCGTGATTGAACCCGCCCCTCTTGGCGCGTTCAATCAGGTAATAGGGGTCAACCGGAATGCAGTGCCCGCCAACGCCGGCCGAAGGATAGTGCGCCAGGAAGGCAAACGGCTTGGTTTTCGCGCCCTCGATCACCTCGACCGTATCAATGCCTAACCGGGCGAAGGACTTGGCAATCTCATTAATGAAGGCGATGTTAACATCGCGAAATGAATTTTCCAGGATTTTTACCGCTTCGGCTTCGCGAATCGACGGCATCGGCCGAATCGGCCCGTCAATGATACTGGCGTAAAATGCCACGGCGCGGCGGAGTCCGACCGCGTCGGTCGCCCCGACCACGCGGGCGATGTTACGGACGGTCCAGCGGCGGTTGCCCGGATCAATTCGTTCGGGGCAGTGGGCTAACCAGAAATCCTTGCCCGCTCGCAGCCCACGCTGTTCAAGAATCGGCTGGACGACCTCCTGGCAGACGCCGGGGTTGACCGTCGATTCCAGCACCACCAGCTGCCCGCGCCGCAGGAAGCGTTTAACCTTGTGGCTGACGTCAATAATCGGGCCAAGGTCAGGGTTGTACTGTTCGTCAACGGGCGTCGGTACACAGATGACCACCACCGCGGCCTGACGAATAACCGCAAAGTCAGTGGTCGCCTCAACGTTCACGCGTTTCAACCACCGATCGAGTCCAGGCTCTCGAACCGGGCTGCGCTGGGCATTGACGAGAGCAATCTTGGTGGGATTTTTAGCCACCCCGAACACTCGCCAGCCTTTTTCCGCAGCCAGACAGGCCAACGGCAAACCGACGTACCCGAGCCCAATGATGGCCACGGTTCGTTTTGACCGCTTTGAGAATTGAATTTTTCGACGACTCATCGGCAACATCCTCCTAGAATTTTCGGGCGGCCCGACGAAGTTCCGCGGCCTTATCAGTCAGCTCCCAGGTAAAGCCCCGTTCATTCCGACCAAAATGACCGTAGGCCGCGGTTTGCTCGTAGATCGGGCGCCGCAGCTTGAGATGACGGATAATGGCGGCCGGTCGAAGGTCAAAGTGGTCGCGGACCAAACGCTCAAGTTGGGCCACCGACCATCGGCTGGTACCAAACGTTTCAACCATGACGCTGATCGGCTCGGCGACCCCAATCACGTAAGCAACCTGGACCTCACACCGTTCGGCCAGCCCGGCGGCCACAATGTTCTTGGCCACGTAACGAGCAGCGTACGCTCCGGAGCGGTCGACCTTCGTCGGGTCCTTGCCGGAAAAGCATCCGCCGCCGTGGCGGCTGAAACCGCCGTAGGTATCGACGATAATCTTTCGTCCGGTCAGACCGGTATCAGCTGGCGGACCACCTTTGATGAAACGACCGGTGGCGTTAATGTAGGACCTCGTCTTAGCGTCCATCCACGGCCGGCAGACCGGTTTAACGACGTAACGCATCAAATCTTTCCGGACTTGCTCTTCGGTCGCCTCAGGATCGTGCTGGGCGGCAATCACGATGGTCTTCAGCCGCTTCGGTTTGCCGTTGAGGTACTCGACCGCGACCTCGGTTTTACCGTCGGGACGTAAATACGGAAGCTTCTTCGTCTTGCGGACCTCGGCCAACCGGCGGGCCAGACGGTGGCTGAGCATAATCGGTAACGGCATCAACTCCTTAGTCTCGTTGGTGGCGTAGCCAAACATGATTCCCTGGTCACCGGCGCCCTGCTCGCGGGACTTCGTTTCATCAACCCCGAGGGCAATGTCCGGACTCTGCTCATCAATCGAGACCATCACCCCGCAGTCTTCCCAATGAAAACCATAGTGGTGGTTGTCATAGCCAATGTCACGGATGGTCCGACGGATGACCTTGGGGATGTCGACGTAGGTCGTGGTCGTCAGCTGACCGGCGACCACGACCAAGCCGGTGGCGACCAGCGTCTCGATGGCCACCCGGCCACCGGGGTCCTTTTCCAACACGGCGTCGAGGATGGCATCGGAGATGCGATCACAGATTTTATCCGGGTGTCCCTCAGTTACGGACTCTGAGGTGATTACGAAGCGCGGTGGCAAAGCGTTCTTACGCATACAGTCAAAACTCCGGTCGTTGTAATTAATTGCTACGTTTGTGCTTGGATCGTTTCCAAAGTCAAGGCGCGCGAGCCGCGCATGTAGTCGACGGTGCGCTGCAGGCCGTCAGCCAGCGGCACCACCGGAAACCAACCGAGCTTTTCTTTGGCCAGCCGAATGTTGGGTATGCCTTGTTTAGCGGTGTAGGGAAGGTGCGGTTCGTACCGGACCGTCGCGCGGGAATTGGTCAACTTGATAATCGCTTGGGCGACGTCGACGATGCGATGCGGTTCGGGATTGCCGAGGTTGAGCGGGCCGGCTTCGGACGACTGCATCATCCGCAGCAGCCCCTCGATCATATCTGAGATATAGCAGTACGTGCTGCGATCGTCAGGGGTACCGTACATGACCAGCGGCTCATTTGCCAGGGCGCTCTTGACGAAATCAGGAATCATCCGGCCGTCGGTCAACCGCATCCGCGGTCCGTAGGTGTTGAACATCCGGACAATTTTCCCATCGAGGTGATATTTTTTTCGGTAGTTGACCACTAAGCTTTCGGCGAAGCGCTTGCCCTCGTAGTACGCCGACCGTGGTCCAATCGGGTCGACGTAGCCCCAGTAGTTCTCCGGAAACGGCGTGTCCTCGAGTGGCTCGCCGTACATCGCCGAGGTGGAGACGTGTAAAAACTTGGCGCGGTACTTCACGGCCAGATCGAGTACGTGCTTCGTGCCGAAGCTGTTGGCCAAAAGGGTTTCGATCGGAGCGGCATTGTAATCCTTCGGCGAGGTCGGACAAGCTAAATTGTAGACTTCTTGGAGGCCCTGGAAGGCGACTTTAAACGGCCGGAGTTCCGGCAAGGCCTCGAGGTCGAGCGGTGTAGCGATGTCGTGGCGAATAAACTCGAAATCGGGGTGCTTCAGGAGATGGTTGATGTTCTCCTCGGCACCGGTGATGAAGTTGTCGACGCAAATGACTTTGTGGTGCTTAATCAGCTCATCACACAGGTGCGATCCGACGAACCCGGCGCCGCCGGTAATCAGGATATTTTTTCGTTCAAAGATGGGTTTCTCTTTCATCGGAGGTGCTCACGTCGGGTCAGTCGGGCCAGACGAATGAGTGATTTAAGGATGCGCAGGCTGGTGACCGCCAGCTTGATGGGGGCCGATGGAACCGTCGAACTCGATTGGTCGGTCCAGATGGTCGGTACCTCTTGCACCACGAAGCCGGCGGCGCGGGCCCGGATCAAGAGTTCAAGGTCGAAAGCCATGTCGCGGGTTACCAGCTTCGAGGCGACCGCATCAATCACCGCGCGCTTGAACACTTTAGCTCCACACTGCGTGTCCCGGTACGGCAGGTGGAAGAAAAGCTTGGCGATGGCCATATATCCTAGGCTAGTCATTTTCCGAAGCGGCGAGGTTCGATTATAGACCCGTGAGGTCGGCAGCCAACGCGAGGCAATGACACCATCAGCGTTGCCGATCGAGCGCACGAGCCGTTCGAACTCTTCCGCCGTCGTCGCGCCATCAGCGTCGACGAAGCCAACCATGGTTCCGCGGGCCGCCAGCAGACCCCGTCGGACCGCCCCGCCTTTACCGATCGCTTCGGCCACATCGATAACCGAGACGGTTCGGTGGAGGCGGCGCTGAACGTCAGTCACCACCTCGGCGGTTCGATCAGTACAGCCATTAAGCACAACAATAAACTCAGTTCGTTGATCGTTGAAGTACGCCAGGTAGTCGCGCAACGTCGGCCCGATCCGATGCTCTTCGTTGTGTGCCGGCAGCACGACCGTCAGCTCCGGACGCTCCGCCGGAATCACCCTCGTCCGGTGACGGACCATGTCGGGAGTATACTAACTTTCGTGCCGTTTGGCAACGACACGGCGGTCAGCAAAGGTCCAAGCACGGTTGGCACTAAAGTTCCAGAACATAACGGTGATCACTGCCGCGGCGAACGCCGCCAGGTCATGCAGGCCAAGCAGCTTGTGGAGGACGAAAATAATCGTCTCGGAGCTGACGAAACCGACCCCGCTGATGACGAAGAAGAGGGCATACTGGCGATGGTAGTCGGGCGATCGATCGCGAAACGTCCACAGCTTATTAAGCGTAAAACTTACGGTCACGGCCACCGCGAAGGCGATCGCGTTACCAACCAATGGATCGAGCCCAACTGGTCGCGTCATGAGGAGGTAAACGGCTGAACTGGTCAAGGTGTTGACGACGCCGACGATCGAGAACTTGATAAACTGCCGAACAACCGTCAACCGCCAACCACGACGAGGCGAGCGGGCCATGGTGAACAAACCCGCCAACAGTTCTTTCATTGAACGCTGGCCAGTGATGCGCCACCGCGGAAGCTCTTCGGCAAGGCAAAAAAACGCTTAATCAGCCTTCCCTCGGACGAGTGGATGTGTACCTGGGCGGCTCCGCTGGCCGGGACCGTCAGTATTTCATGCCGGCCATCGCCGTCGAAGTCGCCGGTAGCCACATCCAAGCCGCGATCGTACTTCTTGGAAAAGACCAAAAACCGTTTGCGTAATTTTTTTTGCAGGGTGTAGACCCGAACCTCAGATGAGCCCGACGGTTTGGTCGCAACGATTTCGTCGTGGCCATCGCCGTTGAGATCGCCGGCGGCGACGTTAACGCCATGCGTCGCCCCTTTAGAAAAGGCCGAGAACTGACGCTTAAATGCACCGCGCTGACTCAATATCCGCACGGTCGGTTTTCCGCTTAGTCGGCCAACAACGATCTGTGGTTCACCGCCGTCATCGGCGACGGCGACCGACATCCCGTCGCGGTAATTCCGTCCAAACGGGTTGATTTCCCGAATCAGCTTGCCGTTCGCGGAAAAAATCCGCAACGGCAACCGGTCGGAACGAGGAGCGACGAGCAGCTCTGATCGACCATCGCCATCGAGGTCGGCACTGGCCAGGTTCAGGCCGCCATCGACTGTTTGGTTATACGGAGAAAACGAGGCTAGCGCTTTACCGGTGGGAGTAATGATCTTAATCGTTCGAACGCGCCGGCGCGGCGCGACCGCCAGTTGATCGGGCTCACCAGGGCTATAGGTCAACGACGCAACGCTTAAGCCGTTAGTTCGCTGCAAACCGAACGGGGTGACTCGGGTATCGACTTTTCCGCTCGTCTGAACCACGGCCGCGGTTCCACCATTTGTCGCCGTGCCCGCTGCTATTCGCAGCTGCTGGTAGACGTAGACGAAGGTGACGACCTCCGAATCGTTACCCGCCTGGTCGTAGGCAGCCACGCGTAAGTAGAGTGTCCGGGAGGAATCGAGTGGGAGCGAGGTGTACGCGGTCGTTTCCGACAGCACGGCTTCACCGGGATCGACATCGTCCTTGGGCGACAGCACCGCACGGTACCCGGCCAACCCGCTGAGCGCGTCGGTTGACGCTGTCCAGGTGGCGACGAATGATTTCGTTGAAGTCGAGACCCCGGAAATCAGGTGGACCTGCTCGTAGGGCGCCGGGGCGTGAGCTGACAGTAACGGTTTTGAGGGCTTGGTGTAGTCAAGCGTAATGTCGTCTGAACTGACCACGGAAATGTTACCGGCGGCATCACGAAAACGGGCAGAAACGCGGTGGAGACCTTCAGCGTTTGATCCCCCGGTGGCCGTTAGATCCCAGGCTAACCGGCTGGTGGCATACGGCTCCCAGTCGGAAAAGGCGGTACCGTCGTTAGAAAAAGACATGGCGACCACGTTCGACTGCTGGTCAGCGGCGCTAAGCGTCAAAGCCACGCTCGTTGCTTTAGTATAGCTGACGCCGCCGGCGACCGAGACCGATCCATTCGGGGCGGTCGTATCATTGAGGCCGACCGACAGGGCCCGGTTAACATTCAACAGGCCCCACCCGTAGGTTGTTTCATAGCCAGTCGTTCCCAGATCAGTGGCCGAGCCCTCGAGTAGGGCGCGGACGTTGGCCGGCTGAATGCCCGCCGCCAGCAGTAACGCGGCCGCCGCCGAGACGTGCGGGGCCGCTTGCGACGTGCCTTCGTAGTAGTAGTCGTTAAAGCTGGTGCAGGCGGCTGACGAACAGGTTTGCTGCAAAATGCCATCAGGCTGACCATCGTTATTCTGATCAAGGTCGAGGTCGCCGCCCGGGGCGACCAGGTCGAGGCCCGCACCGTAGTTGGAGTACGGGGCTAGCGTGTTGTCGTAACGGGTCGCCCCGACGCTGATCACGGTGTCGTAGCGAGCCGGATAGGACAGACTCGTCGCACCATCATTGCCCGTCGCCGCGACGACGATGATGCCGGCGTTGACGGCATTCTGAATCGCCGTCTTGAGGGCCGGGTCATCGCTGCTGCCGCCAAGGCTGAGGTTGATGATATCAGCGCCGTTGGTCCGGGCAAAATCAACGCCGGCGGCAATGTCGGCCGTCGTACCAAGGCCTGATGAATCCAGGACCTTGACCGGCATAATCGAGGAGGCAAAGGCTAAGCCCGCTGCCGCGACCCCATTGTTGGTCGTCTCGCCGATGGTCCCGGCCACGTGCGTGCCGTGCCCGTGGTCGTCGTTAGGATGATCATCGTCGTTGACAAGATCGGTGCCAGTCACAAAGGTCGTGCCGGCTAAGTCCGGCGCTTTGACGAAGCTTTGGTAATTCTCGAAGGCCACCCCGGTGTCGAGCACGGCCACGACGACGCTGGGGTCACCGCCGTAGAGTGGCGCCGTACCATCGAAATCCCAGGCGGCGGCCGCCTCGACTTTAATAAAATTCCATTGGTACACCAACGACGGGTCGTTGGGCGTAAACAACAGTCGGTACACGTAATTAGGCTGCACGCTGGCGACGCGACGATCGGCGGCAAGTCGCGCCATGACTTCACTGGTCCGGCGCGGATCAACTTCAACCACGACTAAATCGGTTCGACCGACTCGCCGAACCGTCTGAGCCAAACCGAAGCGTGGGAGCGAATGCTGAGCGACATGGCGTGCGGCGGGTTTGAGTCGGACTAACAGCTGCCCCGGAACGGTTTCCGCCCAAACCCCGACCGCCCAGACCGCTGCGACCATCCCGACCAGGAGGCCGAGGGCGGGCGCGCCGACGCTACTGACGCGACGAATCACCAAGGCGAACCTTAACACTAATCTCTCGTCCATCACGGAGCACGGCAAAGGTAGCCTCGGTGCCAGGCTCGTAGCCAGCGAGCACCTCGGCCAGGCCACGAAGCTCATTGAGCGGCAGCGCGTCAATACCAGTGACAATGTCACGCGAGCGCAGCCCGCCCAAGGCGGCCGGTGAACGAGCGACAACCGCGGCGGGCTTGGTAATTTCCGTGCCGTAGAGATACGCCCCCTTCGAGGGTAGCTCACGGTGACTTACCACAAACGACAGATCAAGGTAGTTAACACCGAGAACCGGTCGGGCCAGGCCATCGTCGCGACCAAAACGAGCTAATTGATTTTTGAGATACGCCGCTGACATGACGAGGGCACCAGCTGACTGACCACCGTCCACGACCACCCCAACGAGTTGGCCGTCGTGATCAACGAGCGCGGCACCCAGCCAGTCAGCCGCCAATTGACGGTCGAGACGAATCCGACGGCCGACGACCTCAGATGATTCAAGTAACGCCTCCAATCCTGTTCCGCTGATCGCTCGATCACGGAGCGACACCAAGCGAACCCTGAGCGTACTGACGCCAACCGCCGGATCGAACTTGACGACGTAGTGATCAGCCCAGGGGTCAATCCGATCAGTCTCGGTTGCGGCCAGCGGTGTCGAGGACCCCGTTCCTTTCACCAGAATCAGGCCGGTAGCCCGATCCGCCTCCTGACGGGAAATATCGAGGGTCCCGGCCGAGGACGTGCGCGCCATAAGCTGAACATTTTCCGGTACGGCCGACTTGACCGTTACCCCCACACCATCGGAAGTCAGGAATGTTACGGGGCCGGTTTGATCTGACGGTGGGTGTAGGCCGCTCGAACGGCGGCGCAGCAGGGAACCAAGCGAGGGTACGACCTTAGCGGCGATAACATCTTCCGGCAGCGCTCGCGTGGTTGACGATTCGCGGATGACGACACGTTCGGCCGGCCCAGACGGCCGCCGAAATACCTGAAGCCAAGCGACGTTAGGGAATCGTTCGGCCGCGTAGGCGAGTGCGACCACGGCCGCCACCGACACGACGACTGCGGCTAGACCGACTAGCCAGACTATCCCGGTCGAACGCGACGGTGGTCGGGTAATGGTTGACTCGGCCCGGTAGAGTTGCTCGAGGGTTGCACTAGCGCTGTGGGCTTTCGTCGAAGTTGGGACGTCGCGAGGTTTCATCGTCGCCTCAGATTATCCACTGGGCGGTAACGACGACCGCCGCCAAAGCCAGTGCGCCGACGGTGGCGTAGCGTCGGATGATCTGACGGTTAAGCGTCCGATTCAGTTCGTGTCGGACCAGGTGGAGAACCACGTAAAAAGGGATGGTCACGAGTAAGCTGTCCACCCAATACGTGGCTGGCAGGTAGTGTGCCGCCCACGTCAACTCGGTCAGCAAAACACCACAAACGGCCACGGTTGACCACAGCGATTGGCGCGACAGCGGATGTACGGCGAAGGCCGAGGCGCTGACCATGATGGCAAAGGCGAAGGCCGCCGGTAACAGCACCATCAGTCGCACGTCGAGAAAAATTCGCAGGGCAAAAATAGCGGCCATACCCCCGGCCAGGGACAGGATGTTGAGGTAACCGGCCAAGTGCTCAAGGGCGTGGGGCTGGTAGGTAATCGGATCGTAGCTGTACCGGTAGACCTCTTCGGCATAAATCCAGACGCTCAAACCAGCGACGCCGACGACGAACGCTCGGATCCACCACGGCGACAAGAAGAAGAGCATCGCGCCGGCGCCGACGGTCAGCACCACGGGCGGCGTCAACAATGTCAAACGCTCGTCAGGCGAACTCCGACGGAGCAGCAGGATCATCCCGACGGATTCTAACAGCGCCACGAGACTGACCATGGAGACGAAATTTTGACCGTGCCCTAAGGCGTACCAAAAACCGGCGACCATCACGATTAACAGAATGACGGGAATGAGACGGATGATGAGATACATTACAATAGCCCTGGTATTGGTTTACGACCGACGATTGCGTAGCGGGGCATCTATTGGCTCGGGGATAGGGATTCGAACCCCAATTACCAGGGCCAGAACCTGGTGTCCTACCATTAGACGATCCCCGAATAGTAGTCTTACGAAGCGGCCTCTTCGCGGCCGAGGGCGCGGCCGCCGAACGACTGGAGGGCCTGATCCCACGCGCCATCGCCTGCTGCCGTCGCCGGAGTGGCATCACTGGAGGGCAAGGCTGCTGCTGGTTTGACCGCGGCCTCAATGCCCAACGATCGGCCAAGAACGCCGGACAAAGCAGCTTCGATGATTGCCCGATTCTTTGTTTCCATCACCCGTTCGCAATGGAAAGCGAACGCAAAGGTCAGCTGCACGTGTCCATTAACTATGCCACGCGGCGTCGCCGTTTTCAAGAGGACCGCGACCGAGGGATTGGTTTTGGCCACGGTAGCGAGGACCGCGGGCCAATCAGCCACGATATCGACGCGCCGGTGTGTTCCCTGACGGGTGCTTGTTGCTTGGCCTTTGGCCGAACGTGACTCTACCGTGTCCGCTCGCCGAGCCACGTCGCTCGCCGGCGGTTCGCCGACGGTAGTCAACTCGACGACTGCCAGCTCGAGCGGCAACTGGGCAATGGTCGCGGTTCGTTCATCGCGCTCACGTCGCAGGAACGTTTCGAGAAACCGCTGTACGTCACGGACGGTCGCCCGACCAATGAGCTGCTGGGCCGTCGCCTGCTCCTCACGACTGAAGTAATCAAGGGCGTCGCTAACGCCAACTTTCAACAGTAGTAACCCGCGAAGAACCTCAATTGCTTGCCGCATATACACGCCGACGTTGATTCCCTCATCAACCAGCCGTTGGACTAATTGCATGCCGTCCAGCGTCCGACCGCTGAGACAGACGCCGACGAGCTCGAGAACCGCGCCCACGTCCGCCCGCGGCAGGACAAGATCAGCCAGCTCATCGGTCAGCTTCTTTTCGCCCAGGCCAATGATTTGGCCCAACACGCTCTCGGCATCACGGAGCGAACCAGCCGACGCTCGCGCCACGCGCTCAAGGAGGCGACGCTCGGCCGTCAATCCCTCGGCCTCAACAATCCGACTCAGTCGGGCGACGATGTCAGCCGAGGCGATCCGGTGAAAATCAAAACGCTGACACCGCGAGATGATCGTCTCCGGTACCCGATGCGGTTCAGTCGTAGCCAGCACGAAGAACACGTGGGCCGGCGGTTCCTCCAGCATCTTCAGCAAGGCACTGAACGCCGACACAGACAGCATGTGAACCTCATCAATAATAAAAACTTTAAACTGCCCGGACGACGGCGCGGTTCGGGCGGCCGGCAAGATATGCTCGCGGACGTGATCAACTTGAGTATGCGAGGCCGCGTCGATTTCAATCAAGTCGAGCGAACGGCCCTCGTTCATGGCCACACAAGCGAGGCAGCGGTTGTCTGGTTCGGCACCTTTTCGGCCGGTACAGTTGACCGCTTTAGCCAGCAGCCGAGCGACCGTGGTCTTACCAACGCCGCGTGGACCAACAAACAAGTAGGCGTGCGCCAACTTGCCGCTCTCGAGTTCGGCGGTCAACGTCGTCCGGACGTGGACTTGCCCAACGAGATCAGCGAACTGCTGCGGACGGTACTTGCGGTAAATCGTCGTGACCATGCCACCTACCAGTGTAGCCTACCCGTCGGTCTTCGGCAACGGTTCAGCTAGGGTCGATCAAGATCGTCAGCCGCGGCCGCCGCCACTACCGGCACGGCCGTTTGGTTTGAAGCTTTAATGATATTCTCAACCGCGGCCCAATGGCTCGGGATCCCTTTAGGCACCAAAATGACGACCTCGTCGCCCGCCTCCCCCTTGAAGTACGTGACCGAAGCCAGCAGCACCCGGTAGGTGCGGTCGCCGGCCATGACCCGGTACTCGTTAGTGAGATCGTCCTTGGCCAAAATACCAATCAATCGCTGCCGTTCGACCGGACCGATTTGCTTGTAGATGAATGAACCGTCGCCGGTGATGGTCAGCTTCAGACGATCGCCCTCAATGAGCTTCGACTTAGAGGCGTAGTTGGCCGGCACCGAGTACGTTTTGCCGTCCGGCCCGACCATATTCTGCCCGTCGAAGACGCCCTCGATAATTTTTCCCTCGGTCGTACTCATGATGCGACCTGATTCCCGCGCTTCATCAGCTGGATCGGGGGCCGGTTCCTGTTCACCAGTTAAAACCGCCAGTACCTCGCGGGCCTCCCGGAGGTTACTTTCAGCGGCCAAAATCAACTTTTTAAGTTGTTGTATTTCGTTTACCGGCGGTGTCATATTGTTTTCCTTTCGTTTGGAAAAACCTCTGTGTTAGCTTGTTTTTCTGCTTCCGCAGTCTAGCGCCGAGGTCGTGTCGACGTCAAGGCCCCATCGCTCAACCGAACCGGTAGAGGAAAATCGGCGTGGCCCGCGGGTGCGGCTTATCAACGCTCAGCGGTTCAATCGTCGGCAACTTGAACGCGTATGACACCACCCGACGGCCGCTGTTCAGCTCTGCCGTAAACTTTGGTTCGAGCTTGGTCATTGCCCGGGGCGTCAAGAAGCACGTCACCACGTCGGCCGGTGAAAGATCGACTTGGTAAAAGTCTCGATAGAAAATCTGGATTTGACGGCCAAGGCCAGCCAACCGCACCCGCAGCTTCGCCACCAGGTACGGTAGCAGCGACAGTTCGTAGCCAACTGCCCGAGCGCCAAACTCACGGACCGCGGTTATCAAAAAACGACCATCACCCGCGCCCAAATCGACCACTAATTCCCCGGGCTTAACTTCGGCCACGCGCAGCATCCGTCGGACGTCACGCTGGAACGTCGGCACGTACGGCGCAGCTTTAACACCGGCAATGGCGGCCGTAGCAAAAACCAGAATGACGACGATGACGATGCCGTAGAAGAGGAGATCAGCGCCCATGCTACCAGTGTAGCACGGGCGCTGCGAAACGTTGGCGCCTCGGGAGGAACCCTGGATTACTTTTTGACGTTGACCGTCACCGGCACGGTGAAAGTTGTAATAACCTTTCCGTCCTTGTCGTAAACAACAACCTCGAGGTCATGGGTGAGCGTCTGCGTCACGTACTGCTCGAGTTGGCACGTGAAGCTGACGTTGCTCTCAGTCCCCTTCCCCAACGTGTGGCTCAACCAAGCCGGTGCTTTGTCGTTCGGATCCACCTCGAGCGTCGCTCCCTCGGGGATATTCTGCCCTTCAAGTTTGACTGTTCCGATCGGCGTCGGGCAGGGCGTTGGCCCGATTCTATGCTCGACGGACATCGGTCCAGGGACAGTAATCTTCGGCTCAGGCGTGGTCTGAGTATTCGTATTTTCATTGGTTGGCGGCTGCGTGCTCGTATTCGTATTGGCGATGACCACGCAAAGATTCTTTCCTTCTTTGCCGTCTTGGCCGTTTGGCTCTCCGGAACCGCCGGCACCGCCGTTACCCGACAAGCAGCCGTCGCCACCGTCACCGCCGTCGCCGCCAGTAAAGTTCTTAACCTGGCCGTTACTGCCGTTCGCCGTTTTTCCCGTTCCGCCAGCGCCTTGGGTGGCCGAGGCATCGCCGCCTTTACCGCCGGAGCCGCCATTTTCCGTGGGGCTGCCTGTGCCGCCAGTGCCGCCCTTGCCTGGCTTGGCCGAAGCATCGCCGCCGTCGCCGCCAACGCATGGGAACCGATTACAGGTAGTGTCCCCGCCCTTGCCGCCAACGGCCGTGGCCTGTCCGCCCGGCCCACCGTTGCAGTCTGGACCGCTACCGTCCCCACCCTTGCCGCCGTTAGCTTCGCCGTCGCCACCACGACCGCCGCGGAGCTCACGGATGTCAATGTTGTCAGTCCCCTCAACGCCTTGAGCCACCAGGACTTTCTTGTTATCACCGCCAGGACCGCCGGTCGCCGTGGCATCGCCGCCCTTCGAGCCGTCACAGCCATCCTCGCCGATCTTACCGGTGGCCACGGCTTTTCCGCCCTGTCCGCCCTGACCGGGGAAAATGTTGAACTCGCCGGTGATGGCAAAGCCTTCACTGGCCACCATCTTGAAGTTGCCGCCTTGTCCGCCTTTGCCGCCGGTGGCTTCGGCTGGATCGCAATCGTCCTTCGTGACGGCGTCGCCGCCAGGCCCGCCGTTACCGAGGTGTAGGTCAACGTTTCGAATGGTAATGCTGTCGGCCCGAACATTCAAACGCATGGCGTCCTGACCGTCCCCGCCTTTTGCCGTGCATGACTGATTGACGTCGTCAGTGCCCTTTCGACCGTCTGGCCCGGTTAGCTCAAAATCGGCAATTTCCACGTCATCGCCGCCAAAGTCAAAATTGAGGATGATCTTGGAAATGTCGGCGGGCGGCGTGGGCACCGACAAATTAAACGGTGGCTTAGCCGCTGGGTTGCCAATCACCCACGTCCCGCCAATCTTGACGGCCCCTGGCACGGGGTTGCCGGCGGCATCAGTCGCCGCTTCCGGCTCAGCGGCCTGGGCGACTGTCACTAGACCGCTTCGCGTCAGCCAGGCTGCTGACCGACCGTTGCCAGGTACGACGTAGGAGGTTGGCTTGCCCGCGGCATTCGCTGGCACCCGTTCCAGCGGGGTGAACGGACCAAAGCCATACTTGACGTTCGAGTACGTGCCAACGTCGGCGTAGAACTGATCCAACGCTTCGGTGGTGCTGACCAGCTTGGCGGCGTCA
Organism: Candidatus Kerfeldbacteria bacterium; assembly: GCA_016207275.1. Classification (GTDB taxonomy): domain Bacteria; phylum Patescibacteriota; class Patescibacteriia; order SBBC01; family SBBC01; genus JACQPY01. Next base: position 158,858 of record JACQPY010000013.1, read on the forward strand.
GTGACGAGTTGGACGTGGCCGTTGGAAACGACGGCCGCATCTTTAGAAATGTTGAAGGTCTTCGCCACCACTACAATACCGTTGCCAAGGTCGGTGCGGCCGACCGAATCAGCCCGGTTGCATTGGACTGTCCGATCAACTTTAAACTCGCCGTTGACCACCAAGTTCAACGATCCGCCGTCACAGGTCAGGAGGCCCTGAACCCACAGGTCGCCATTGACGGTCAAGGTCGCGCCGTTCTTCACGACGACCTTCGTTCCCTTGGGGACGGAGAAGTCCCCCTCGAGCGTCTGGTCGCTCTCAAAGACCCTTGTCGGAACGCCGCCGATCCCGCCGTTCACCCAGTACCAAATGCCAGCGCCAAGGAGAATAGCGACAATGATGCCGAGAGAGGCTTTATGGACTGTCGTCATAGGTGTGGAAAATTAGTTTCGACAACGTCATAGACATAGTGTAGGGTTGAGCCATACGACAGTCAATCAATTGTCAAGTAAGCCTTTAAAGAGGGAGCTCCCATGCTTCCCGCCTTGTTGCCCAGTGCAAAACGGGCGTGGACGCTCCGCCATGCCAATTGCCGAAAGTCATCATGTTTCCTATACTGGGGTTGCTTAGGACATTAACGAAAACCATTATGCGAAAACTCATTATCGCTCTCGCCGCAGCAGGGATGTTTGCGCTCGCCGCACCCGCACTTGCAGCTGACGGAACAATCAGCGGGACGGTGACTCACGCCGCTGATAGTTCTGCGATCGGCTCGATCTCTCTCTCAGCGCAAAACACCAGTACGTATGCAATCACCTATGCTTCTACGACCGCGGCTGGCACCTACAGTTTTACTCTTGCGCCGGGAACCTACGATGTCACGCCGTACACCAACGTATCGTCAGAACCAAATATCACCTTCATAAAAAAGTCCCTCACCGTTACCATCGCCAGCGGGGAGACGAAATCGGGTCAGAATTTCGCGCTCACTCGTCGCGGTCGTTTCACCGGAACCGTCTATGCGGCTGACGGAGTGACGCCGATTGCGGACGCCGCCGTATCATCCAGTAATGTCAGTGGCTATACCTACGGCGGGTCGTACGCCTTAACGCTCTCGAACGGCAGTTACTTTGCCACTCCTTCGCCGACCGACACCACCGCCTCGGCTATCGGCTCCTACACGCTCTACGTTACCAGAGCCGGATACTTCGGCGCGACCATCACGAACGTCGCTCTGACCGCTAACGAGACGACGGTGACGCAGAACATTACCCTCACCCCCGGGAGCACTGTGTCTGGAACCGTCCGTGACTCTGTCGGCGCTCCGATCGCCAACGCCACCGTCACCATCACGAAAAGCGCCGGCGGAACGTACTCGGCTTTGACCAACGCCTCCGGTGCCTACACCGTGTCCGTCTACGACCTGACGAACTACAACGGATCGGCGGTTGGCGACTACCCCCTTTCAATCGCTAAGACGGGGTACGTCACGAAGACCGCGGCCGTCTCAATTGCCGCGGACGGCTCCGCGCTGACCGGCAACGACTTTGCCCTGGTTGCCGCCGGCACCATCACCGGCACGATCACCAGCAGTACCGGAGGCGGTCTCAGCGGCGCCACCGTCACCGCCAACGACGGATTCGGTGGTTCCTACGCTGCCACCACGGACGCTAGCGGGGTGTACACCCTGGCCAACCTAAAACCATCAACGCAATACACTTTGACGGTGACCAAAACGAATTACGTTGGTCAGAAAGCCTACAATGTCGCGGTCACCGCCGGCGCCACTGTCTCCGGGAAGAACTTCACCCTGCCTCCAGCAAAAACATTCAGCGGAACCGTCCTAGCAAAGAGCAACAACGCCGCAGTGGAAGGCGCAATCGTCTCCCTCTACAAGCGGAATAAAACACGTTCCGAGGTCGCCGATTTTAGCTTCACGACCAAAAGCGACGGCGGCTTTATCTTCGGTAACGTCTCGCCGGGCAAGTATCGGGTAAAAATCCTCAAAAACGGATACATCAACGCGGTGGTTGACTCAATCGCTATCACCGCCGACGTCAGCGGCAAAGTCTACAAGCTCGACCTGGCCGGCTCAATCCGCGGGAATGTCTACACCGCTAACAACGTCGCGGTACCGAGCGCCGACATCGCCGTGTTCGCCCTGAACAACGGCAAGGAGGTGGCGTATTCCACGACCACCTCGGATGAGAACGGCAACTTCCTCGTATCGGCGCTGAAAAAAGGAACGTACCGCCTGAAAATCACCACCACCGAATTCGTCACGCGGCTGGTCAACATCACGGTCAAGACCGGAACGCAGACAACGAAGAACATCAAGCTCAATGCGGCCGGTTCGGTCTCCGGCTACATCACGGACAAAGAGACCGGCCTGCCGGTCACAGCCCTGGTCAGAGTCGTCGGCACAGCCATCAGTGCCTGGTCAGACGCCAATGGCTACTACGTCATTGACGGCGTGCCTCCGGGGAATCGCCGCTTAGTCGCGGTCAGCGCTTACTACAATACCTCGAGTCAAAAAGCGGTAGGGGTATCCGTCGGAAAGACAAAAACGGGCGTCAATTTCGCGATCACCCCGAGGCAGTAAATCAAACAAAATAACCATACTGTTAAACGCCCGTCCAGCTTAGCTGGACGGGCGCTGGAAAAATCCGGCCCACATTTAAACCGGCTCCACCTCGTACCTGCCTCGCACTCTTGTAGTGCGATATGGAAAGTGAAGCGCGGGCCGATCCGTTAGGACCGACCCGCGTAATGGCTTGTACAATGTTCAGCGGTTAAAGAGCCTTCAACCTTCCCCAGCTCTGGTTACGTGTTACGGTCAGAAGGCTCCCGAACTTTATGGACGCGTAGCGGCAGCGTGACCTACACCCTTACAAGCACTGCATATACCAACGCTGACGCGTCCGGTGCCTCGGCAGAGAGCGCATGAAACAGCATTGTCCGGAACCTCGCAGGAGCCTACACCCTTACAAGCACTGCATATACCAACGCTGACGCGTCCGGTGCCTCGGCAGAGAGCGCATGAAACGACTTTCATTGGCTACCTCCTTTCTCAAAGGGCTCTGTCGGATGGGTTTTGTTCGACGTTTCCTTTGTGTCTCGACCCTAGCACCTGATTCAAGAATGTCAAGAGCGTCTACAGAGCAAGCAGCGAACCTCCTTTCTTCTGCTCCTCCAGGTGGACTCGTCAGTTGTCCCCGTGTCAGGAGGGTTGAGACGTCTAAATCACTAGCTATTTCTCAATAACCTCAGGCGACCTGAACACGTCAAATCTGCCATTGAAGATCCCTGTTGGTAATGGTCTTTCTCCAAGGACATTTGAAATAAACTCTACCCTGCCAAACATTCTATTTGGGTTACGGTAGGCCTTCGGGATATTCTTTTGATTAGCATTCCACTTCTCCTGATGGTAATCGAAAAACGCCTTAGCATCCTTTAGCTTGCGTTTTAGTCGGCTGTAGTATCTACGCTGATACACAGCGAGACCCTTAACCGCCGAGACTAGCCCGACGCCACTTAGGTACTTGCCGTGTTGAGCGACTGCGAGTCCAGACTTTGGATCAAACTTCCTTAGCTGACCATTGTATCTAAGCTCCAGTTCGGGATCAGTGATAGCTGCTCCTGAAAGTTTGCTTACTTGAAACCTGATTACCGGATCACCAAACATCGCGTAGAACAAATCATCGAGAGTGGGGTCACGAAATTGATTACGAAAACCTAAGATTACGATCGAGTGATCAACTCTGTCAGTATACGGTTTGAGCTGACGCGCTGCCTGTTTAATGCGCTCGCGCAATAGGTTATATAGCTGCCTGGGATCGAGTGAAAATGTACGTACCCCAGGCAGATGTCTTGTTGCAGCAATGGCCTTATTGAAAGGTGTCTCTTCTATCTCCTTTACTTCCACGAGAATCTTCTTGTGATTCCGCGTGATAAGAAAATCAGGCTTCTTTCCTCTGTCACCAAAAGGTTCGTACTTGAAAGGAATCCGCCGACTTCTGAGGTAGGCAATTAACTCGAGTTCAGTCTTAGTCGATGGAACAGGCATCTTGTTAGTTCAAATCCTACTCCCGGGTCACTTCATGTGACAAGATTCCCCGAATGAATCGGGTACTTTGTCGTTGTGGCTAAGAACCCTCGTCTTCGGATGGGGGTTCCTTTTTTACGGATCTTATGAGATTGAGATTATCGACAATAACCTTTTGCTGTTCAGGTAGATACATTTTGGGAAGGTCCTCAAGAGAAAACCACTGTATTTCAAAGTCTTCGCTTTCTAGTTTGTCAAGTGGCTGTTCGGGTTGCGTTGTTATCAGAAAATAGTGGATGGTTTTCCACTCATTCGATTTTTCAACAAAACGTCTAAATGTTCTTAATTGTTTGATGATTGTAGCCGAAGTTACCCCTGCCTCTTCAAAGATTTCCCGTAGTGCCGCTTGCTCGAGAGTTTCTCCTTTTTCAACGTGGCCTTTTGGTAGTGTCCAGTCAGCGAAGTGTTTGTCACGAAGTAAGAGAATTTCTGGTTTGTTATTTTGCAAACGAACGACAATACCACCGGCTGAGGTTGCCTCCTTTGGACTATTTTTAGACTGAGATTTCATTAAAAGATTTCTGGAAAAAGTATATCATAGTTCGAACGTCAAAAGCGGCTCTCGGTTTACAAAAACCCAGCAAAATTTCGCAAACTCCCGACAGCCAAAAGGTGCAGTGAAACTAGGTGGCCGTAATCTTTAGCCTTGCATTCAGGCCAGCGGCCACTTTACGTAAGAATCCAAGCGTCGGGTTATATTCTCCACGCTCGAGTCGCGAGATAGCTAACTGTTTTGTGCCGATGCGACGAGCGAGAGCTTCTTGCGTGAGACCTTTTCGGATTCGTTTTTCCATGAGTTTTTCGACCAGCCTGAACTCTGGACCAAGTCCGTCATAAGTTTTCTTGATCCGTCGATTGCGCAGGAACCGCAATTTGACATTTTGATAAGATTTCACAACAAATGCAATATAACGAATATGTTATGAGCTGTCTAGACGAGATGCAGGTTGACTGATTATATATCTTACTGGTTCGAGGGGCGGCTGTAGCATTGAGAAAATGGAGCCAAGACCCTGAAACGAGTTCAGGGTGACAATTTAGGTGCCCCTGATTGTCATTCTGAACTAGTTTCAGAATCTCAGCCGCCCCTCGAACCAGCCTTCAGCCAAGTCGCCTAGGTCTGGGTTTGTTTTGCGAATCAAGGTCAGTTTCCATGCCCGGTGCCAACGTTTCAGCTGTTTCTCCCGCGCGATTGCGTCGGAAATGTCTCCAAACTCTTCGTAATAAACGAGGTATTTCAAGTGGTAATGTTTAGTAAAACCCTCAATGAGAGAAAAGCGATGTTCAAACATTCGACGCTCAAGGTCATTCGTCACACCAACGTAAAAGGTTGTGCGAAGTTTGTTGCTGACGATGTAAATGTAGTACGTCCGCATTAAAACGGCCAGTGCCCACCGCGGGCACGGCCACCGAATCTGTAGTATCATTCTACCTGCCGCCAGTTTTTCGTCAAGGGCACAGCGTAAGGAGCGGAACTACACGCTGTCTGCTACCCCAGGAGGACTCAAATAACCAGTCCCTGCCTTAAGCTGCCTGCCTGGCGGACTATAGTGGCACAATCCTCTCACGGGTTGAAGTTGCCAAGTATGATCGTAGCTTATTTAGCTGATCTTACTATCAGACCCTGTTCTATGAGCTGTGGACTTCCCTGAAAGTCTCCACCGCGAAAAACGTGTTGCTTATCGCGGGCAAGGATATCTCCATACAGCTCCGACAGTGCGCGTGTACGCTCTGCGTCAAGTCCGAAAGACGTGCGAAAATCCTCAACTGAGAGCGGGATGTCGTAACGATATACCGATTCAATGCCGCGAAACCCCGTTTCCTGCAACCATGTTTTCAGAAGTTCTTCGTTGGGAATAAGTTTTTTTATTGGGACTCGACCGATGATAGTTTCACGACGAGTGTATAATTCGTTGGTTACCTCATCGACTTGACTATCAGGAGAAATCAACGCAGACAGAATAAATTGACCGTTTTCCCTCAGCGTCCGGTATACCTCAACCAGCGCTTTTCGCTGAGCCGCCTCTTCAAGATAATCTAATACTTGTTTCATGACAATGATATCAAGATTATTGTCTCGGAGCGGTAGTGCTGTGACGTCACCTCGTACCCGTTCAATATCTTCTTCTTCAGGTACCTGCGTCAGCATCGGTTCAGACACGTCCAAAAAATACTGCGCACACGGGCTTTCGTCGAACTTCGGAGATGGTCCCGAATGTGTAATCCTGAAATACCCGGTCCGCTGCCAAAATCTGCGAGTCTGATTTCGCTCCGACCGGCCAACGCTCGAAGATCAACTGCTGAGGATAAATGTTCTAAAATGTCGGGCCTCACTTGGTAGCCGCGAAGCGATTCACGATATTTTTGAATACGGGCAATATCTCGCTCAACTATTTCACGAGCCGGAGTAAACTTTCGGCTCGCTTCGGAGAGCGGAGAACGCTCAGTCATGGCGTCAGTATATCATAGCTGACTGAAACGATTTCTGGGCAAGCAGTGCGTTTGTCCGCTCAGCTCCCCCAGGTGGACTCGAACCACCAACCTCTCCGTAAACCGCGCACAACTCCCCCGGATCTCCCAAATCAAGTCGGGGACCGGAGTCGTGTACGGGGCAAGCAGCCGGATTCTCCCACGAGCTCCGAACGCTGAACGAAATCCGAACATTTTTTATCGAAAATCCGAACGCTGAATTCTGACGCTCCGCCCCGCCGTCGCTCGCTAACGCTCGCCGCCAAGCAAAATATTCTTCGCTTTTCTGATTTTGCGCGCGCCAGCCTCCGCCACTCCTTCAACCGCTCGAGAAATTCTAGGAGCGGCGGCTCGACGCCGTGCTCGGTCCACGGCTTGTCACCCGCCCGGTACATCCGGTCGAAGTGCTCCTGGATGGTGCGCTGCTGGTGGAGGTCTATGGTCGCCGTTCGCCTTACTTTCATTCGTTAGGGTAACACGTTTCGTTCCGCTTTCGCGATATCTCCTTGTTCACCGCTTGGAGAGGCTTGACAGAGATAGGGTCCCCCAAGCATGCTTCAGGTTGAACAGAAACCAACCTGTCACAAACACAAACAAAGGAGCGAACATGAACATCCTCTTCGATCTGTTAGCAAAGATAGGGTTGTTTCTCCTCGGCGTCGCCGTCGTCATAGCAATCTTCGTAGCGATCCTCGCCGTCGTCGCTGCATCGAGCGGCCGTGCTAATCTTGACAATCAGTACCCCTACCCGCAGTTCACGGCGTGGAAAAAGCGGAAGATTTCGAGTGGGTCTGACACGACGTTCTTCCTCGACTCGGACGGACGAGTGCGTTACCGCCAATATCCCAACGTCATCGTCGATCCCTCTGGCCGTCAGAAATCGTACATTTTCAATCGCCGAAGGAGCTAATCCCGAGTAGCCAGAATCACACCCACTCACCCGAGTGGGTGCTTTTTTCGACGAGTCCGTCACACTTTCCAAATCTTCGGGAGGAACATCGGCACGGCTTTCTTGTACTTCGCATACGCCCGGCCGAACGTCCGCTCCAACCCTTTCTCCTCGAACGTCATTTACGTACGGAGGACGAGCGTGAGCCAGTGCACCGCGCCGCAGGCCCAGCAGGCAGTCGGGCAAAAATTTTACCCCGTTGCGAGCTTCGCTTTGGTATTCGAGGCGTTCCCCCGCACCCCCGCCTTTACAGGCGGGGAGCTCCCGCTAAGTTAGATGGCCTCAACCTAAAATTGCCTCTTACTGTTTCAAAATCTCCCCTAAACGCCTGATGGCGTCTCCATAAGCCGCCCAGTTTCCTTCCCGTTGCGCAGCCAGCGCTTCCTCATAGACTTCCCCAGCCCGGCGCATTAGCTCTTGGGTATCCTGGGTCGGTATCGACGGCGTGACGGCCGCCGTTATTTTTTGATCCGCCGGCTTGGCGGCTGTTCCGAACAGTCTTGCCAAGCCCAGTTCCAGTGTTTCCTCCATGGCAATTCTGTTTTCGTACGCCACAATCACCCGTTTCAACTCAGGGATTTTTCCGGCTTCGGCTTTCAGGTAGAGCGGGCGAACGTACAGCAGAGATTCCTCGATCGGGATGACCAGCAGCGGCCCCTGGATGACCTGTGATCCGCCTTGATCCCAGAGCGAAATCTGTCGGCTAATGTCCGGATCCTGGTTGATGCGGCCGATAACCTGTTTCGGCCCGAAGACCAGTTTGTCTTTCGGAAAACGGTAGACCAGCACCTTGCCGTAGTTATCCCCGTCGTTACGGGCGACCATCCAGGCAGACAGGTTGTCTTTAGCCCGCGGCGTAAACGGCAGCATCAAAATGAATTCTTCCTGTTTCTCGCCGGGCAACTTCATAATAATGTGCCGCGGCGACATGCCGGGTACGGAACCCAGCACCAGTTGCTTCGCTCCGATGCTGGGCTGGCTGGCTGACGCTCCTTCGCCTTCGGACGGAATAGCCGGAATCTCCCACTGGTCTTCTTTGTTGTAGAACACCTGCGGATCGTCCATGTGGTAGGTGGAGTAAACAGCCGTCTGTAAAGCAAAGCTGTCTTCCGGATAGCGCAGGTGCGACGCCAATGCCGCCGGCATCTCGGCCAGCGGGCGGAAGGTCTTCGGATAAATCTTAGCGTACGTGGCCAGGATGGGATCTTGGGCATCCGCCTGGTAGAACGTCACGCTGCCGTGGTAGGCGTCGACCACCACTTTGACGGAGTTCCGGATGTAATTGACGCGCCGGCCGTTCAACAGCGACGACTGGGCATAGGGGTAGCGATCGCTCGTCGTATAGGCGTCGGCGATCCAGTATACTTGGCCGTCGGAAATGATGATGTACGGATCCCGGTCAAAAGTCAGGAACGGCGCGATCTTCGCCACTCGCTCCCGAATCGTGCGGTGGTAAAGTATGCGGCTGGCGGCGGTCACATCATTGGACAGGAGCAGTTTCAACGATTGGAAGCGTATTGCGAACAGCGCCCGCTTGAGCAAGGAGTCGACCTCGACGCCGCCTTCACCCGCATAGGTCGTATACACGTTTTCTTCGCCCTTGGGATAATCGAACTCGCGTGATTTCGTTTTCGCGATGACGTAGTCGTTCGCCAACTCGCCGTAGTAAATCTCCGGGCGCGTCACCTGCAGCTCTTTGACGTCCGACTTGGGCGGTAAATCCTTGACGAACAGCACGGGCAAGCCCTCCGGCGTGACCTGATTGACCGGACCAGCCGCCACGCCGTACCCGTGCGTGAAGGTCAGCCGTTCGTTGATCCAATTCTTGTTCGGCAAGCTGTCCGACGCCAACTCACGCGGCGACAGCATGATTTGACGGATCTCCCCGTCAATCACGTAGCGGTCATTATCGACCTCGGTGAACTCGTAGTAGGTCCGAATTTCCTGAATCTGCGAAAAGGTTGAGAGCAGCGGCTGCCGATCCCAGAGCCGGACGTTCTTGATCGTCAGATTGTTCGCCAAGATATCGGCCGCGGTGATCGGCTTGTCGCCTGAAATGTCCCGCTCTTCGATTGCGTCCAGGGCATAGGCCTGACGCGTGGCAGCAATATTCCGCTTGATGTAGGGGGTTTCCTTGACCAGCTCATTCGGGTCGACCATAAGTTTTTGGACCGCCAGCGGAACCAGCCCGGACGCGATGCCGACGACCAGGTACAATCCGACAGCCGCGATCAGCGCTGCCGCCTTTCCGCGCACTGCCCAGATCGCCGCCGCGACTGCCGCCAGGCCGGCGGCGATGACCGATGCCCACAGCATGGGTATGCGAACCGTCACGTCCGTGAACACAGCCCCGGCCACCGGACCGGCCTGGTTCATGAGTAACCGAAAGAGCGACAAATACGCTCCGGCCGCGACCGTTGCCATAAACAAGGCCAGTAAGACACCGAGATGGGTTTTCGCCCGCCCCTCCACCTTTAACTGTTTGAGCGCTTGCAGCCCCCGGAAGCTCAGCATGCCCCGCAAGACGTAGACCACAACGCTGCTGATGAACGTCAGCACAATCAGCGCCTTGATCAGGCCCAGCCCCAACTGCCAGATGGGCAACGTGAATACATAAAAGCTGATGTCTTTGCCGAAGACCGGATCGGCTGCGCCGAAATTTGTCTGGGCGAAGAAATTCAACACGGCCTGCCAGTTCGCCGCCGCCACCAGCCCAAAAATGAGCGCGATCACGGCGGCGATGATCGCCATGAGCTTTTTGACCACCCGCTGGTCCAGGCTCACCGGCTTGCCGAACAACGACGCGGGCAGGGTGATTATCCACGGAACGGCTGAGCGGGTTGCCACCGAGAAATTGGCGAGCAACCAGGCAGCCGCCACAACCGCTGCACCCGCCGTCAGGAGTATTTTTGCAACCAGGGATTTGACGAAAATCTGGGTGTAGCCGACTTCGGAGAACCACCACCAGTCAGTCACGATGGAGGTCGCGTTCGAAAAAACTACCAGCACAACAAACGCGACAAGAATGAACTTCCTGACGGGGTACTTTTTTCTAGTCATGGGATTATAATAGCAGCCATACTGTTTACTCCATTGTCTCAAAAAGAAGGGTAAAAAGCAAGTTAGCCCCGTTAGAGGCATCCCGTTAGAAGTGGCGAACACATTCTTTTTAGACCAAGTGCTAGTAGGTTAGAGAAAACAGAACTTATTTTGGAAATCCAAGTCCCCACCACTTCTAACGGGATAACGGGGTCAGCGGTCAGCAAAACGGCGGGACGACGGCGGGACGACCAACCCCGCACCAGAGAGCCTAGGTCCTCATCTTTCACCAGTCTTACGGTGTTGATGGCTCTCGGTTTATAAAAAAATACGAGGGAAATTTCACATATTCCCGACAGCCAAGAAGTGCGGAGAAGCTACGTAACCGTGATCTTTAATTTAGCGTTCAGGCCGGCGGCCACTTTTCTCAAGAACGCGAGTGTCGGGTTATATTCTCCACGTTCGAGTCGTGAGATGGCTGACTGTTTTGTGCCGATCCGACGAGCGAGCGCTTCTTGCGTGAGACCTTTTTGTATTCGTTTTTCCATGAGTTTTTCGACCAGCGTAAACTCCGGACCAAGCTCGTGATAAGCTTTCTTGATTCGTCGATTGCGCAGGAGCCTTGATTTGACACTTCGATAGGATTTCATAGATAACGGCAGCATAACGTATATGTTATACTAGGTCAAGTTCCTCATTCTGTAGAATCCAAGCTGTAGGTCTTTCGGCGGTATTGTTGCTGATTTCTTAATGAAGCCGTGAAGTAAAGCGGCGACGTTGCCATGAAAAGTATACAAAATGCGAACCTCTTGCCTACCCCGAACACGCAGCTCAAGCAACCCCCCTCGTTAGAGGTCTACTATGCGGGAGCCGTAAGGCGCTCCCAAATTTTTCTATACTTCTTCCACAAGTCAACTCACCAACCCTGACACCGTAAGGAAAACACGATGGCAGATAAACCCATGAACAAATCACAGCTTCTCAACTACCTAGCGGAGAAGTCTGGTCAAAGCCGTAAAGATATCACGGCAATGTTAGACCTGATCGTCCAGACCGCCTACGGCGAGGCGAGACGGGTCGGTGAACTCACGCTTCCGGATCTCGGAAAGTTCGTGAAGAAGCAGCGCACCGCCCGTACGGGTCGCAACCCGGCCACCGGCGCGGAGATCCAGATCCCGGCCAAGACCGTGGTCAAGTTTCGGGTCGCCAAAGCGGCAAAAGACGCGGTTCTCGGTTAATAGTCTTCCATCAAGTTTAGTCTCGAGCAAAGCCCGGCGCAAGCCGGGTTTTGTCGAGAGGCCAAGACCATGGTGAACCCAGCTCCACGGCTTTACCGCCGTGGCCTCGGGGTGGTTGCACCTCGGGATTACTTCTCCACTTCCTCCACGGGTTAACACCCGTGACTTCCGTGGGGCTGGGTGAAGTTCAGGGTCGCAAAAGCAGTCAGAGACGCAGTTCTCGGATAAGATATAGTTTCCAAAAAGCCCATCGTCCGACGGGCTTTTTGGTAGTCGTACTGTCTGCTCAGTCACTTCTTTAGCTCAGAGAGCTCACCGTTTCTCTGATTCTCCTTGGCCTTCTTGATTGCTTCTACTACTCGCGAGTCAGATTTCAGTTCCTCAATGAATAAAACTTGGTTGCGGTTGATAACCATCAGGTCAGTTGGGCCATGCAACTCTTTTCCGAGTTTGATCAGGGCAAACTGCGTTTTCTTTTCTTCTTCCCTCGGTTTGCTATGACCTCTTGAGCGGCGTCGTAAAGCTCACCGCTAAAGAAGAATTGGCAGTGTACGTTCCCGTTAGAGAACCATTACTTTTTGTCGCTCGTATTGATGGTTGTCACCACCCGGGAGTCAGGTTTCAACTCCTCGATGAATAGAATATGTTGACGGTTGATCGTCATTCGATTCTGTGGTCCATGGATTTCGCCCCCCAGTTTCACTACCTGAAGATCGGGCGTGTTTTTATCATCGCTAGCCGTCGCCCCCTCATCAGCGGCTATTGGCTGAAGTGGCGTTTCAAATTTCCGCAAGTAATAAACTTGGTCAATCGTGGCGAACTGATCATTTATTCTGCTGATCTTCCCAAAGTACGCCTGCCCATTCGACATGAAGATCGCGTGGAATGCTTTTTTTGAAAGCCCGAAGGCCGCTGGTGACTGGCTAGCACTCTGGTAAAACCAATAGGCAACTGCCACTACCACGACCAGCGTCAGGATGATTGATGGGATAAACCATAACCGACGGGCTCCCGGGCCACGCAAGGACCTACGATCAATTGGGGTATCCATAGGATAAATAAATTAGATGGTAAGTTTAAAGAGCAGCATCAGAACGTATCATACATCGTCTACCACCACTTGGCAAGTCAATCTTCGTTGATCGTAAACGATGCCAGAATTCGCTCGATGTCCATGCAGAAAGTCGAAATTATCCGCTTGATTCGATATGGTGATAATCGTTTGTGTTTGAGTACGTTTCTACGCTAAATCGTGTCAGCGATCTAGTCAAGAGCCTTACTGCTTAACCTGCAACGGTATCAGTATAGCAGGAAGGAGTGCCGCGGGGCAAGGAGGTGAATGGCTCTTATTCCTTTGCTAACTGAAATGACTCAAGAATATGACGGATATTCCTCTGTCGCTGAGGATAATTCACTGCTAAGGCTGACCCAGACATAATATAGATTTTTGCTGTGGTGATAAAAATGCGCTGTCGTTGATGAACAAGCACCTTCTCAGACCGCTTATACGTATAATCAACAGCTAATTCCTGATAGGCGTCATGGTTAACTTTTTTTGATGAAATTTTTTTGAAGTCAGTGTATGTTTCAGAAAAGTTCTTCTCGATACGATCCATAATGGAAGTAGTATCAAGACTCTCCTGATTGGTCGTGTCTTTGACAATTACCCCAACTGCAGTACTCGGTTCAGGAGCAATATTCACACCAACCACAAACTGTTCATTTCGATTACCTAAATCCTGTTTCGACATCAAAACCCAGGTATTCGGATACCTCATGGTAAAACCATGAGTTGTATCCTCGTAGAGCTCTGAACTCTTAATAAAGTCATGCTGCTCTTTCCAGTGTAAGCCCGCCAGAGTGCCTGCTGTGATCAGGCCGATTGCGGCTACGAAAATACCTATCCGAAGTACCTGGATTTTTTTACGTTCTCACTGCCGGACGAGTAGAGGATGCACTATTGAGTGGCCGTGTAGGCGAACTCCGCGCTCGCAATGTCCACGATATCATCCATAGTGGTACCGGAGGTAATAGCGAGGTACATACTCACACTATCATTGGCGGCATACGTACCAGTCGGGGTATTCGTGTACGTTGTGCTGGCAGATGCGCTGGTCGTGACGCTGCCCGTAGCTCCTAAAGCCGCACCATTAATAGATACCGCTGAGGTCAGAACTTCTGTGGCACCGGCATGGGCATCTTTCAAGGCCCGGAACCGGAACTCACCACCTGAAGCATAATCAGCCGGAACGGTGAAGTTGTTACATACTTCTGTTCCTTGATCTTCTGTGGCAGCAGTGTCATCAAAGCGCATCACAAAGCCCGTGCCATCTGTAGCGGAGTTCAAGAAGTGAGGCAAGGCATTGGTGCCATCGGCGAACGGGATCTGCGTACCCGCGTTGGTGTCACATTCAATGAATGAATAGAGTGGCAAGGAAATGGTTCTGACCACGTCAGCGATGTCGCCAGCAGCAACTGTGCCATCAAGGATTTCGGTCGTTGTAACCGCACCGGTCGCGATGTCACCAGCCACGAGGGTATCGGCGGCGAGCGACGCGCCGGTCAGAGCACCGTTGGTGTCGGCATCGGCAATCGTGCCGTCTAGAATTTCAGATGTCCCGACTCCACCAGCGGCGATGTCCACCGCGGCGATGGTGTCGAGGAGGATGTCGGCGGAAGCCACCGAGTCATCGAGGATCTCTGCGC